>JAJFGE010000014.1 GCA_021776295.1 Hyphococcus sp.
GGATCAAACCTGGCGAACACATATAGCTGAATCGATCGCAGGCTATCAGGCTGAAAACGGCGATACTGCCGGCGCGCTTGCGACAGCAAATGCGATCGGTACGCAAACTGATAAAATCAGCGCTCTCATTGTTGTCGCCAATGCGCTCAGCAAAAACGGCGACAAAGCAACAGCACTGACAACCCTTACCAGCGCAAATACCATCACGGAAGCCATCGAAAATAAGGATCTAAGAAAAGACGCTTACGGCATGCTAGTGGGCGGTTATGCAAAGATGGGTGATTATGAAACGGCATTAGACCTCGCCAAAAACATAAAAAAAGGAAACTTGAAAAAAGTGAACGCCTTTGTGAGTGTCGCTTTGGCGCAGGCAAGGGCTGGAGATATTAAAGGCGCGCGAGAATCAACCAAAGAGGCTCAGGGCGCTGCAGGTTGGATGAAGCCCTCTTCATCGCGACCTGTCGCCTATGCGCAAGTCGTACGAGGTTATGCCGCCATTCGCGACGAAGAGGGTATCAATAAGATGATTAAATGGACGAATAAGCTAAAAGGCAATCCCTTATATGTGCGCGTAGAGCTTGTCCGTACACAGATTCAATTTGGCTATTACGCGCCTGCGCGGGCAAATTTGTCGATCATCGGCAACCCCGATCTTGTTGGCTCCCTGACGGCCGAGCTTGCCCAACACCAGGCACAAAATGGCGATCTTGAAGGCGGTCTCGCCATGGCGCGCGGTATCGCACAACCGCACCATCGCTCTTTCGCAATATCTGCGGTCGCGACGGAGATGGCAAAACAAGAATAACAAAAGCCGGTAGACTTTTAAAATTCGAACATATGGAAACCTGAGATGAAAAATATCAGTATCATTGCGATTGCGACCGCCTATTGCTTATCGCCCGCGGCCACCGCAATAGCACAGGACAACCCGTTTGCAACCAATGCGCCGGCCAATCCTTTCGCCACGGCAAAAACTGATCGCTATATTGGCGTGTTCCAGTCTGACGCCGTGCGTTTGACGCTGGTGAAAGCTGGCGCCGGGTTTAGCGGCGAGCTTTACTATGTGGCGACTGACGCCACCTATCCCGTCAACGCAACCATTGAAGGCGAAAAGCTAAGCGGGGTCTTCGTCGCAGGCGGCACCAATTTCACGTTCACCTTCGCCCTCAACGCTGACGGGACCAGCGGCGCGTTTGAAACCGAAGGCTATAGCGGCACGCTGGCGCGCGCTGGCGGCGCTTCGGGACCTACGAAAAGCATAAAACCCATGGGCAAGGCTGAGGCCATCCTGAACGAAGCGCTTGAGATCGCAAAAACCGTCGCGCCCGACAAAAAGGGACAAGCATTAAACTCGGTCATCGGAATGATGGCCGCGATGGGAGACATTGATGGCGCCAAGGCGCTTTTAAATACAATTCCGGCCTCCGACTTCTTTCGCGCACCAGCAATCCTAAGCCTTGCATCCGCGCAGTTGAAACAGGGCGATCTCGACGGCGCGATGGCCACCGCCAACACAATATCAAAACCGGCCTACCGCAAGCTCTTTGATAATCAAGTTATTGGTTTTCATATCACCAATGGCGATGCAGCAAAGGGGCTTTCTCTTGCTCGCAACAGAGCCGACCCGTCCGATCGGGTAGAATCATTATTGGCGGGGGCAGACGCCTTTCGCGGCTTAGAAAATGAGGCTCAAGCTAGTGCAGTAATTGAGGAAGCCAAAGCCGTCGCCATGTCAATTAGCGACGAGACGGCGCGTAGTAGCGCAATTTTTTCGGTCGCCTTTCGCTACGCTTTTGGAGGCGACACATCTGCCGCGCTTGCGCTGGCGAATACTCTCCCTCACGACATTATGAAAATGGCACTGCTTGCATCGATCGGCAAAGCTAAAGTTCGAGCGGGTGATCAAGCCGGGGCCAGAGCCATTGCCGAGGGCATGTTAAAGGATGTCAAAAAAATAAAATCCAAATTCGCCAGACCCAGCGTCTATACGCAGGTCGCCGGCATCTATGTTGGATTGAATGACGCCGCTAATTTAGTCAAAGTTCAAATGAAATACGACGGAACACACGAGGCGTGGTTTACTGCCGTCACCTTTGCACATATTGAATTCAAGCAATTTGACGCTGCGCGGCGCCTTATTCAATCTGGGATTGTCGGAACAAATTCTGCAATTATCCAACAATCATTAGACTTCGCGATCGCCAATGATCAGGCCACGCGCGGCGACATTGACGGCGCTCTCGCCACGGCAAGAAGCATCGCTGATCCGGCGACCAGGATATCGGCGCTTACAGTAATCGCCGCGTTGGTCAACGCACAGAAATAATCAAGCAGGGTGGCGGGGCATTTGGCGGGTTTGTTTTGCAAAGAACAAACGCCCGCCGATTTTCCTGCGCCATCATTGACCCGGCACACAACTCCTACCCCATCGTCGGAATAACAAACTCCGAGCCCTGCACATCCTCCGGCCAGCGTTGTGTAATCGTTTTGACCTTGGTCCAGAACTTCACGCCCTCGGGGCCGTGCTGGTTGGTGTCGCCGAAGCCTGAGCGCTTCCAGCCGCCGAAGGTGTGATAGGCGACCGGGACCGGAATTGGCACATTGATGCCGACCATGCCGACATTGACCCGGGCGGCAAATTCGCGCGCCGCGGCGCCGTTGCGGGTGAAGATCGCAACGCCGTTGCCATATTGATGCTTTGACGGCAGCGCGACGGCCACTTCAAAGTTCTCGGCACGGACAATTTGCAGCACCGGGCCGAAAATCTCCTCGTCATAGGATTTATGACCTGGCTTGGCATGATCGAGCAGCGTGCCGCCCATGAAGAAGCCGTTCTCATAGCCTTGCAGTGAGAAATCACGGCCATCGACCAGCAGCTCCTGGCCCTCATCCACCGCCATCTGGATATAGTTGGCGACCCGGTCGCGCTGCGCCGCCGTCACCAGCGGGCCGAGGTCGCTGTCTTCCGACATCGACGGGCCGATGCGCAACGTTTCAACCCGCGGCTTCAACATCGAGATCAGTTTATCCGCCGTCCCCTCGCCCACGGGCACCGCCACTGGCGTCGCCATGCAGCGCTCGCCCGCCGATCCGTAGGCAGAGCCGATAAGCTGGTTGACGACATTGTCCATGTCAGCGTCTGGCAAAATAATCATATGGTTCTTGGCGCCGCCGAAGGCCTGGACGCGTTTTCCGTTCGCAGCGCCATTGGTATAAATATATTGCGCAATGTCCGAGGAGCCGACGAAGGAGATCGCCTTGACGCGGTGGTCTTCTAAGATCGCGTCCACCGCTTCCTTGTCGCCATTGACGACATTGAGCACCCCCTCCGGCGCGCCGGCTTCCATCATCAGCTCGGCAAGACGCAGCGGCACTGACGGGTCTTTCTCCGATGGCTTGTTGATGAAGGTGTTGCCGCAGGCAATCGCCACACCGAACATCCACATCGGGATCATCGCCGGGAAGTTAAACGGGGTGATGCCGGCGACCACGCCCAACGGTTGGCGCATGGAGTAAACGTCAATGCCGGGACCTGCCGTCTCAGTATATTCACCTTTCTGCAAATGTGGGATGCCGCAGGCAAACTCGATCACATCGAGCCCGCGGATCACGTCGCCGCGCGCATCGGGTAATATCTTTCCGTGCTCTGACGACAACATCTTCGCCAGATTTTCCATGTCCTTTTCAACCAGGTCCTTGAACTTGAACATCACCCGCGCGCGTTTTTGCGGATTGGTCGCCGCCCAGGCGGGGAAAGCCTTTTCCGCCGCATCGACCGCCACCGTCACCTCATCGCGGCTGGCGAGCGCGACCTTGGCCTGAACCTCGCCGGTGGTTGGATTGTAAATGTCATGGAGGCGTCCCGAAGCGCCGCTTACCGAGCGGCCATTCACAAAGTGGCCAAATTCTGCAGTCATGGTGATTTCCTCGCAAATGTAGTTTGCGCCGTCATAAGCGACAGCGCCAACATCTCAAATTTTGCAGGAAACTTAAGCGCCGAGCGGCGCGGGGTAAAGGTGGTCAGACCGCCCTAAGCGGCGTCTCTGGCGCGAACCGGCCATTGATGGCGCCAACCACATGGGTGATATCGCGCCCGTCATCGGCCAGCGGCGCCGTTACGCTGCGCAGAAGGATGCGCCGGCCGTCGCACAGCGTCAGTGTATCATCCCGGTAATGCGGGCCTTCTGCGGCGGCGGCGGCGAAAACGTCAGCCGTCGCCTTGTCGAGCAGCGACATCGTCCAGTCGGTAGCGCCGGAAAGGTGCACATCGGAAAGCCTGGCGAGGCTTTCACCGAGGAAAATGAAATATGGAAAGCCGATGCTTTTTTCCAGATCGACGGCAAATATCCACGACCAGTCCTCGCCCAGATCCATCTCCTGAAGCGCCTCCCAGCTCGGGAAATAGCCCCGCGCCGCGCGCGCCCAGGCATTGACCAGTCGATTGGTTATCCGCCGATCGACAGCCGGCGCGATCGCGCCGTTGTCAAAAAGCGTAGAAACATCCGTTAACATCGTCGCCCCGTAGCCTCCGCCCGTCCTCAAGTAGAAGCCTAGTGCAGGCGTGTGAGCACAGGGTGTGCAAGGGCGTGAAAATTTTCGCCAAATTTTGCCGGCGCAATAACCATGTTAATATCTGACGCCCTAAGCGCCCTTGCCGCTGGCCGCACCGAATATGTGGGTTACGTCCTCGCCATTCTCGCTCAGCGGCAGAACGACGCTGCGAAACAAAATGTTCCGCTGTCCCGGCAGGCGCAGCATATTGCCGTGGAACACCGGCTCCCGCGACAGGGCCGCCTCGTCCATCTTCGCCACCGCCAGATCAACCGGCGTCAACTCACGGTGGGCGCGGTCCGACAGATAGGTCAAAGCCAGCCGTGACAGGTTCTCGCCGAGGAAAATGAAATAAGGAAACTTGTCCGACAGCGACAAATCGACCGCAAAACATGAGCGCCAGTCCGCCCCGAGGTCCAGTTCCTGAATATCGTCCCAGGACGGCAGGCTGCCATTAGCACAGTCCGACCAGGATTTTTGCACCCGGTTTGTCAGTCGGCGCTCTTTTAATATCGCCGGGGTCTCGAGTATCCCAGTTTGCATCGCCGCCCCCTTTTTGCCGCATCGCCCACAAATCCTAGCCAGCGCCGATGAAGACAGGGTGTTTGCGTAATGCGCAACTTGTCCAAAATTTGAGCAAGTTTGGATGTTTAACCCTGCCGGACAGAGCCCAGCACACTGCGAATCACGATTATCTCAAGGCGGCGTCCGTGGGGTGACGCCGCATTCGACGCGCCCTATAAGGGGCGCTTAACCAAGGAGGGGTTTTCCATGGGTCCAGGTTGGATGAGCGTCGCGATGATCGTGATTTTCTTTTTAATATTCGCAATTTTAAACATCACTGAAAAAGGCCGCGTGGATTGACCCCGGCGGCGCTTTAGACCCCTGGCCGCCCCGCAATCTTTAAAAAGATCTGCCGCCGGCCCATATGCGCTGTCTTAAACAGTCCTCTTCCTGAACAAAGGCCGATTATGGGCGCTGAGATTATTCTGATTGTCGTCGGGCTAGTAATCCTGCTTGTGGCGGGCGATCTGCTTGTGCGCGGCGCAGTAGGTCTTGCCGCTGCGCTGAGTGTGCCGACGCTGATCATCAGCCTCACCATTGTCGCCTTCGGCACCTCGGCGCCGGAACTGGTCGTGACTATTCATGCGGTTGTAACCGGCAGCGACGGCATCGCGCTCGGCAACATCATCGGCTCCAATATCGCTAATGTGTTTTTGGTGCTTGGCTTGCCGGCGATCATTTACCCAATCTCAACGCATGTGCTGGGGTTGCGCCGGCACGCGGTTATCATGCTGGTTGCAACAGCGGCGTTTGCGGGCGCCGCCTATTTCGTTGGATATATCGATACAAGGATCGGCGCCTTCCTGTTTGCTGGCATCATCGCCTATGTCGGTTATATGTGGTTTCGCTCCAGCCAAGGCGGCGCTGAACCACTGATTGACGAGGTTGATGAATATCTTGAAACCTCGAAGGTCTCGCTCAAAACAATTTTGTTTCTAGCCGCCGGACTTATTGGTCTGCCGCTTGGCGCACATATGTTGGTCACCAACGGCCAGGCAATGGCGATGGCGCTCGACGTGCGCGAAGAGCTGATCGGGCTGACCATTGTCGCCTTCGGCACGTCACTGCCTGAGCTCGCAACAGTTGCCGCCGCCGCCATCCATAAAAAATCCGATGTCGCTATCGGCGGCATCATCGGCTCGAATATTTTCAACCTGCTGGCGGTCGGCGGCGCTGCCGGTCTTGCCGGCACCGCCTATTTTGACCCAACTTCCTTACACGTTGAAATTCCGGTGATGATGGTCGCTGCGCTGGTGCTGACGGGGTATGTGTTGACCCGGCGCGACATCGGGCGGCTGTCGGGGCTGTTTATTTTCGGCGCCTATATTGGCTTTGTAATCGCCCTGGCAAAGCTCGCCGGAGGGATCTAGGCAATGGCCGATGTTACTCCCGGCTCCGCGCTTGTCACTGGCGCCGGCATGCGGGTCGGACGCGCCATGGCGCTTGCCTTGGCCGAAGCGGGGTTTGCCGTCGCCGTTCATTATCGCGCATCCGCCGCACAAGCCGACGATGTCGTGGCGCAGATAACATCTCGTGGCGGCAAGGCGGCCAGCATTCAGGCGGACCTGTCGCGCGAGGAAGAAACGGCTGCCCTGATCGCGAAAGCGGCAGGCGCCGTTGGCCCGCTCACCCTCTTGGTCAATTCTGCATCGGTCTTTGAGCCCGACGACATCGCGTCGATGACCCGGACAAGCTGGGACAAGCATATTGAGACAAACTTGCGCACGCCGCTAAAGCTCGCCCAGGATTTCGCCGCGCAAGCTGCGCCCGGCGCCAATAACCTCATCGTCAACATCATCGACCAGCGCGTCCTCAAGCTGACGCCGCAGTTCCTCTCCTACACAACCTCAAAGGCGGCGCTGGCGACCCTGACGACAACGCTGGCGCAAGCGCTAGGCGGGCAAGGCATCCGCGTCAACGCCATCGGGCCTGGGCCAGTCTTGAAAAATTCCCGCCAATCAGACGCCGACTGGAAGCGCCAGAACGAGGCGACAATCCTCGGACATGGGGCCACACCCGGCGATATTTGCGGCGCCCTGCTCTATCTGGTCTCCGCCCATGCCGTCACCGGCCAGATGATCGCCGTCGATGGAGGCCAGCATCTGGCCTGGCAAACGCCGGATGTTCTGATACAGGAATAATTATGAAAAATAATCGCACGCCTCAGGAAGTCACGCCCATCCCCCGCGCCGCCAATGCGCCGCGCCGCAAGATTTTTGTCCGCGGGCTGATGCTAGACGCTTTCATCGGTGTTTACGACAGCGAACAGGGGGTCGCACAACCACTGAAGATCGACCTTGAGGTCGAAGTGGTGGAACCTTCCAACCCGATTGGCGACAGCCTTGAAGACGTTGTCTGTTACAACAAGCTGACGCAAGGCGTAAAAGCGATCCTTGCCGAGGGACATATCAAGCTTGTCGAAACCCTGGCCGAGCGCGTCGCCGAATTAGCGTTGTCGCACCCGATGGCGATTTCCGTTGATGTCCGCATTGAAAAGCCGAACGCGATTTCAGAGGCCGACGCCGCCGGCGTTGAAATCAGCCGCACGAAAAACTTGGGCTATTGAAAATGCGCGTCGCGTCCGATGTTGAACTTTGCATCCGTGTCTGGACTGTGTTTGGCAGCCCGTTCTGAAAGTGTCCACACCACGCCACCGACACCAAAGAAAATACACGCGCCGCTCAGCAGCGAAAACAATACGAACACCGCGCCGACGCCGCCAGTTCTCAGAACCGAGAATGTGTGATGTTGCGGGTCGACATAGACTGTCAACGCCTCACCCGGAAAACACACCAGCGCCTCCGACCTTAAAAACCGCGCGGTAAAAAAACGCTCGCGGTGGGATTGGTAAGTCCGCCCACCGATTGAATAGGCATAGCGCAGCCGCTTCGAACCGTCGCCAAGCTGGCTCAAGACAACGCCGTCGACCTGTGGCCAGGAAACGCTCGCGCGCGCATGCGCATAATCGCGCACAACAAATCCACCGCCAAGAACCCCGGCAATCGCCAGGCTTATGAAAAACACCAAAATGACGGTAATATCGGAGCGATCTTTGAGGGTGGTGTCCATTTGACCTCGCGCTTGCGCCGCCCTAGAGCGCTAGTTAAGAGACCGCGCCGGCGCTGGGACAATCTATCGACTGGTTGGTGAACGACGGGTTAACTGTAGGGCTGATGAACGCGACTGATACGAAAAATCTTGAGGATAATGGCGCGCCGCCCCATGCCGTCTCGGGCCCCGCCTTGATCGCCGACTATGTCAGGCGCCTGCCCGGCAAGCCCGGCGTCTACCGGATGATCGGCGCTGGCGCCAAAATTCTTTATGTTGGTAAGGCCAAAAATCTAAAAAGCCGGGTTTCCAGCTACGCCAAATCTGGCGGCCACTCAAACCGCATCATGCGCATGATCGCAGAGACGGCGGCAATGGAATTTGTCGTCACAGAGACAGAGACCGAGGCGCTGCTGCTTGAAGCCAATCTCATCAAACAGCTCAAGCCGCGCTACAATGTTATCCTGCGCGACGACAAATCATTTCCCTACATTCTGGTAACGCAAGGCCACGAGGCGCCGCAAATACTCAAACATCGCGGCGCGCGCAAACGCAAAGGCGCCTATTTTGGACCGTTTGCATCGGCCAGCGCCGTCAACCAGACCCTCGACACATTGCAAAAAGCATTTCTCTTGCGCACATGTTCCGACAGTGTTTACGACGCGCGCACGCGCCCCTGCTTGTTGCATCAAATCAAACGCTGCTCGGCGCCATGCGTTGGTCTGATCAGCACAGAAATCTATTGCGAGCTGGTCGGCGAGGCCAAAGCGTTTCTCTCCGGCGACAGCACCGCAATCCAGCGCACTTTATCTGCACAGATGGAGCGGGCGGCGGGCGATCTCGACTTTGAAAAAGCCGCTTCCTTTCGCGACCGCATTCGCGCGCTGAGCTATGTGCAGGGCTCGCAAGACATCAACTTCGCCAACCTCGCGGAAGCTGATGTGTTCGCCATTCACCTTGCCAGCGGCCAGGCTTGCGTTCAGGTTTTCTTCTACCGCGCC
>JAJFGE010000131.1 GCA_021776295.1 Hyphococcus sp.
CCGACCGTAAACCCGCCGAGATCGCGTGTGCGTGGTTTGATAATGGTTTCGATCGCGCTCATTGGCGGCAATCCTTAGTCTCTCGGTCCCGTGATTTGGCGCTGGCCCGATACGGTCATATCATGGGCGCTGCTCAAGAGCGATCATAGGGAACACATCATGCCGTTTAGATCACTGCTTATCGGAGTTTGTTTTATAGGCGCGATTACGTCGGCGGCGGGTGCGGCCGACTATCCGCCGTCCTCCGAGGCGACGCAGGAGAAGCTGAAACAACTGATCACAAGCGACCAACGCCCGACAAAGCAAAAAGCCCGCGACAAATATCGCCGTCCACTCGAGACGCTGACCTTTTGCGGCATTGAACCGGAGATGACGGTGGTTGAAATCTGGCCCGGCGGGCAGGGCGCCTGGTACCGGCGTATTGTCCGGCCGCTGGTCGAGGATGGCGGCGGCGCCTATTATCCGGTGGGCGGCAGAAGTCAGTTTCCCGGCAAGGCCGATAATGTGCCTTACGGCGAAGCTGATATGGTGCTTGTGTTCCGCGCCCACGGTTTCATGATTTATAAGCAACCAGCGCAGACGCATGTGAATGCGGTCTTCGACATGCTGCGTCCCGGCGGTGTTTTATGCATTGTCGATCACGCGGGCGATGAGGCGATACCACAAGACCCTGAAGGCGAGAACGGTTATGTCAATGAAAGCCATTTCCGCATGCTGGCCGAGCGCGCCGGATTTAAATTTATTGTCGCGTCAGAACACAATCGCAACCCAAAAGACAACAAAGACCATCCGCGCGGCGTCTGGTCTTTGCCGCCGTCGCTTTCCGGGACGTTGCCGCTAACCGAGGAGCGCAAGAAATATCTCGCCATCGGCGAGAGCGACCGCTTCACGCATAAATATTATAAGCCAGAGGAATGAGCGTTATAAGTGGGCGGTCATGACGATCTTTTGCGTCAGTTGACGGATATCTTCTTCAGCGGCGGCGATTGAGGAATCGTCGCCCGGCCCCATGCCGATAAAAAGCTTGATGCCTTCTTCAACGCTGGAGAGCTGAAGCGTTGCACGGCGTATCTGCGTGTCATTCAGTTCTGGATTGGCGGCGCGCACAAGATAATAGACGAAGCGTCCGACGGCTTGATAGTAGCTGCGAATTTTGTGCTTCACTTCCTCATCGCAACCGGCATATCCCCACATATGGTAAAAAAACCGGTGCGAGTGACGGGCGTTGCGAACATAGGATTCCACAACATTCAGGAGAACCTGCAACGGCTGGTCTGGATTGGCCTCGTATTGCTGGATGTGGTCGTCTAAGTAGTCGGCAAGCACTTCCAGCAACATCGCGTCGAGGAGGGCGCGTTTGGTCGGAAAATGGTAGGTAAGGTTGCCAACTGCAATCCCGGCGGCGTCTGCCACGTCTCGCTGGGTCAAACCTGCGTGACCAACCTCGATAAAGACCTGCCGCGCCGCCATTATAATTTTTCGTACGGTTTCACCTGCTTTTGCAGTTTTTCCTGTTGCTAGAACTATAGTTGGACGATTACTGCGTAGTTCTTCAAGATGCGCAATAATCGCGCGTTTCATCGCGCGATTTTCAGCTTTTAGTTGCGATTGCAACATTAAAAAATTATCCCCCCGGTGGTTGACGCCGCTACCGCATAGGCTTACATGACCGCCGCTTTAGGACTCATGACCTAAACAGTTTACGGATACTGGACAAGGCATCCGACACAGGTTTTTATCTAATCACCAGATTCGCTGGTTATTAGGCGAAAGAAATCCCGGTTGTGTGGCGATCTCCCCCTGCTGCACGTCTGGGGGGCCGCAGTGAGGAAACTCGCTGCGGCCCACTTTTTTACCGACTGCCCCCCGACTGCAACAGCCATTTTTCATCGTAGAATCCATGCTGTTTAGGCAGCAATTCGATGCTTCTGCAACCAATTTTCTATATCGATCAACGCCCGCGCGGAGATGGCGCGTTTTTTCGCCGCGCCCTTCTCCTTGCCTTTCAGACGCCGCCCGGCGGTGTCGGTTTTTGGAACCTCGATGGCTGGAAACAGCCCGAAATTGATGTTCATCGGTTGAAACGCCTTTTTAGAACCGGCCCCGCTCGACATATGCCCGCCGGTAATATGGCGGATGAGGGCGCCAAGGGCGGTGGTCTCCGGCGGCGAAGGAATATCCGCACCGTGCGTATCCGCCGCCGCAAACCGCCCGCATAAGAGCCCGATGGCCGCGCTCTCAAGATAGCCCTCAACCCCGGTAATCTGTCCGGCAAAGCGCAAAGCCGGGCGCGCCTTCAGCCGCAACGCCGCATCGAGCAGTCTCGGTGAATTCAGGAAGGTGTTGCGGTGGATGCCGCCGAGACGGGCAAATTCAGCGTTTTCAAGCCCGGGGATCATCCGCCAGATGCGCGTCTGCGCGCCATAGGTCAGTTTGGTTTGAAACCCGACCATATTGTAGAGCGTGCCGAGGGCGTTGTCCTGGCGCAGTTGCACCACCGCATGGGAGCGTTCGCCGGTGCGTGGGTTGGTGAGGCCAACCGGTTTCATCGGACCAAAGCGCAGCGTCTCTGGCCCACGCTCGGCCATCACCTCAACCGGCAGGCAGCCTTCAAAATAGGGGGTGGATTGCTCCCAGTCCTTAAACTGGGTTTTCTCGCCGCTGTTCAACGCCGCCAGGAAGGCCGCATACTGAGCTTCATCCATCGGGCAGTTGATATAGTCCGCACCATCGCCGCCCGGCCCCTTCTTGTCGTAGCGCGACTGGAACCAGGCGGTGTCAAAGTCGATGGAGTCCTTGTGGATAATCGGCGCGATGGCGTCGAAAAAGGCGAGGGCTTGCTCGCCGGTAATCGTGTGGATCGCCTCGGCCAGCGGCGCTGAGGTGAGCGGGCCGGTGGCGATGATGACATTGGACCAATCTTCCGGCGGCAGGCCGGTGATTTCCTCGCGGCGGATTTCAATATTCGGATGGGCCTCAATCGCGGCTGTGACGCCGGCGGAAAAGCCGTCACGGTCAACCGCCAAGGCGCCGCCGGCCGGCACTTTGTGGGCGTCGGCCTCGCGCATGATCAGCGAGCCGGCGCGGCGCATCTCTTCGTGCAACAGGCCGACGGCGTTGTTTTCCGCATCGTCAGAGCGAAACGAATTGGAACAGACCAGCTCAGCAAAGCTGTCGGTCTGATGGGCGTCGGTCTGGCGGACCGGCCGCATTTCATGCAGGACAACGCGCCCGCCCGCATTGGCGGCCTGCCAGGCGGCTTCCGAACCGCCAAGGCCGGCGCCGATAATGTGGATGGGATTAATCTGGGTCATCAAAACCACTTCTAGCGGTTTGTTTTGCAAGCGCAAACCGGGCTTGCAGCGGATTTGCGATTGCCGGGCCTTTATTTAGCCTATAGCTTGATCCGTTCGGGGCAGGATTGGGGTTTTGAGGGGCGATCGGCACATGCAGTTGCGTATTTTATCGATCTTGGGCGAAGCGCTAAACTTTGGCGGCCGCCGCATGGCGACCATCATGCGGGTTTCCTGGCTGGCGGTCGTGCTTCTCCTGATCGTCGATATGGCGAGCGTTTACGCCTCTCTGTCGGTGATTGCCGGGCGCGTGATTACCTTTGCTGAAGTCGGTTCATTTCTTTCCGCCCAGCAATTGCTTGCACGCTACGCAGCGCAAGGCTGGAGTGCGCATGGGGAGCAGATGGCGGCCATTGCCGCCGTCAGCCTTTTCGTTCAGGTGATTTTGATCTCGACTTTTCTAGCGCCGCTGATCCGATGGGCGGGGTTGGGCGAGCGTCCGGGGCCAGGTTCGGTGCGTCTGCCCTTCGGCCCGGACCAGTTGCGCTTTCTCATCGGATTGTTGTTTAGCGCATTGTTTGTCGGCGTAATAATTTTATTGCCGATTATGACGACGTCGTTTTTTACGCTGAAATATATTGTCGCGGCGATGTCGCAAACCATGGCGTCGTTCCCAGACGCCAATAGTCTGCACACCATCAAGCTGATTACCGCCGAAGAAGGGCTGGTTCAGCGCGGGGCTGAGTGGGTGTTCGGGCTGGCTGTACCGCTCGCGGCGGCTGCGCCTTTGGTGTTGTTGACCTGGCTGGTGACGTTTTTCCATTTCAATCCGCGCAACCGTCCAAATGCGACCGGAAAGCCCAACGCATTTCTGCGGGCAGTGGTTAGTTTTGTCGTTGTCGCGGTGGTTTTCGGCGCGGCGGTCTTTTTATTGCGGCCTGAAATCTTGAAACTCCTGAAATCGGCGGCGGCGGCCGGGGGAGCGGCCGATCTTACCAGTGCGCCGGTCAATGCGATTTTGTTTATTGTTACGGCAGGCTATCTGCTTGTCACCTATATCAATCTGCGGCTTTACCCTTACCCCGGAATTGCCGTTTGCCGGGGCTCGCTCGGCCTTGGCGGCACGCTGCTTTTGTCGCGCGGCTGGAACATTGTTCGCATACCAATTATCTTACTGGCGGTTGCCGGGTTTTTCTTCATTCTTCAAACATTCATTATCAATTCGCTTTTTCTCACCACGCTCATACCGCAAGTGATTAACCTGCTTTATCAGGCGGTGCTGGTGTCGACCAAGCTGGTCAATAGCGGGGTCGGCGCCGATTGGGCGTTGCCGCTGTTCATCTGGATATGGAACGGCATTAAAATCTTGGCCAACGTGTTCTGGGCGTTCTTCTCTTACGGCGTCATTGCAGGGCTTTATGGACGCTTATACCGCGACAGCGAGCGTATCGAAGCTGCAGCATAGGCAGGGAAGCGAAACACAGACCCTGGCAATCTGTGTTGCGGGCTTCGTTAAGGATAACCCAAAACACCAGCCGAATTACGGCTGTTAAGTTCCCGCACAGGTTGCTGGCATAAGGGTTGCTCAGGAGGGCCTTGAAAGACTGTGTTTAAACAGCGCATGGGACCATAAGGCGGCGGGCATTTGCTTGCCACGTCGCTCCTGGGGCGGCATCTTGCGCAAAACGGGTATTGGCGGGACATGACGGTGGTTAAGACCGAAGACGATATTCAGGGTAAAATCTCCGGTGCGGCGACATTCGTGCAATCGGAGATGTTTGGGCGCACCTTCAGCGAAGGCATGAGCCTGGTTGAAGAGACCGCCAATTACCTCGATGGGGAAGGGCGCACCGCGTCCAAAAATCTCAGCCGCGATGCAGCCCTCAGCTATGCTGGCGCCTCGATGCGGCTGACGACCCAGTTGATGCAGATTGCGTCTTGGCTGTTAGTGTTGCGCGCCGTGCGCGAGGGCGAGATGGCGCTGGGCGAAGCGGCGGAGCCAAAATACCGCCTCGATAGCAGCGATGAGCCGGAGGCCAATCTGGCCGGCGAGGGATTGCCTGAAGCCTTGATCGGTCTGGTTGAAGAAACCCGTCAGCTCTATGGCCGTATCCGCCGGATTGACGCCGGGCTTTTTCCAACAATGGATGAGAAGACGACTGGCGCCGATGCGGCAGCCCAGCAAGCGGCCTTGCTCAAAGCGTTTGGCGGCGCGTCTTAGCGGCTTTATTTATTTTTCTTGAGGCCGAAAGCGCCAAATTTCTGGTTAAATTTCGAGACCCGGCCGCGATCAGAGATGCGTTGCGGCCCGCCGGTCCAGGCGGAATGGCTGGTCGGGTCGATATCGAGATTGAGCGTCGCTCCGGGCTCGCCATAGGTCGAGCGGGTTTCAAAGCTGGACCCATCGGTCATCACGACCTTGATCATGTGATAATCGGGGTGAATCTCTTTTTTCATCTCGGCAACCCTTTGCCCCAGCCAGGGGCCAAATCATACGGCAAAATATCAGGCAATACGCATTTCGCTCAATAAGAGCCGGGCGTATACGCGCGATCAAGCGAGTTCGCAACCCCGTGAGCGGAGGTTTTCGCGCCTAGCGGGCCGCTCACGATGATGTTATAGGCTGACCCTAGGAAGTTCGCTGTACCACCTCAATAGTTCCCTCTTGCTCAGGTATTTGGCAAATACAGTATGCGTTTGGCCGCCTTTATCCTTGTCTTATTTGTTCTCGCCGGCGCGGCTGTTTATGCTGCCTTGAACTCCTTTAACTATTTTGACGACATCGAGCGCTCTTTCGCCGGACAATGCACGCCTGTCGCCGGCATCGCCGGTCCGGAAGATATCCAGATCGACGCCGCCCGGTCGCGCGTGTTTATCTCGTCGCGGGACCGGCGAACCAAAGAGAGCCGCGGTGCAATCCACGTCTTTGATATTGCCAACCCGCTCGGCGCTGAGGGGTGGCGCGACATGACCATGGGCCGCCCGACCAGTTTTAAACCCCTCGGGCTCGACTATTATGAAGATGACGAGGTGCGCCGCCTGTTCGTCGTCAATGAGACGCGTAAGTCGGTTGAGATGTTCGACATTAAAAATGACGGCATGCTCGTTCATCTTGAGACATTTTCCGAGCCGCGCCTCACCAGTCCCAACAATGTCGTCGCCGTCGGACGCCGCAGCTTCTACGTCACCAACGATGTTCAGTCTGGCCGCAATACGCCGATTGGCCGCATTCAGTTTCTGACCCGGCAGGCTTCCGGCCAGGTGTTCTTCACCAACGGCGCCTCCTGGCGGGTGGCGGCGGCGGGTTTGCGCTTCGCCAACGGCGTTGAGGCGAGCGCCGATGGCGCGCGCATCTATGTCGCCGAAACTGCCGGCGGCGCGGTCAAGGTTTATGACCGGGACCTTGAGACCGGCGTGCTCAGCCTGGCGCAAACCATTCGTCTTGACGCCTCGCCTGACAATATAACTGTTGATGATGCGGGCGCGCTGTGGGTCGCGGCTCTGCCGCAGCCATTGTCGCTGCCGGCCCATGCGGGCAATCCTAAAAAACGCGCCCCGTCAGAAGTGATCCGCATTGGCGCCGACGGCGCTGCGCGAACCGTCTATCTTGATGACGGGCGTGAACTTTCCGCCGCTACAACAGCCGCCCGGCTTGGCGAGACGCTGATTATTGGCGCGCTTTATGATGAGAAATTTCTCATTTGCGATTTGCCCGCGGGCGAAATTTAGGCCAAAGCGGGGGCCATGAAATACATTTCCACGCGCGGGCAGGCGCTGCTTGCCGGTTTTGAAGAGGTGCTGCTGACCGGACTGGCGCCGGATGGCGGGCTTTACGTGCCCGAGACATGGCCGGCGCTGACGGTTGATGACATCGCTGGCTTGCGCAAGCGCCCCTATGCCGAAGTCGCGGCGCGGATTATCGCACTGTTTACCGGCGAGGCTTTCAGCCAGGCGCAGCTATTGGACATCGCGGGCGCCGTCTACGGACGGTTTGACCACGCTGATGTCGCGCCGCTGACCAAGCTCGGCGATGAGGACTGGATCCTTGAACTCTATCATGGGCCGACGCTGGCGTTCAAAGACTTCGCGATGCAGTTTCTTGGGCGGCTATTTGATGAAGTGCTGGCGCGCCGCGGCGAACGATTGACGATCATCGCCGCCACCTCCGGCGATACCGGCGCGGCTGCAATCGATGCATTGAAGTCCTGCGCCCATGTTGATGTCGTCGTCCTCCACCCTGAAGGGAGGGTGACAGATGTTCAACGCCGAATGATGACGACCGTTGACGCTGCCAATGTTCAAAATATCGCCGTTGCCGGTTCGTTTGACGACTGTCAGGCGATTGTTAAAGAGCTGTTCGCCGACCGTGCGTTTGTCAGCCAGGTGCGGCTCGGCGGGGTGAACTCAATTAACTGGGCGCGCATCGCCGCGCAGACGGTTTATTACTTCACCGCCGCAGCTGCGATAACGAATGCGGGCGAGGGGGTGAGCTTTGTCGTGCCGACCGGCAATTTCGGCGATATTTTCGCCGGCTATGGCGCCAAGAAAATCGGCCTTAATATCAATCACCTGGTGGTCGCCACCAACGCCAACGACATCCTTCATCGAGCGATGACCAGCGGCGATTATGCGCCGGCAGGCGTCGCGCCGACGCTATCGCCGTCAATGGATATTCAGGTGGCGAGTAATTTCGAGCGGTTATTATTTGAAGTCATGGGCCGTGACGCCGATGCGCTACGGGCGAAAATGGATGGTTTCAAACGCGACGGCGTGATGCTTCTTAGCGCCGGCGAGCGCGAAGCCATTAGCGCTGATTTCCTCTCCTATGCAACGTCGGAAGACAAAACCATGACAGAACTCAAACGTCATTTCGAGGCGACCGGCGCGCTCATAGACCCGCATACGGCAGTGGCGCGCGCCGCCGCGCAAGCGCTTCGCCAACAAGGCAGGCTCAGCGGTAAGATCGTAACCTTATCGACAGCGCATCCGGCAAAGTTCCCCGACGCTGTGAAGCAAGCGACCGGGACGACGCCGAAGCTGCCGCCGGCGCAAAGCGATTTATTCGACAGGCCGGAATTCATGACTAATGCTGCAAACAATACCGACGCAATCAAACAGGTGATCCTCGCCAACGTCAGACAGAAAGCGTAAAATGAGCCAGTTGCACAGTCTTAAAAACGGCATTCGCATCATTATCGACCCGATGCCGTCGCTGGAGACGACGGCGCTCGGCGTCTGGGCGCAGGCCGGCTCGGTCGATGAGCGCGACGAAGAACACGGCATCGCGCATCTGTTGGAACATATGGCGTTTAAGGGCACCAAGCGGCGCAGCGCGCGGGCGATTGCTGAAGAAATCGAAAATGTCGGCGGCTATCTCAACGCTGCGACCAGCCATCAGCGTACCGGCTATTATGTCCGCCTTTTAAAGGACGATATCGCGCTCGGCGTCGATATTATCGCCGACATCTTGCAAAACCCGGCCTTTGACGAAGGCGAACTTGAAAAAGAAAAAGAAGTCGTGGTCCAGGAGATCGGCGAGGCGGCTGATATGCCGGACGACGTGGTGTTTGAACTATTGCAGGAAGCAACCTGGGACGGCGATCCGTTATCGCGCCCGATTTTAGGCACGCCAAGCTCGGTTCGTGCACAGAACCCGCAATCCTTACGCGGCTTTATGGAGCGATGTTATCGCCCGGAGACGCTGATTATCGCTGCGGCGGGAAAGATTGATGCGGATGAATTTCTGCCGCTGGTGGAAAGTCAGTTTGCTGACTTTGGCGCGGGCGATAAACCCCCGCAGCGCTCCGCACCGGCGTTCAAAGGCGGCCTGCGCCACGATGCGCGCGATATCGAGCAGACCCATCTCGCCGTTGCACTGCCGGGCGTTTCGTCTCGCGATGAAGAATTTTTTGCAACCCGTATTTTCGCCGATGCGCTTGGCGGCGGGATGTCGTCGCGGTTATTTCAAAAAATCCGCGAACAGCGTGGGCTCGCCTACTCGGTTTATGCTTTCGCGGACGGCTATAATGATTGCGGCCTGATCGGCGCCTATGTCGGCGCTGACGCCGCGCAGATTTTGGAAGCGGCGCGACTGATCCGTCAGGAAATCGAGGCGATGGCGGCGAGTGCGTCACAGATCGAAATCGATCGCGCCCGGGCGATGTTGCGATCATCAATGATGATGAGCCTGGAAAGCCCGGCGGCGCGCATCGAGAGCGCCTCGGGGCAGATGATGGCCTTCGGCCGGGTGCTGACGCCGGAGGAAATCACCGAGCGGCTCGCCGCCGTCACGGCAAGCGATGTTGAGCGCTGCGCGGCAAGGGCGCTAGCGGGCGGCGCGTCGATTTCCATTGTCGGCGCCGGTGATGCGTCAGAAGTTGCAACCCTTTTTCAAGGTTAAGCGCCAAACTCATTTTCAATAATAGGGACGGCTTGCCGTTCTCTTATCGCGCCCTTAATCTCTCGCCAGTTCACTAGTCAAGGAAAGTCCATGTCCCAACGCGCCGCCGCCGTCAGTATCCTCGCACTTTCATTCGCTCTTGCCGCCTGTTCGCAAGAACCGGGCGCCGCATCCGGCACGGCGGCGCCAGAACAAGCAGCACAAACCGCGCCCGTCTATGCTGCGCCGACAGAGCAACCGGTCGATCCGTTCACCTACGCCAATTACCGTCAGATACGTGTGCGCCATCTTGATCTCGATCTTGATGTCCTGTTCGATGAGAAGGTCCTCGACGGCGTTGCGGTGCTTGATCTTGTCTATGTCGACAGCGCCGCCACCGTTTTGGTGTTGGATGCAAATGACCTCGACATCAAATCCGTTGAAGCCAACGCCAATGGTGCGTGGAGCGCGGCCCCCTATACGCTGGGTGCGGACGATCCGGTGAAAGGCTCGGCGCTGAAGATTGAGCTGCCGGACATGGCCGCGCAGGTGCGCGTTACTTACCGCACCAGCCCCGAGGCGGAAGGCCTGCAATGGCTGGCGCCGGAACAGACCGCAGGCAAAGCACAGCCGTTCCTGTTCAGTCAGTTCCAGCCGCTTTATGCGCGCACCATGGCGCCGTTGCAGGATACGCCCGCCGTGCGCATTACCTATTCCGCAAAGCTTAGGACCCCGCCGGAACTGATCGCCGTGATGAGCGCGGCGCAAGACCCGGACGGGGCGCGCGACGGCGAATATTCTTTCGACATGCCGCAACCGATACCGGCCTATCTGTTAGCGCTTGCGGTTGGCGACTTTGGCTTCAAAGCCGTCAACGATCACATTGGCGTCTATGCGGAAGACTATATTCTGGACGCCTCTGCGGCGGAGTTTGAAGACACGCCAAAGATGGAACAGGCGATCAACGACCTCTACGGGCCCTATAAATGGGGCCGTTATGACATGATTGTCTTGCCGCCGAGCTTTCCGTTTGGCGGCATGGAAAACCCGCGGCTGTCCTTTCTGACGCCGACGCTCATCGCCGGCGACAAGAGCCTCACCAATGTGGTCGCCCATGAGCTTGCCCATTCCTGGTCAGGCAATCTGGTCACCAATTCTAACTGGCGCGACGCCTGGCTGAATGAGGGCTTTACGTCTTATGTTGAAAATCGGGTGATGGAAGCGCTTTATGGCGAGGA
>JAJFGE010000132.1 GCA_021776295.1 Hyphococcus sp.
GTCTTTGACGATCTTCTCGCCGGGGCTTTTACGTATTGCGTTGGTCTGTCTCATGTCCCACTCCTCAGTGGTTACGATGAGCCAAGAACACTCTCTTATCAAATTACCCTAATTGGACCCATAAGCGCTGACGTCAGACACAAACTAAAGACGCTCGAAGCGCGACGCTTGCAACACCGCAAACGCGCTGCATAATGCGATCAACCAGATGAGCCAGACTCTCTCTTAGATTAAGTCGCCTTTGGCGCCAAAAACCCTGACGACGGACAATTTTCGGGGTTCTAACCCCCCCTTTTTTGCAATAGGCTAAACGCTCTGCCAAGGTCAGTTTGAGGACGGTTCGCTTGTCCTTTGACGTTGCACCTTTAGAGCATCGAGCGAAAAGTGTGCAACGGTTTTCGCGTCGCGCGATGCGACAACGAAAGAATCTAGAGCAAAATGCACGATTCGCATTTAATGCATTTTGCTCTAATGCCCGCGTTTATAGGCTCGGCTTGTTCTGATTTGACCTGCTCCCCGAAAAGTCCCTCATTTTGAGGGCAGCTGACGGGGCAACGTCACACATGAGCCATCAAAAATTCTTGGAAATGGAAAAGAACCCGCGCCAGTCTTTATCGTTTTGGGTGAACGGGGTGTGGGTTAAAGGCCGGGCAACCTCAAAGCTTGCATAGACTGATGCCGGGAATGTGAGGCGGAGGCCGGCGCCTGCGGAAGACAGTGACATTGAGTCAAATTCAGACGCTACGTTGTCATTCCACACAATACCGTAATCATAAAATCCATAGACCTGGTAGAAATCCAGAAAACTAAAATTTGGATTGCGTCCATAACGAAACTCAACAAGACTTGCGATGCCGTCATCGCCGGTAAGCTCGCCATAATCATAGGCGCGGCCGTAACGGGCTCCCCCTAAAGCGAACTCTTCTGAAGCCAGTAACGGATCTAATGACGCTTGGCCTGCAAATGAGGCGTATAATCCAAAGACCTTGCCGATATTCTGGTAGTGGCTGATTTGAGTATTGAATTTGGTAAATTCTCCATCGGCGTCCGGACGCGACAGGGATGAGCCGCCATTAGATGCGCCCAGCATGCCCAGTCCTTTGTTCACTCTGCCGGAAATTGACGTTACCCCATTCCAATGCTGTTTTTGAAAATTTGCCGAGGCGTAGAAGACGCGCATTTTGTCGTTATATTGCGGCACGCCAAGTTCTTCTTCTTCTATATTGCGCCCTTCAATACCGACATTTCCCCAAAGTGATGTTTTGCTGCGGCGGATCAGCGGGTGGGAAATACTAAAGGCGATGCGCCGGGTTCTGCTTTGCGTATCCAGCGCAGCAAGAGATGCGCCAGCATCAAAGTGCGAGATCATCCCGGAAAAAGTGGCGTATGTTCCAGCCCCCGCAAGCGGCAAATAATAGCTAAGCTCGCCAAGGATCAACTCATTGGGATCGTCTGGTATAAAAAACACGCCCGCACTTAATTGATCTCCTGTCTTGAGAAGAGAATTGCCGGCTATGCGCGCATAAGTCTGAACCGGCCCGGCAGTATCCGTACCGCGATTGTCCGTATAAAGACTAGCCTCTAGGCGATCGACATTCACCTCAACAATCAACTTGTGTCGCACAATAGTATCGGGATCTGGTTCGATTTGTGATGATATAATCGTTATGCCACGCAGATCACCAATAAGCGCCAGCGTGCGATCAAGTGATGCGAGGCGTAACGGCCGTTCTTTCGTGAGCCGCTCCAGCTGACGCTTAATCACGGCTGGCGCATCGCCTTTGATCACAACTTCGGCAATGTAGCCTTCTGCAACATCAATTCGAAGAACGCCGCTTGAGGCGCTCTGCGCCGGTGCTGCCGCGCGTGAAAGAAAATAACCCTCCTGGCGATACATGGCGGTAATGGCGTCAACCAGAACCGTAACGTCATTGAGCGAAATAGAGCGAGCGAGAAGACCGTTATAAAGCTGTGCGAATGCTTCGGGTGGAAATGCGTTTGCACCGCTTATTTCTACTGCGGACAATACAAATCTATTCGGCCCACCCTCACGCAAAGGCGGCGGCGGGAGCATCTTTATGGCTTCGGGGGTGGTTGATTTTCTATCTTGTTGTTCTTGCGGCAGACGGCGTTCAATTTCAGATGGTTGGAGGGCCGTTATTACGATGCCATCCGGTAATTTTGTAGCGCCAGAAAAAGTTATAGTTTGGTTGTTCGCGGCAGCACCCACGTCGCTGGACTGCGGCGCTCGGTCTTCGACATTATCGAGTTGCGGCGCAGCCGACAGCGATGCCCCGCTCTGCGACAGGGCAAGAACAGAATAAAATCCGAGCAATATGTGAACTCGTTCGCGCACGTATATTTATTAACCACCACACAGACCAACCACCCCACCACTGATAATTCATACCAAGGAGAGGTGTATATTCGGCGTTTATTCTGCATAAAGAAGCTTAATGCCTGATTACCCAGCAATACATAATTAACCTTGAAGAAAATAAGCTTAATTAATTCACAATCTGTAGATTGTATCGTTGATCTCTAAATAGCAGACGCATTCATATGATCGTGTAGCGCATGGCCATATAACCAATGAAGGCGGGACAAAGACATGCATAGTAAACTCATAAGCTTATTGAAAATATTGGGCGCAGTTTTTCTTGTGACCACTTCTGCACATGCTGATAGTGGCGCATGGCGCGTTGTGGAGATGAGTGGAACGGTACGCACGCAGCAACCCATGGCGGGAATGCAGCTAATCTCGACCGGTGAAGCATTCGGCGCCGGCGCTGTTCTCGCGACCGGTCATGATGGCCGAGCTGTCCTATCGCGTGGTGAGCAACAAATCGTTGTCGGCCCGAACAGCCGCATGTCGTTGCCGGCAGTGGAAGACGCGAAGATGACGCGTATATTTCAAGATCTGGGCACGCTCTTGTTCAAAGTCGATAAACAGGAAAAACAACACTTTCGTGTTGAAACACCAATCATCGCTGCTGTCGTGAAGGGTACAACGTTTACGGTAACTGTTGGCGCCAATGGGCATGCAGTTCATGTCGCTGAGGGTGCTGTTGAAGTGTCGAGCTTGAGTGGCCAGGCGCAAGAATTAGTCACGGCGGGCCTGACCGCGCGTGTTTCTCACGATAACCAGTCTGTAATTCAGTTGAGCAAGGCTAGGCGCGACAAGAGCGAAAACGGTGTTACCGGGCAAATCTTTGACCGCGATGATGCGGACAATGACCGCTCCCAGGGCGCAACAAAACAAGACGGCCGTTTGATTGTTCCGGCAAAGGTTGGGGACAAGCCCTTAGACTTCACAAACCTTACGGATGGGCTTGTGCAGCCTTCAGGAAAGGCGGCTCATGCTGCAACCGTGGTCAGGTTCGGCGGAGACGCATCGTCGGGGCAACATCCAAACCACGCAGATTCAGTTGCTGCCCTGCGTCAAAGCGCAACCAACAATAATAACGCAGCACGCGCCGCTGACGCCCGCAATGCTGACCTGTTGAATCGCAATGATGGAGCCAACAGCAACGACGGTAATAGAAATGGCAACAGCAATGGGAATGGAAACGGGAACGGGAACGGGAACGGGAACGGGAACGGGAAACGAACAAAATAACCCTTAGGCTGCTCCCCACAAATTGAGCAACCTAGGTTTGGGGGCTTTTTTGACGGCGATTAACGACCAGAAACCAGCGTATATATCCCGGCGTTTTCTAAACGCCGGGAAACCCTTTTTGACGCGTATAATCCTGTTCACGCTTCTGGGACTGGCCACCCTGCTTGGCGCGATGGAGCCGTTAAACCTTTCCTTGATGGATATGCGTTTTCGGATTTTGAAGCGCCCGCCTAGCGACACACTTCTCGTTGTAGAAATCGATCCTTTCAGCCTAAAGCAAGAAGAGCGCTGGCCATGGCCTCGAGACCGGTATGCGGCAGCGATTACAAACCTGCAAAATGCAGACGCCGCACTTATCGCTTTTGACGTAGACTTTTCATCCCTGTCTGATGAAGCGGGCGACGCTGCTTTTGTTGACGCACTGTCCCGCAACCCCGGCGAAGTCATTTTGCCTGTCTTTTCCCAGCAATCATCACACAGCAATCAGGGCGGTCGGGTCGTCACTACCCCACCCCATCCCTCCTTTCTTAAGGATGCAGTTGTTGCGAGCGTTAATCTGACAACAGAAAAGAATGGACTAGTGCGGCGGGGATGGCGCGGCTTCTACGAGGACGATGCTTTTCGCGCCTCAATCGCCGCTGTCCTTGCCGAAACACCAGGCGCCAGCCAGGAAACATTCTATATCGACTACAGTGTTGATCCGGCGAAAATTGATCGGCTGTCTTTTTCTGACGTCTTAAACGGGAACTTTCCGAAAGAAGCTGTCCAAGGGAAAAAAGTCCTTATTGGCGCCACAGCACTTGAACTCGGTGACGAGTTTGCCGCCCCTAATTGGGGCGTCACGCCAGGCGTCATATTTCACGCCCTAAGCTATGAAAGTCTTGTGCAGCGTCGCGCCCTAGAGCGACCGCATTTCGGTATACCGCTATTTCTTGCTATGATGATAATTTTTAGATTTTCTCAAAATCATAAAAATCAGCTTTGGCGTATTGTTGCAATACATCATGTTCTACTCTTTGCGGGATTGCTTGGAGCGCCAGTGATCTTACAGGCATTTGCCCCAATAAGTTTCGACGTTGGCATCATGCTCACGGCACAGATTATCTGTATCATCTATATGAATGGCGTTACGTTGCATCGTCATGCGCAGCAAATTATGAAACAGCGCGCTGCAACAGCGCGCTATCAAGCATTGACAAATCTCGTTGTTCGTGACAACGCCGACGGCGTTATTGTCGCCGATGCGTATGGTTTAATAGAGCTATGCAACGACTGCGCAACAGAGCTCTTCGGCGCTGATGGCAGTATGCTTCCCGGTACAAACATCTCTGATTTTGCACCCGGTTTTCCACTTCACCCTTCAACAATTGGCGCGACGCAATCAAGCGACACAATTTCAACGTATGATCGTCCGATCCACAGCGAATATTCAGTACAATATCGAAACGACCTAACACTCGAAGTCATTTCCAGTCGTTCGGAAAACAATTTTTGTATCAGTGCTGATGACGAAGGTCCTAGCCAGCTTTATGTCTATACACTGAGAGATATTTCAGCACGCAAACGTATTGAGGTCGCCGAGAGAGCAGCAAAGAAAACGGCGATTGACGCTAATAAATTTAAGTCCGAACTAATATCGAACATGAGCCATGAGCTGAGAACGCCGCTCAACAGCGTTATCGGATTTGCTGATATTTTGCAGAAAGAATCGTTTGGTCCACTCGGCGTGCCCGACTACAAGGAATATTCTGAGAATATTTATATTAGCGGCAAGAGATTATTAGATCTTGTCAATAACATGCTGAATATCGCCAAACTCGATGCTGGTGATTTTGGAATTAGCAAAACCATCACGCCGATTGGCGAGTTGGTAGAAGATGTTCTCAACGGCATTGAACACCTTACGGCTCATGGCACAATATCGATTACTACCGATATACAAAAGGGCCTGCCTGAGTTGGATATAGATTTTAGAATTTTCGGTGAAATGCTCACGCACTTGTTGTCCAATTCGATAAAATATGCCGGAGATGACGCGCATATCTCCATACGAGCAAAACAATGCGATGTTGATCTAGTTATCGAAATTGAAGACAATGGCTGTGGGGTGGACCCAACGCTCCTGCCAAGGCTGGCAGAAGCGTTCTATCAGGCTGATGGAACGCTCTCCCGTCAACACGAGGGAGCTGGCCTCGGGCTTTATATTACTACGAAATTAGCGACGCTCCACAACGGAACACTCGAATTCGAAAGCGAAGAGGGTGTGCGATTCCTAGCGAGGCTTCGCTTCGTTGATATGATCGGAGAAAAACAAAGAAGTGCCGCTTAGCGCCATCCGCCAGTTCGCAGTTTTATCGCTTATGGCGCGCCATT
>JAJFGE010000133.1 GCA_021776295.1 Hyphococcus sp.
GCGCCGAGGCAAATGTGGGGCTTGTCTTTCTCGCTCATGGCTGCGCATCCGGCGTGTGGGGTTGAAACAGTCTGCCTTTCTCCGTCCACAGAACAATTATGAAGGCGCCAACCCCCAGCCATGCAAAGCCGATGATAATCGGCATCGTCGTGCCGTCATAAAATTGGCCGATAACGCCGCCGATAAATCCCGCAAGCGTGGTGCCGGCAAATCCGTTTGCCGCCGCCGCCGAGCCGGCGATGTGACCCATGGGCTCCATCGCCAGTGCGTTCGCATTGGGCCCGATCAGGCCAAGGGCAAAGAACGAGACCGACATGAACACCATGAATAGCACGAAGCTTTCGCCATTGCTTACCGCAGCGGCGAGATGAAACAGATTGGCGACGATAAAAATCAGGATCGCCGTATGCGAAATTCGCCGCATGCCAAAGCGTGAGACCAGGCGCGCATTGATCAGCGTCGCCGCCGCCAGCGAGCCGGCAATAGCGGCAAACGCGATCGGAAATCGCTGGCCGAGATTGAAGGTCTCAAGGAATACCTGCTCTGCAGCGCTGATATATCCAAACAAGGCGCCAAAACAAAGGGCGGAGGCCAGCGTGTAGCCGATCGCGGTTCGGTGGCGAATGAACTCAAGATAGTTGGAGAAGATCGGGCCGGGCAGCAACGGTTTGCGGCGCTCGGGCGCGAGTGTTTCCGGCAGGCGCATGCCAAGCCATAGGGCCAGCACGACGCCATAAATAAGCAGTGTAAGGAAGATCCCCCGCCACGGGCCGGCGAGAAGGACAAGTTGGCCGAGCCCCGGCGCAAGGATTGGTGCGGCCATAAAGACGGTGATAGCGAGCGACATCACTTCGGCCATGCGCCGGCCGGAACATTGATCGCGGACAATCGCAATTGCCGCAACCCGCGTCGCTGCGGTTGCGACCCCTTGAAACGCACGCGCCGCGAGCAGCAACGTAAATGACGACGCCATGACGGTCAGCGCCGAGCCGACAATATATCCGCCAAGCGCCCACATCAGCACGCGTTTACGACCAAAGCGGTCGACAATCGGACCGAAAAAAAGCTGCGCGACGCCATTGCCGAGCACATAGACAACGATGATGAGCTGGCGATCATTGCCATTGGCGGCAAATTCATCGCCGATCAGACCCAGCGCCGGCAGCATCATGTCGATTGCCAGCGCATTGAGCGCCATCACCCCGGCGACGATGGCGACAAGCTCCGCAAACGCAATGCGCGGCATGATGAAGAGTTTGGGTTCGGCGTCCATCCCCCGGGTTACGCCGCAAAAAGGGTTTTTGCAATGGGTGAGAACGGCGCCAGCAAAGGGATGCATTGCACGCGCAAACCCGTTTATAGTGCCCGGCGATTTGCGTTGATGGGAAGGTGAAATGGACCATAAACCAGAAAAGCCAGAGCTAGCCGACAAGGCGAAACTTTACTGGCGCGAGAATATCAAGCTGGTCTGCGGCCTGCTTGTGGTTTGGTTCGCGGTCTCCTTCGGCGCCGGGATTTTATTTGTCGATGTGCTGAACAAGGTGCAACTCGGCGGCGTTCCCTTAGGGTTTTGGTTTGCGCAACAAGGCTCGATCCTTGTCTTCGTCGCGTTGATTTTTGTCTATGTCGGGCGGATGCGCGCCATCGAAAAGCGCTTCGGCGTTAGCGACGAATAGAGCGCGCAAAAATGGACACGCAAACGCTCACCTATATTTTCGTCGGCATTTCCTTCGCGCTATATATCGGCATCGCGATCTGGTCGCGCGCCGGCTCGACCAGTGAATTCTACGTCGCCGGTGGCGACGTTCACCCCATAGCCAACGGCATGGCCACCGCTGCCGACTGGATGAGCGCGGCTTCGTTCATTTCCATGGCCGGCATCATTGCCTTTTCAGGCTATGACGCGTCGGTCTATCTGATGGGCTGGACCGGCGGCTATGTCTTGCTGGCGCTGTTGCTGGCGCCTTATTTGCGCAAATTCGGACAGTTCACCGTGCCCGACTTTATCGGCGAGCGCTATTATTCAAAAACCGCGCGCGTGGTTGCGGTGATTTGCCTGATCATTATTTCGTTCACCTATATTGCCGGGCAGATGCGCGGTGTCGGCGTTGTGTTCTCGCGGTTCCTTGAGCTGCCGATCGAATGGGGCGTGATTATCGGTATGGGAATTGTCTTCTTCTATGCTGTCCTTGGCGGCATGAAGGGCATTACTTATACGCAGGTCGCGCAATATTGTGTGCTGATATTCGCCTATCTGGTGCCAGCGATTTTTATCTCGATATTGATGACCGGCAATCCGGTTCCCCAGCTTGGTCTCGGCTCCGATGTCGTCGGCAGCGACATATCGGTGCTGGCGCGGCTTGACGGTGCGCTTGTGGATCTTGGGTTTACGGCGTTTACGGAAGGCTCGAAATCAAAGATCGATATTTTTGCAATCACGTTTGCGTTGATGGTCGGCACGGCCGGCCTGCCGCATGTGATTGTGCGGTTCTTCACCGTGCCAAAAGTCTCCGATGCACGCCGGTCGGCAGGCTATGCGCTGGTGTTTATAGCGCTTTTATACACAACCGCACCGGCGGTCGGCGCCTTCGCGCGGCTTAATTTTATCCATAGCGTTGATGAGCAATCTTATGCAGAGGCGCCGGGCTGGGTGAAAACCTGGGAGGGGATCGGCCTGATTGCGTGGATGGATAAAAATGACGACGGCGTCATCCAATATGGCGCCGGCGCGCCGTTTGAGGGGCGCGCTGATTACACCGGTGAGGCGGGGCCTTCTGGCGAGCGGTTGCTTGCCAATCCGCCGAGCGATGCCGCCAACGAGATTGTCGTTGACCGCGATATTATGGTGCTGGCCAATCCGGAAATCGCCGGTCTGCCGCCCTGGGTGGTGGCATTAGTGGCGGCTGGCGGGGTCGCGGCTGCGCTGTCAACGGCGGCGGGGCTGTTGTTGGTGATCTCCGCGTCGATCAGTCATGATCTGTTGAAAAAAACCTTCCGCCCCCAGATTAGTGAGCGCACCGAGCTGCTTGCGGCGCGCGGGTCTGCCGCTGCCGCCATCGTCGTTGCCGGCTATCTCGGCATTAATCCGCCGGGTTTCGTGGCGCAAGTGGTGGCGCTCGCCTTCGGGCTCGCGGCGTGCTCGCTGTTTCCGGCGATTTTCATGGGCATATTCTTCAAAGCCATGAACCGGGAGGGGGCGATTGCCGGCATGGTGGCGGGAATTGTCTTTACCCTGAGCTATATCATTTATTTCAAGGCGCCCTGGTTCGGCGCGGTCAACGATGCCGATCACTGGCTGTTTGGCATATCACCAGAGGGCATTGGCGCTTTGGGCATGTTGGTGAATTTCGCCATTGCAGCAGCGGTTGCTCGATTTACCGCGAAAACGCCGCCTGGCGTGCGCGACATGGTCGATGCGATCCGAATTCCCGTCGGTGTGGCGGCGTCAGAAACAAAACCCGGCGCGAAGGCGTCAAAAGCATAGCCCGCGCATTAGCGCTCGGCTTCCTCGCCAATAGCCTCAAGCGCGCGTTTGCGGTCCGCGTCATCGCTGATTGCCTGCGCCGCTTTGCGATAGGCGGCCAAAAGCGCCGGCTCGCCTTTGGCTGCGGCGGCAATTTCCTCAAGCGCCAGGCGTTGGTCATAGCTTGATTGCAGTCCCGCATAGGCGTCCATCCAGGCGGCGGCGAAATCGTCGTTAGCAGAGAAAAAACCGGCGCTTTTTGAAAGCACCATCCGCAAATCATGATCGCTTTCGATCTGCTCCCGGGCCGTTAAGAGGAGGCGAGCGGCTTGTGGCGGCGTCAGTTTTTCAGTTTCTAACAGCGCAGTAATAGCAATGCGCAAATCATGATCGCTTGCAATGGGCTCGAACGTCTGCGAGAGCGCGTCAATATCCGTTGGCGATAAATCACTCTGCTCAATAAGCGCAACAATATATCGCCGCTTTGCGCGGTCGCGTTCAAGCGCATCGATTTCTTCCAGCACTGAGGCGGTGTCGCCTGACTTGAGTAGAGCGCTAACACGCTCGCCAGATTTCAAGCCGCTAATGCGCAGAAATTTCAAAAACAGTGCGCCAGCGGCTCGGTCCGCCTGTTCGCCGTCGGGCAGTTTGTCTCCGTCGCGATAATAGGCGGTGCGAATGGCGCCGTCGCGGCGTTCAAATTTGACGCGTTCCTTCACGCCGTCCTGTTTAATCTCAATTTCAAGTTCATCATCCAACTCGGCAAGCGCGGCGCCAACATCGTCGAGACTATAATCACCGCGCCACGCCGCTTTGATTGCATAGCCTTCATCCGTGAGTACAAACTCACCGCTGTCGCCATTAACCGTATGGCGGGCTGATGGCGCGTCACCATCGTCAAACGCGTGCTCTGCGGCGTTGTCATTGACTATCAGTGCGTAAGCCGCTGACATTGCGAAGCCGCTGATGGCGACAAAGCCCAGTGTTTTAATGTTTTTAATCAATGGTTTTCCCTCAAAGCGCTGCGCGACGACGCAGCCAAGCCATCACGCCTCTGCGCCGCGTAATTTAACCCGCCAGCAAAATATTTCAACGCCGGCATTGATGCCAACGCTTAATCCTCTTCGAGCTCGCGCCGGTCAGCGCCAAGATAGGCCGCCGAGCGCATTTCCATCAGACGCGATGCGGTGCGTTCAAATTCAAACGCGCCGTCGCCGCCCCTGTAGAGCGCATCCGGTTCACCATCCGCAGAACAGACCAGTTTGGTGCGGCGGTCGTATATGGCGTCGACAAGCGTGACAAAGCGTTTGGCTTCATTGCGTTTGTCCGGCGTCATGACCGGGATGTGGTCGATGAACAGCGTGTCGAAATGGCGAACAAGAGCGATATAATCGCGCGCGCCCAGCGGTCTTTCGCAAAGCTCGGCAAACTCAAACCGCGCCGCGCCGCGCGCTGTGCGCTGTGCGGTTAAAATACGCCCCGCTACGGTTAAACCTTCTGAGTGCTCACGCGCGCCGGCGATCATTTTTTTCCACGCCGCATCCATCGCCTTGTCTGCATCGCGGTTTAGCGGCTGGTAATAAACCGGCGCGCCTTCCAGCTTGGCCAGGCGGTAGTCTTTTGCCGCCTGCAAATGAAACACGCCAAGCTTTGATTTTAACAATTCAATGAAGGGGATAAACAGCTGGCGATTGAGGCCGTCCTGGTAGAGATCGTCAGGCGCACGATTGGAAGTGGCGACCACGACGACGCCGTTGGCGAACAACGCCTCAAACAATCGCCCGAGGATCATTGCGTCGGCGATGTCAGTGACCTGAAACTCATCGAAACACAAAACCAGCGCCCGGCGTGCAATGTCATGGGCTGCGGGCGCAATCGGGTCGTCCGGGTTTTTTCGATTATAGGCTTTGTGGCGCCGCCGCGTCTTCTCGTCGGCGTTGCGCCATGCGGCAATGCGGTCATGAACCTCGCTCATGAATTCATGCAAGTGGACGCGGCGCTTGGCTGTGAGGGGGAGATTGTTGAAGAAAATATCCATCAGCAGGGTTTTCCCCCGCCCCGCCGGTCCCCAAAGGTAAAGCCCATCTGGCGCTGCGCCATTGCTGAACGGACCGCGCCGGGGCCCGCGATAATTTTTGAGCGCGTCATGGAGGGCTTGAAGCCGGTCGGCGGCTTCTTCCTGCACCGGATCGCGCTCGAGCGCGCCCTCCTTAATCAGCGCCCGATAGCGCGGCTTTGGCCCCTTTTTCATAGTCCCGCCTATAGCGCGGCCCGCGCTCGGCGTCACCGGTAGCGTGGGCTGGTCTCGAAAAGTTCGCGGTCAGGCTCGCCGCCGTAGGTCTCGCTATCGCCGAAGGTCTGGAATAGTTCCCACACCGCGCCTTGCGGATCGCGCGCCCAGAATTTGTTGCTTTTTGCATAGCAGCAGGTGGTGTCTTGTTCGGCCATCAGCGAAGCGCCGTTGGCGCGCATCCGGTCTGCAACCGCGTTAAGCTCTTCGCTTGTGTCGATTGAAATCCCCGCATGATCGATGCCTGCCTCGCCGCCCCTCTGGCCACCGTGAGAGGAGAGCGAGACATTGGCGCACGGATCATCGAGCAGCCATTTGGCGTAGTCGTCCTCAAGCTTTGACGGCGCTAGTCCGAACATCGCCGTATAAAATGCGACCGAGTGGTCGAGATTTTGGGTTTTGATGTGGATATGCAGTCGTTTCATGATGCCTGTTCCTTGATGATATAGGGCCCGCAAAGGCGCTTGTCGCCGGCGCAGCAATCGGCCAGCAGAAAATCGACGAGGTCGCGGATGCCGCCATAATCAGCGGCGTAGATCACCCGGCGGCCTTGTCGGCGCGAGGTGATCATTCCGGCGCGTTCCAGCTCCTTAAGATGAAACGACATGGTCGGCGCGGGCACGCCGAGCCCCTCGGCAATGCCGCCAGCAGCCTCGCCACGGGGGCCAGCCTGGACCAGGCGCTTCAGGACTTCGAGCCGGGAGGCCTGTGATAGAGCCGAAAAACAATCGCATGCAGTATTTAATTCCATAATTCGATAGATATGGAATTATAGAATTAATGTCAAGATCCAGGTTGAGATTTTGCTTGTCGCAACGCCTCGTCGAAGCGGGTGGGTCAACGATAGTAGCCCCCTTCGTTGTCCCGCCCGCCCGGCGAAGGCGGTCTGATCATAGTTTGCGCGCCTTCGCGCTTCACCCATCATCCCGGATGCGCCGCAGCACGCAGTGATGCGGTGCTGGTCCGGGATCTGCTGCGACAGGTTCCACATTGATGAAACAGACCCCGTGCTAGCCGTGCATCACCGCGACCGCGAAGGCGGTCGAATCTTATATTGCGCGCCTTTGCGCGTGGGTGCTGCACGGCACACAGGATGGCGGCGGAGATTATGGGCCCAAATCCGCACCCCCACACGAATCGACTCTCCGATTTTACAACCCTCGCAGGGTCGTCTGCCATAGTTCTCGCTGACCATTTGCGAAGCAAACGCAGCAGCGCGGACATGCATTTTCTTTTTGGTGCGCGGCGCGTGACAAAATTTCCGTAGAAGTTGTTTTTATAAAATACGTTCTCGCTAGCCGTGTGTTCAACACGGCTTGACGTCGCAAATTTCGTCAATTGGGGCCCCGCGCCCCAATTGACTGGTGAAAAGTTATCCTCACGCATTTGGGCGGTCTTATACTCTCCCTAATGTCGATATGCGGCCTGCATGACAGGCGATTGGCTCCTTTAAACAACGGACATCGCAAACACCCAACAAGGCCCTTTCGGCGTTCATGCGCAGGGAACGTAATGTTGGTCAGCGTGGGCTTTTTGACATTGTGAATATTTACGCCGTACTCGGTCCCATTCAGTTGGCTGTCGCGGCGCGTATAAACCCGCAACCGGCGCTCGACAGAGTGAAACGCCCGGCCCGAAAACCACGGCCGATTTTTGGGCCGGCGTTTGGCTGCTCGCGTTGGAAGGGGGCTCAGGGCGGCGCCTAATAACCATTGATTTGGCGGCTGTTTGTTCGAAAATCGCAAGCAGCCCGCGCGGTTTGCAGCGCCCGTTTTGCCGTTGCGAAAACCGGTTTCATCCTGGGGCTGATAAAAGACCCCGGCGCTCGGCGGTTGTTTTCGCTCAGCGCTTGATCCGTATTCAGCGTTTGTTCGCGTCCCAGACCAGCGCGTCTGCTGCTGCGACAATGATAACCGCTGCGAGCGCACCTAACGCTGTGCTTTCAAAAACGATCATCCCGAAAACCAACACCACGCCGAATATTGCCAAATCCAGTATAAAACGCACCTGGCCCTCCGTCTTTGCGGAACGCCGATAATAGCATAACTCAGCCCACGAATGGTTAACGTCCATTGGCCATATTCACCAAAAACAGAGCGGTCTGGCGCGGCGGCTAGGTTTTTCTATATAATTTCGTTCGTCAGAGCAGGGATGTTTGCGTGCGGCGGATTACTCAGCCGGCGCTTTGGCGGCCTTTTGCGGCGGCCGGTTGACCATCATTTTCTTAACCTCGGCAATTGCTTTGGCGGGGTTTAGGTGTTTGGGGCAAACTTGCGTACAGTTCATGATGGTGTGGCAGCGATAGAGTTTAAATTCGTCCTCAAGCTTGTCGAGGCGTTCATTCGTATGCTGATCGCGGCTGTCTACAAGCCAGCGATGGGATTGCAAAAGCGCCGCCGGGCCGAGATATTCATCCTCGCCGCTCGCCGTGTCGCCGTTCCACCAATAAGATGGGCACGAGGTTGAGCAACAAGCGCAAAGGATGCATTCATAAAGCCCATCCAGCTTGGCTCTGTCTTCCTGGGATTGCTTCCATTCCGTTTCCGGTTCGTCCGACTTCGCCATCAGGAAGGGTTCAATATAGGCGTGCTGTTTGTAAAAATTGGAAAGGTCAGTGACAAGATCTTTCACCACCGGCTGGTGCGGCAACGGGTAGACGGTGATGTCGCCGGGTCCCAGGTCCTCGAGACTGGCGGTGCAGGCGAGCGTGTTAGAGCCATTGATGTTAAACGAGCACGATCCGCAAACCCCTTCCCGGCAGGAGCGGCGAAAAGCAAGGCTCGCATCCATTTTGTCTTTGATCTTGATGAGGCCGTCGAGCACCATGGAAACATCTGAGACATCAACCTCATATGTGTCGAGCCGGGGATTGTCATCGGTTGACGGATCATAGCGATAGACATTGAAGGTGCGGACTTGCTTTGCGTTCTTGTCGGCCTTGAAGGTCTTGCCGCCTTTGGCGACCTTGGAATTTTTGGGCAGGGTCAGTTGGACCATTATGTAAACGCCTTTGTTATCGCCGAACCAGATACAAGCCGCGCCGGTCATCTTCTTTGAGCCGGCACGAGGGGGCATAATGCGCTGATTTGATAAATAAATATATCAATCATTGACGTGTGAAAAGCCGGCAATGCGGTTGGGCCGCATAAGCCCGCCCAGGATCCCCGCGGCGCCAATGGCGGGCGGGGCTTGGTGCGGAGCCGTGATCAGGGAAATTTCAGGGCGTTGCTATAAAGACTTCTTCAGCGGTTGAAGCTCGCCATAAGCGGCGCTGCGGCCTTCCATCTTTGCGACATAGCTTTCCTTGATGTCGTCGGCGCGCAACATTGCCGCGTTCCACAGCGCGATATAGTCGAGCGCATCCGCGGTTGAGTGATCGCGTGCGTAATTGATCATCCGCTTTGACCCGGCGACCGCGAGCGGGGAATGCGCGGCGATGGCGGCGGCGATTTTCATCACCTCTTCCAGCAGCGCCTCGTGGCTGTCAAAGACTTGGTTGACGAGCCCGATTTCCAACGCTTTGGCGGCCGGCAGGCGCTCTGCGGTATAGGCAAGCTGGCGCGCCCACCCTTCGGGGATGACTTTCGCCAATCGCGGGAAGCTGCCGACATCGGCGGTCATGCCGATTGCTGTTTCCTCGATGCAAAAGAATGCGTCAGCGCTGGCGTAACGGCAGTCGCAGGCGGTGATGAGGTCGACGCCGCCGCCAATGGCGCCGCCCTGGATTGCGGCGAGCACGGGCTGGCGCGCATTTTCAAGCGCCGAGAACGTGTTTTGAAGCATGTTTATATGATGGCGAAACGCCTCCGCCGCGGTCTCGCGATTTTCCGCCGGCGCATCAAGCCCGCCTTGCATGAACACCGAAATATCCATCCCGGCGGTGAAGTGTTTGCCCTCAGCCGAAATAACGATCACCCGCGCCCGGGCGTTGTCGGAGATGTCGCCTACCGCCTCGGGCAGCTCCCGCCAGAAAGCCGGCGTCATCGAATTGGCCTTTTCCGGCCGCGACAGCCGGATATGCGCGATTGCGTCTTTGATGGTCAGGTCGAAACATTCATAAGCCATATGCGTCTCCGATTTGCCGCCGATTCACCAATTTGCGGGATCGATGATATCCTATTTTGAGGCCGGGATATTTTGAAACACAGTTCGATCCGGCCAAGGCCCGGCTTTGCGGTTTGGGGGGGGGATTTGTGCTGGCGCCTTTTATGCTTGGGGGTTGGCGGCCGCTATGGTGCGGTTGGTTGAGTAGAGTGGGCGGCTGTTTCCGATGGTGTGGGAAAAGGCGGCGGACATTATCGATTTTAACGCTTCGCGCCAGAAGCTGGCGGCGGGCGAAACGGCGGGCGTATTTCTCGCCAACGCCCGGCGCGCAGCCGGTCTCAGCCACGCCAATGTCGCCGAGGCGACCAAAATTAAACCCCGTCATCTCGAAGCGATTGAAGCGTGCGATGCGCGCGCCCTGCCGGCGCTGCCTTATGCTGTGGGCTTCGTTAAGGTTTACGCGGGTTTTCTCGGCCTTGATGTTGAGGCGATTGCGGCCCAGTTCAAGCGTGATACCGCCCCGCCTGAGGCCCTGGCGGCCCCGGCAGAGTACGCGCAGGCGGCGGAAGAAGACACCGGCGTGCATCTGGTCTCCATCGCCGCGATTGTGGTGATATTAATGTTTGTCGCGTGGATCGCCTATGAGGTCGCCGGCGGAAGACAGCGCAACGTTGGTGTCGCGGCGGCGCCGACGCCGTGGTCGCAACCGGTGAGGGTGCAAGCGAGCCCGTCGCCGGCGATAGCGCCATCGCTAGAACAGCCGCCTCAACCTGTCGCCGCCGACAGCGACGGCCAGACCGAGGCGGCCTTGCCGTCTGGTGCGACGGTTTTCGATGCCGCACCCCTCGATCCTGTTGTCATCGACCCCGTGATCCCTGATCCCTCGACTGAAGAAACGCCGCTTGATGTTTCCCCTCTGGAGGAAACACCAAACGCGTTGGGCGCCGCTGCGGCTGATATTGAAGCGCCTGAAATTGCCTTGAATGAAACGCAAACCGCGCCTCTCAGCGACGCGCCGGCGGCGCCCTCGGTGCGCGCTCCGGTGATTGTCGAGCCGAAGCTGATCCGCTCAAAGGCGCCGCGCTATCCGGCGCGGTGCGAACGCAAAGCGGCGGCGCTTGAAACTGTCACAGTCTTTTTTGACGTAACGCCGGAAGGGCGCACCGCCAATGCGCGCGCCGGGGTTTCAACAAATGCCTGCTTCAACGAAGCCGCGCTGCGGGCGATTTCCAAATGGCGGTTCGAGCCGGAAACCACAAACGGCGGCGCCCGGCTGTCCACCAACCGCCGCGCGACACTGAATTTTCAGCGGTAAATTGACGTTGCGTTCAACGAGACAAGTGTCACGCCGCGCGTGACGCTTTTTTGTGGTTACGAAGGGCGCTGAAGTTGGTTCGAGTTCCGTGAAACGGCCAGCTTTACATCTTTGGATTGTGTGAACTAGTGTCCACCGTCGCTATCCGTGAATTCATCCTGGTAAGGATGCAATTACCGCATTTCATTGCTTTTTGCGCGCGCAAGCCAGATTTGTGTTTGACGCGTCGGAAACAACCGGCGCGCGTGTTTCCACACATTAATTCACGGGGGTTGGGTGGGCTCTAATCTTTGCCATGGAATTCCAACCAAACAGGAAAAAATCATGGTTCAGAGTAACGAGTTTAAAGGTGCAGACCTTGCCGAAGCAGTCAGAAACGCAACCGCGGCGTATGGCAAACCGGGCCGGCAAGAAACCAAATCCACTCAACAAGTTTGGGCGCCGCCTCTATTTTGGGGGCCCTGGGTGGATATTCATACACAATTTGGCGTTGTTGGGACAGAGAGCGAACGTCACGTGACGAGACTTGATGTGAGTTTCGATACGCGATCTCAAGCGCCGTCTACATTCGACGTTGAGATAAAAGGCGGCGATGACTTTGTTAGGGCGATTGGCCCTGGGTCGGCTGAAGTAACAATTACTGGAAACGTCGCTACCACGATCAGGCTACGCGCTAAAAGCCATTCGACAGGCCAGAATGTTTTTGCCGATGTTCGCTAGTTCCTCAATTTTCTAGCATTATCGCATTGCTGTGAAGTAACGGCTTCTAGCGGTGGATGAAGGCTTGATCATCTATTTCTTCCGGCGGGACTCTGCCGCTAGTCTAAATCATGCCGTTGCGACAGCAAAAAAGGGTCAGCCAGGCAGATAATTCAGCAGTGCAGGAATAGAAGTGAAAATGCTGACTTCACCCATAAATGTGAATGCGACAATATTCATAAGAGAGACTATGGAATAAAGCCAGCGCCGTGACGGTTGGCTCTTAATGAACCACAGATTCGCAAGCAACAGCAGCAAGGCGAATCCGATAGCTATCTGAAATTGTTGTTCCATAGATAGGTTCAGCTGGCCGAATGCGATAGCGATGGCTGCGGGTGCGATAGTGTTAGTCAGTATGAAATTGCGCATTGGGTTTTTCATTTTTATATTTGACTGAACTAAACCGCCGCAACCTAATTGATTAAGGCGCTTCTTATGCCGTACTTACTCAGCCATAATCGATTTCCCGTATGCCTTCAATCGGTGATTGGAGAAATAAGTGCGACGATGATCGGTCCGAAGAAGACCGGTCAGAATAGCCGCCAGTAGTTGGCGCTGCTGTTTTCTTCGTCTGAGGGCGAATGATATTGGTCTTTGTCCCTCATGGCGCCGCTCAATAAACCCGCGCCTTTGGCTCGACATAGTCCATTTCGTCCGTGAGCGTATAATCGTGAACAGGGCGGTAATCGATGGTGACCTTGCCGCCGGCAAACCAGGCGGCGGTGTGCTTCATCCAGTTGGCGTCATCGCGGTCGGGATAGTCCTCGCGGGCATGGGCGCCGCGCGATTCCGTCCGGTTGGCCGCGCCCTCCATGGCGACGACCGCCTGGCCGATCATATTGTCAAGCTCTAAGGTCTCGACCAGATCGGTATTCCAGATCAGGGAGCGGTCGGAAACGCCGATATCGTCCATCGCCCCATAGACCGCCTGGATTTTTTTGACGCCCTCTTCCAGCACCTCGCCGGTGCGGAAGACCGCGCAATTTTCCTGCATCACGCGCTGCATGCGGTCGCGCAATATGGCCGTCGGCGTTGCGCCGGAGGCGCTGCGAAACCTGTCGAGACGGGCAAGCGCTGCGTCTGTCGCTGATTGTGGAAGCGCGGGCGCTGCGCCTTGCGCGGCCACCACTTCGCCGCAACGAAGCCCCGCCGCGCGGCCAAACACCACCAGATCGATCAGCGAGTTGGAGCCAAGCCGGTTGGCGCCATGGACCGACACGCACGCCGCCTCGCCAATCGCCATCAGTCCGGGCGCCACCGTGTCCGCATCATCGCCGCGCTTGGTCACCACCTCGCCATGATAATTCGTCGGTATGCCGCCCATATTATAATGGCAGGTGGGGATTACCGGTATCGGCTGTTTGGTGACATCGACGCCAGCGAAGATTTTCGCCGATTCAGAAATTCCAGGCAGGCGGTGGGCGAGAATTTTCGGGTCGAGATGCGCAAGGTTGAGGTGAATATGGTCCTTGTTCGGACCGACGCCGCGGCCTTCGCGAATCTCAATGGTCATCGCGCGTGAGACGACATCGCGCGAGGCGAGGTCTTTGGCCGACGGCGCATAGCGCTCCATAAAGCGCTCGCCTTCGGAGTTGGTGAGGTAGCCGCCCTCGCCGCGCGCGCCTTCGGTGATGAGGACGCCAGCGCCATAAACGCCGGTCGGGTGAAACTGGATGAATTCCATATCCTGCAACGGCAGGCCCGCGCGCAACACCATGCCATTGCCGTCGCCGGTGCAGGTATGGGCGGAAGTGCAGGAAAAATAGGTGCGGCCATAACCGCCGGTCGCGAGGATCACCATTTTTGCGGCGTAGCGGTGGATTTTGCCGGTATCAAGCTCCCAGGAAATCACACCACGGCATTGTCCATCGTCTGACATAATCAAATCGAGCGCAAAATGCTCGATGAAAAACTTGGCGTTGTGTTTAACCGCCTGGCCGTAAAGCGTGTGCAGGATGGCGTGGCCGGTGCGGTCAGCGGCGGCGCAAGTGCGCTGGACCTGACCTTCGCCAAAATTTTTGGTCATGCCGCCAAAAGCGCGCTGGTAAATTTTTCCTTCCTCGGTGCGCGAGAACGGAACCCCCCAATGTTCAAGCTCGTAAACCGCCGCCGGCGCATGCTTGCAGAGATATTCTATCGCGTCCTGATCGCCGAGCCAGTCCGAGCCCTTGACGGTGTCATACATGTGCCAGCGCCAGTCATCCTCGCCCATATTGCCGAGCGAGGCGGAGATGCCGCCTTGGGCGGCGACTGTGTGTGATCGGGTCGGAAAGACTTTGGTGATGCAGGCAGTTTTTAGTCCCGCTTGCGCCGCGCCGAGCGTTGCGCGCAAACCAGAGCCGCCGGCGCCGACAACCACGACATCATACTGGTGGTCGATAATCTCGTAACTTATGGTCATGGGTCAGCCTGCAAAGGAAAGTGTGTAGATCGACCCGGCGGCGGCGGCGATGAGACCGAGCGCTGCAAGCCAATTGATGAAAAGAAGGACGTCTTTCAGCCATGAATGGATGTAATCAACAATGATTTCCGCCAGGCCGATGCGCATATGCAGCGCGCCGATAATGAAAAACCCGCCAAGCAAAGCTGCGTTCCATGGCGCGGAGAGCCAGGCGCGCGCGCTGGCGTAATCAGCGGTAAGGGCGCTAACGAGTTCAAATAAAAACCAGATTGAAAGCGGCGCCAGGACAACCGCACTGGCGCGCTGAAGGATGAACGAGGATGTACCTTTTTTTGACATCTAAGCGCCTCCGCCATAGCCGGCCCAGATGATCAGGGCGGTTGCGAGCGTCGCTGCGATATAAACCAGCCAGGCAGTCATGGTCGCGGTTTTTAAAGCAAAGCCGCGACCATAATCCCAATACAGATGCCGGAGCCCGTTCATCAGATGAAACAATAACGACCACACAAAGCCGACAATGAGAATAAAGCCGAGCGGGGAATGGATAATCACCGAGACCGTCGCAAATAGAGCCGAGTTAAGCGCAAGCCCAATCACCCACAGCGCCATCAATAACAGGCCACCATAAAGCACGATGCCGGTGCCGCGATGGGTGATGGAGGCCGCCAGAGTGACGGTAAAGCGCCAGATCTGAAGATGTGGCGAAAGGGGTCGCTTGGAAGCTGCGCCGTCGGCCATGAAATTCCCGTATGATGTGGTCGGCTGGAATGGGCTTTATTGATAAGGCCCGGTTAGCCATGCGGCAATCAGGCCTAGCGAAAATAGAGCGACCCTTTTTCAAGTCAACACGCAGCTTCTGGGTCTTGCCCACATAAAACCTATCGCATTCAGATATCTCCTTTGCCGCGTAAGAAAGCCGAAAGGTCAGCGCATGTTGAGCCGCTGCGGGCCCCTGCGACCGCTTTGCGGCCACTCCCCCCTCCCGCGCGCGAATGCGCGCAAACTATGATTCGACCGCCTTCGCGGGCGGGGGGGGGAAGAAAAAGCTTGTGGCAAACGCAACATAATTCCTCCCCCGTGATAACGGGGGAGGTGTCACCGAAGGTGACGGAGGGGGGGCTCCGCTGGAAGGGGATCGAAACGTCAGAACATAGGCAATCCAGCGCCCATAAATTGTGTGAATCCGACTGCCCACATAAAACCCGCCATTGCCAAGCCGGGCGCGGATCGGCCATGATAGGGTGGGGTGTTCAGGCGGGGTGGAAATTCATGGATAGCAAACTTCGGGGAGTAGCCGCGATTGCAGTGGCGGCGGCGCTTTCACTTAGCAGTGCGGCGGCGCAGGTTTTGGATTCAGTCAATGGCGATCAGTTGAGCGCCGCCTTGAGTGCGGCGGGACTGAGCCCGACAATCATTGCGGACGCGGCCACGGGCGCGCCCGTGGCGCGCGGCGCGGCCGGAGATTTTGGCTTTTTCGTGCGGGCGCTGTCCTGTTCCGGCAAGCCGATGGCATGTGAAAATCTGGTGTTTTTCGCAAATTTCGACCTCGGCCGCAGCGTCACCACCAAGGATTACCGGATCATCAACAGTTTTAACGACAGTCAGGTTTTCGGTCGCGCCTATGTTCTGGAAAATCAGAACCAGGTCGGCGTTGATTATGTGATCGAGCTTGGCGGCGGCGTCTCGCCGGAGCATCTGGCGCAGAACATCAACCGCTGGGCGGATGTGATTTCAGCCTTTGTAGCGAAATTTCAAGAAGGCGCGGCCGGGTCTTAAGCGCTGGATGGTTTGGGTTAATTTGGTCTGTATGATCGCCGATTGGCGTGAATTTAGACTGAAAAAGACCGCGACCGCGAACAAACATAATAAACCGCGAGAGCCCTCGGACTTGCTCTTATTGCATTTACACATCTTATGGATGGCTGAATTTCCTACACTCTGACATTTCGATTTTCTTCCCGCGCTGCTGCCCCCTCCGTCGCCTTCGGCGACACCTCCCCCGTTATCACGGGGGAGGAATTAGGTCGTGCTAGCAGTGAGGGTATTCTTCCCCCGTTTACGGGGGAAGTGCCGCGAAGCGGCGATGGGGGCCTAGCGGTGGCTCATCATGTACTGGCGTTTTGGCTTGCCTAGAGCATCGGGCGATTAACAGGAATCGCCCGATGCTCTAGATTCGTTGTTGCGCGCCGGATTTTGCGAAAAACCGGTTTCCACTTTTTCGCCCGGCGCTCTAAGTGGGCAGAGGAGAAGTGTGAATCCGATAGGCTTATGGGGGGAGGATTGGCCGCGAACGAAAACTAAATGATAGCGAAGTCAATATTCATTGATTTCGCCATATCAAGCCGCCCGTTCCAGCAACGCCTTTAAACCTTCCGGCAGGTCTTTTTCCAAAGCGCGCATGCGCTCGATGAGTTGGCGTTCATTAATGTCAAAGGCCCCGTCGCGGCCGATGCGTGCGGCGAGCCATGAAGCTTCCGCGCCGGTGACTTTCGCCGCTTGTGCAATATCGCCGTCGCGTTTGTCGTTGAAGTTTGCTTCGTCGGATGGGTCCGAATAGGCGCTCTTCAGTGCGCCAAAGCCGCCCGACAGCATGCGCTTGAAGAAGCCGCCGACATCGACCGTCTGGTCACGCAGCCATGCGTCGCGGCGAAACGCCTCCTCGCGGCTGGGCGCCTTATAGCCAAGATGCGCCATCAGATGATTGACAATCCCCTGAACGAAAAGCTCCGTCCAGGCGGGCGTGTCCTGGCTCTTGCCGATGGCGTCATTGATATCGAATAAAAGCTCCGCTTCGCGCCGCGTTACCGCAACATTGCCGTCGCCGCCGGCGGCAAAAAGATAGCGCCGGGTCAGCATAATCTCGACTTTGTCAATCGCCGGTCCGTCCGGCTTGTTCAAGACGGCTTGTTTAATCTGTTCACCAACGAACGCGGCCATTTCCGGCGGCGTTTGGGTCGCGGTCTCCATCAGTTTGACCAGGAGGCCAAGTTCCAGCCGGTTGGAAGAGCCGTTGCGAGTGACGCGCGCTTTCAATGTTTGAAATTCCGCCGCCGTCAGATAGCCTTGTGGCTCTTCCTCGCGCAGATAAAAATCGGCGGCGGCTTCTGCAAAAAACTGCGCCCATTCCGCATCGCCTTCTTGCGCGCGATCGCCAAGCGCAAACAACGCATCAAGCTCTTCAGTGCGAACAACGCCGTCGGCAAAAACAGAGCGCCGCAAAAACAAAACTTCGTCAGCGGTGACATAACCATCCGCGCCAATGGCGGCGATCCGGGTGTGCAAGGGCTGGTCGGACATTTTAATGGAACTCCCATCCGGTGAACGGTTGGAAGAATGATTGCGCAATCTGGTTAAGATCAGGGTAAGGCTGTGCGTCTCATTGAAGACGTTTTGAGGGTTTTAGCGAGTTACTGCGCGGCGTGCATTTCGGCCTTGTCACGCGCCAGCGCCGGCATCTCGCCGCCCGTCTCCGCGCATTCGCGGCGATCGCGATTGATGACCATGCGGTCATGGAGATGGTCAATGCAATTGCTGCCGGTTTTGACAAAAAGAAACGGGAAAAGGCCGTGCAGCGCGCAGGCAAGCCCGGCGCCAAGCATCTTCGCACTGAAGCTGAACGCCATGCCCATATGCTGGAAATAGCTCTCGCCAACGCTGGCGGGATGTTCAGTAAAGGCGCGTTTGATCATGGTGTCGTCGGTCCCCGCTATATGTCTTCTCAATATGCGCGGGTTTGTGTGAAAATTTTCTCTATATAGATGATTAGAAAAACTATTTATTGCGAGTATTTTCTAATATATGCTATAATAATAGAATGGATAACATCGACAAGGCTATTTTGGCGCAGTTACAGCGCGATTCAACGACCCCGGTTAGTGAAATTGCCGAATCTGTCGGCCTGTCGCCGACGCCGTGCTGGCGGCGGATCAAAAAGCTTGAGGAGGAGGGCGTCATCGCCCGGCGCGCAGCGCTGATCGACCCGACCGCCGTCAACCTGAACCTCACCGCCTTTGTCGCCGTCAAAACCGCCCAGCACAGCGAAAAATGGTTGCGGGATTTTTCCGAGGCCGTGCGCCGCATCCCCGAAGTTGTGGAACTGCACCGGATGAGTGGCGACACCGACTATCTGATGAAGCTGGTCTGCCCGGATATGGCGCAGTTTGACCGCATCTATAAACAGCTGATCTCAATCGCCGAGTTCTCCGATGTCAGCTCGACCTTCTCGATGGAACGCCTCAAACACACCACCGAATTGCCGCTCGATTATATTTAGGCGCCAGGCGATAAATCTGAGCCGCACACAAATATTCCTCTCATCCCCGCGAAAGCGGGGATCTAGAACAACGCGCACCGGATGTGGCTCTGGATCCCCGCTTTCGCGGGGATGAGCGGGAGGGGGGTTAGGGCCTGAATCTGAATAATCACCCGAGGCTCGACGCGATCATGGACGCCTGAGCAGCGCTCGCCTATATCCCTCGGCCTATGGCCAAATTAGACCTCAGCTCCGGCCCGCCTTCGTCGGCGCTTACAAACCTTGCCGGGTTAACCCGCAGCGAGCTTGGCGCGCTCCTTGGCGAGCGGTTTGGGCTCGATGAGAAAAAAGCCCGCATGCGCGCCAGCCAGCTATGGCGGTGGATCTACGACTTTGGCGCGCGCGACTTTGCCAAAATGAGCAATATCGGCAAGGAGATGCGCGCCGCGTTAGCCGAGCAGTTTGAGATTGCGCGCCCGACAGTGATCGAGCGTCAGGTTTCGACGGACGGCACGCGCAAATACCTGCTTGGGTTCGGGCCCGGCATCGAAGTGGAATGCGTCTTTATCCCTAATGTCGGCCGCACCGGCGCGTTGTGTGTCTCGTCACAGGTTGGCTGCACACTCAATTGCACCTTCTGTCATACCGGCACGCAGAAACTGGTCCGTAATCTGACGGCTGCGGAAATCATCGGCCAGGTTATCGCGGTCAAAGATGATCTTGAAGAATGGCCGTCTGACAAGGCTGACCGCCAGCTTTCCAATGTGGTGTTCATGGGCATGGGCGAGCCGCTCTATAATCTGGATAACGTCGCCAAGGCGATCGAGGTGATCTCCGACGGTGACGGGATTGGCCTGTCGCGGCGAAGGATTACGGTTTCGACCTCGGGCGTTGTGCCGCAGATGCACGACCTTGGCGAGGACACCTCGGCGATGCTGGCGATCTCGCTACATGCAACCCATGATGCGTTGCGCGACGAACTGGTGCCGATCAACCGGAAATATCCGCTTACGGAGCTTCTGGACGCCTGCCGGAATTACCCCGGCGCCTCCAATGCGCGGCGCATCACTTTTGAATATGTGATGCTGAAGGGCGTCAATGACACAGACGATGAAGCGCGTGAGCTGGTGCGTCTCCTCAAAGGCATTCCGGCGAAGATTAACCTCATCCCGTTCAACCCGTGGCCGGGAGCGCCTTATGAATGTTCAAGCTGGGAGCGGATCGAAGCCTTCGCCGAAATCGTCAACCGCGCCGGCTACGCCTCGCCGATCAGAACCCCGCGCGGCCGCGATATTCAAGCGGCCTGCGGGCAATTGAAGTCGGAGAGTGTTAAGAAGCGGGCGAGTGAGATAAGGCGGGAAGCGACGGTTTAGGCGTTGCTGAATGGCTATTGTTGGCCCTTTGTTGCCGTTCGTCTGATCACGTCGAGTGGCTTAGGTCGCCCTAAAGTAGACTCTCAGATCGGTAGTTATTGGAAACGGCGGCGTCGAAATGCTTTAACATCGTCGCGCGTAAGCTCGAACCATTCTCCGTTCTTCCGTTTCTCGGCAAATCGACGATGCCAGTAGGCCTCTATTCCCGGCGGGTCGTCTGTTTTGATCGAGTGAACCAGTTCTACTTTGTCCGGCAGTGCTATCGTTATTTGCTTGACCCGTTTCTCGAGGTCGAAACTCTGACCAATCTTGAAGTGACTGCCGGACCTTAGAAGATATACGTGCCCCTCCCGGTTATTGGAGATGTCCTCATTCTCGGCGTCGTAATCAGTGATAGCATCCTCTAGAATATTGAGCGCGTCGCCTTCGTAACCCAACGCCACTGCAAACTTGTAAGCGCTTGCTGCAATCTTATTCTGAGAACCAAATCGTTTTTGATAGGTAACAACTGCAGGGAAGTCTGGGTATGACTTCTTCCTGAAACGAATTTCTGCAAGAGAAGGTACCTTTCCGATATCCTCGACTAACTCAAGATACGATCTATGAAGTTCATCTTCTGCTATCGCTTCAATTTTTTTATTTATTTCTAACCCTGCTTCTGCAAGCGCGGCGCTCCATCTTGGCCAATAGGTGCCCTGCCAGTAAGCATGCGAAATTCCGGTGTGTGTCTTAAACAACTTCTGGCCGGGTGCTCTTCCCAGTTGTTCCGCCAGTTTTCGAATTTCATCCAGTATCTGATCTTTAGAAGTCATTGCTGACAGTTATCATGGAGGAAGCTAAACTCAAACTTTGCGCAATTTTTCTTTGGCAGGCCTCATGCACCGCAGCCTTTCCATGGGCTGACAATTTAGCCCAAGCAGGCATTTAGCGAGCGGCTTATTCTCGCCCCAAGTAAGCCACTCGCCAAAATCGATCGACTGTCCACTTTTAGCGAAAGATTGTCGTTTATGCTAAGGCGCTTTCATGTCGCTTGTCGTTACACCAAACATCGAAATTCCCGACTGGGAACTCACCGAGACTTTCATCCGCGCATCCGGCCCGGGCGGGCAGAATGTTAATAAGGTTGAGACTGCGGTGCAGTTGCGTTTTGATGCGCTGGCCTCGCCCTCGCTTGATGATGCAGTTAAGGCGCGGTTGAAGGCTATCGCTGGCCGGCGGATGACCAAGGATGGGGTTATCATTATTGAGGCAAAGCGCTTCCGCGAACGCGAGCGCAACCGGGTGGATGCGCGCGCCCGGCTCGCCGCGTTGATCGAGCGCGCCGCCGCGCCGCCGAAGCGACGC
>JAJFGE010000134.1 GCA_021776295.1 Hyphococcus sp.
AAACCGAGGCCGGCAAGGCCGGAAAACAGGAGCGGCAAAGCGCCCGGCAAAGGAATTTCCGAAACATCCATTGCGTTCACGTAAAACTGCTTGTTGTCGTAAAACAGCTCAATCATCGTGACGTTTTGGAAGAACGCGTCAGCGCTCGCCGCCATGGCGATGAATGCCGAGAACAGTGCGGTCATGTCGCCATTATCGGTGATGATCCGAACCAGACCGTCATTACCGAGGCCGAGCGGATTATGAATGCTGTCGTCAAACGCAAAGCCGAGAATATTGCGCGAGACGGACATCGTTCCATCATCGCTCAAAAACTCAATTTTGAGCGCCTCGCCAAGCGTCACATTATCGTCGTTGCCTGGATTGCACTGGGCCGATCCGGTCAGCACTTTACAGACGCCCAGACCGGCGTCTCCAGCATCAAAATACGGGTTGGCGGCGAAAGGCTGATTGATATCAAGCCCTTGCGTGCCGGACAGGCGCATGTTGACGCCGTCAATGGCAATCGTTGAGCCCGACGCTACGCCGCGCTCGCCATTGGTGTCAGCTTCATTGGCAAAATCGATGAGGCCGGCATGGGCTGGCGCCATGGCCATGGTTGCCGCGAACGCCGCGGCGGCGATTAGTTTTCTCAATGGGAAGTCCCCCTACGCTACTGTTACGTCCATGCCAATTTTGCAGGCCGGCATGGATTGCCTGAATACTGAGACGCCTTAATGTGCAAGCGTGAGGCCATCGAGCATGAAAGATGCTGGCCAGTCAACAATATTAAACTTTAGAAAGATTTTTTCGCATACATTAACCATGATTTGTCCGTATAGATAGAATTTTGCACTTGCCACACAACCTATAGAAGAATTCCTGGTACGGAGGATGCGGGCTCAATAGGCGGCAATCTCAACTTCATAACCGGCCTTCTGAAGGCTCGCGATGATGCGTTGGAGATGGTCCTGGCCTTGCGTGTCGATGGTGACATCCATGCAGGTCATTTTGGCGGGGAGGTCTGAATAGGTGCGGTGGTGGCCAACATCGATGACGTTGCCTTCAAGCTCGGCGATGATCGAGGCGACCCGCACCAGCTGACCGGGCATGTCGAGAAGCTGGACCCGGAGCCGTGCGAGGCGCCCCGAGCGGGCAAGGTCGCGCATCAAAATCATCGATAACAAGCGTGCGTCAATATTGCCGCCGCATAAGACGAGGCCGACGGTTTTGCCCTTAAACCGTTCCTGGTCGCTAAGGATGGCGGCAAGTCCTGCCGCGCCGGCGCCCTCAACCAGGATTTTCTGTTCATTCATCAACATCGACAGTGCGCGCTCAAGCGTGCGTTCGTCGACCAGCACAATATCATCGACATGCGCGCGGACGATTTGCCGGGTTATCGCGCCCGCCTCTTTAACGGCGATACCTTCAGCGAGCGTGTCGCCGCCCGTCGCGCGCGAGCCGCCGTCAAGCGCGTTCGCCATCGACGGGAACAAAGCCGTCTGCACACCGATGATTTCAATGTCTGGGCGCCGGTCTTTTACCGCCAGCGCCATGCCGGAAATCAGCCCGCCGCCGCCAATCGGGACGATCATTGCATCATAGCGCGGCCCATCGGCCAGCATTTCCAGCGCAACCGTCCCCTGGCCGGCGATGATGTCGCCATCGTCAAACGGATGCACAAACACCAGACCGCGGCTGCGCTCCAATTCGTGCGCGTGATCGCGCGCTTCGTCGAATGTGTGACCGGCGCGGATAACTTCAGCGCCAAGCTCCCGGGTCTGACGGATTTTAACGTCAGGCGTTGTGATCGGCATGACGACGGTCGCAGTCATGCCGAGCGCGCGAGCATGAAACGCAACGCCTTGCGCGTGATTGCCGGCCGAGGCGGCAATCACGCCGCGGGTGCGTTCATCATCGGAAAGCTGCGTCAGTTTGTTGAGCGCGCCGCGCTCTTTAAAGGCGCCGGTATATTGTAAACATTCCAGCTTCAGCCAGATGTCGGCGCCGGTAAGCGCGGAAAGCTTTTCCGCGCGCACCAGCGGCGTGCGCATCACCCGGCCGTCAATGCGCGCGGCGGCGGCGGCGACATCGCCCGCCGTGGGCAGGCGCGTTTGCGCCATCGATGGTTTCATGGTTTCACTCATGGCCACATCTCATCCCTGCGCACACAGGCGCAATAGGCTTCCTTGCGCTCTGCCATTGTGCAAAGCAATATAAAAGTCGGCCGTTCCGGCGAAAAACTAAGGCGTTAGCGCGATAAACGCGCAAGAACCCTTAAAATAGAGCGATGTTCAGATGAAAAAGCGATTATGAGCGATATGCCGGGTTACATGCCTGCGCCGTCTTATGAAGCGCTCGGCGACGAGGCCGGCGCGCCGTTTTATGATGTGGTGGAGGCGGCGGCGTTCCCACAACATCTCATTCGCTATCGCAATCAGCGCTGGGCGGAAGCTGTCGGGCTTGGCGGCCTTAGCGACGATGGGTGGGCCGATCATTTCGGGCGGTTCGCGCCGCTGGCGGACAATTTCCAGCGGCCTTTGGCGGTGCGTTATCACGGCCATCAATTTCGCACCTATAACCCAGACATTGGCGACGGGCGCGGGTTCTTGTTTGCGCAATTGCGCGACGCCGAAGGCCGGCTTCTTGATCTCGGGACCAAAGGCTCCGGCCAGACACCCTATTCGCGGTTCGGCGACGGCCGGCTGACGCTGAAGGGCGGTGTGCGCGAAGTGCTCGCTACCGAAATGCTCGAAGCGCTTGGTGTTTACACCTCGAAAAGTTTCTCGCTGATCGAGACCGGCGAGGATCTTTATCGCAATGACGAGCCATCGCCGACGCGCTCTTCGGTGCTAGTACGGCTGTCGCATTCCCATGTCCGGTTCGGCGTGTTCCAGCGCCTGGCCTATGAGAAAGACGACACGGCGATCAGCGATCTGGTTGATTATTGTGTGCGTCATTTCTATCCGGCGCTGGAGGCTATGACCGGCGAAGACAAAATCATCGCCTTCTATCGCGGGGTTATTGCCCGCACCGCGCGCCTTGCCGCGCAGTGGATGGCGGCGGGGTTTGTCCACGGTGTTCTCAATACGGACAATTTGAATGTCACCGGCGAAAGCTTCGACTACGGACCATGGCGTTTTACGCCCAATGCGGACCCGAATTTTACCGCCGCCTATTTCGATGAAAGCGGGCTCTACGCGTTTGGCCGCCAGGCGGAGGCTTGCGCCTGGAACCTGGCGCAGCTTGGCGGGGCGTTGTCGCGCCTTGCCGGCCATGATGCGCTCAATGAGGCGTTGCAGAGTTTTGGCGGCGCGTATGAGGAAGCCATGGCGGCGGCGTTTTATCGGCGGCTGGGGATTGAGCGCAACGGCGCGGATGACTTCGCGCTGGTGGTGGCGCTCTTGCGCTGGATGAACGAGACCGGCGTTGGGTTTGAGCAGGTATTTTTTGACTGGTTCTGTGCCGACGCCGCGCGCGCAGCGCAAAGCCCTGCGGCGGCGCTCTATGCCGGTGAGGGGTTTGCTGCGATTAAAGAAAAGCTCGCCGGGCGCCGGCCGGAACGCGCCGACTGGCGCGCCCACGCCTATTTCCAAGGCAAAACCCCAACCACTATGCTGATCGACGAGGTCGAAGCCATCTGGTCGGCGATCGCTGAGGGCGATGACTGGTCGGCGTTTGAAGAAAAGCTCAGCGCCATCGCCGTGATGCGCGAAGCCTATGGTTTTGAGGCGTCACAATACGGACAGGTTGATTTGAAGGCTTAGTCGTCTGTTTGAGCGGCGGTCGCCTTCTTCACGCCGCGATGGACGAAATAGAAGCCGGACAGGGCGAAATTCATGGTGATAAAGCCGAGGATGACGACCTCCACGAGGCTGAAGCCTCCGATAAAACTGCTCGCGCCCATAATGCCCTCCCGGTCGATTATTACGACCCTGTAAGGATGATCGGCGATTGAGGTTAAATTTTTTCCTAATTCCCATAAGGGGTTGGTTAATTTCGCGGTAACCATGGAACGCCTTGAATTTACCTCTATTTTGCCCGGGCCTGGGGCTTTTGGGGCTGGTTAACAGATTGTTCCCTTGAGCCGGTTTTGCCGCTAACATCATTTTCGCAGGGCGCTCCGCGCCATTGTTACTGGGGCGCTCCGCGCCATTGTTACTAGGGCGCTCCGCGCCGGGAGACCTTGGTGGCCCCAAGCGGGGGCCGGTCTCAAACTGGGGAAGTCGTGAGGGGTCGATGACATCCGAAGTCGTGTTGATGAACCGCCAGGCGGTGGCGATGGCGGCAGACAGCGCCGTCACCATTTCCGGCGACCGCTATCTGAAGACCTACCAGTCGGTGGACAAGCTGTTCCCGCTGGTCGACGGTCAGCCCATCGCGGTGATGATTTATAATAACGCCGAAATCATGTCGACGCCGTGGGAAACGGTGATCTCGCTTTACCGCGAGCAGGCGCGCGGGCGCTCATTGGAAACGGTCGCTGCCTATGCTGACGATTTCATGGAATTTCTTTCCGGCAATCCGGACCTGTTCCCGGCCGACCATCAAGATACCGAATTCTTTAAAGTCGTGGCGGTGGTTTATACCGTCATCGCAGAAGAGTTTGACCATCAGGTGCACAAGTTCAAGGATGCTAAATCCGGCCATCTGCGCGATCACTTGAGTTCTATCTTTGAATATGTCGTCGGCCATCTTCATGCGGACTATCAACGCTATCCGGACGATTCCCGGCGCGCTGATCTGCCGTGTTTTCCGCGCGGCATGGACGAACAGGTGCGCCGGCGTTATGGCGGCGAGATTGACCAGCTGATTGACAGCCTAACCGGGTCGTTAAAAAACGAATATTCAGGGCTGGTCGTGTCTGAGGCGACCTGCGCCAAGCTGCGCGAAATTGCAGTCTTTGCGGTCACCAAGGATGCGTTTTTTGAACACTATACCGGCGTTGTGTTCGCCGGTTTCGGCGCCCGCGAGAAGTTCCCGTCGATGCGCTCCTATCTCACCTCCAGCGTCATTTTAGGCATCTTAAAGCGCAAGCGCGACCGCGAGGCGAGCATCAACGCCGATAGCGGCCCGGTGTTTCAGCCCTTCGCACAGGACCGGATGATCCGCACCTTCCTGACCGGGATGGACGAATATCTGCGGATGTTCATCTATAGCGAGACGCTCAAGCTCTCGACCGGGCTGGTGACCGACATTGTCAGCCGCACCCCGAACCTCACCGACGCCCAGCGCGACGCGATTTTTAAAGATTACAGCCAGAACAATCTCGGTCATGCGCTGCAGGAATTTTTCCGCTCGGTGGATAATTATCAATATGCGGTTCATACGCGCCCGATTTTGCGAGCGATTAATTCACTGCCGAAAAAAGAATTGGGCGAGACCGCAGCCTCGCTGATCAAACTAAACTCGTTCCAGCAAAAGGTCATGCATTCAATAGAGACGGTTGGCGGTCCGATTGATGTTGCGGTGATCACCCGCAATGGCGGGCTGGAATGGAAACGTGAAAAACCGGAGCTTTAAGATATGGCTGAACGTTTAAGAGAAATCTGGTCGGGTTTTGCAGAAGTCACCGCCCGCAACCTCACCGGCAAGGGCGTTGAAGGCATCATTGTGCCGCATCGCGCTGACTATGCGCCGGACGACAGCCAGTTTCTGCCCGAGGCCTATGAAGGCCCGGCGGCGCGCGCCTTTGAAACTTTGCGTACAGATCTTGCCGCCAAGAATAAGAAATTCGGCCGCCGCAAACAGGCTGAGCCATCGCCCCAGAGTGATGCGGCGGCGCAGCGCGCGGGCGATGATTTGTTTCAAGGCATGCACGCAACGACTATGCGCATAGAGCGCACCGATCTCGATTACGAGACGTTCTTAAGCTCGGACGCCGGCAAATCCGCGTTGAAAAAGCACAAGAAAAAACGCTTCGGGATTTTTTAACCGACGCTAATGCCCGTCCGGCGCTGCTTCGCCTCCATCAACGGCTTGTTCAACAGCTGGCGTTTCAACCACGACTGCCGCCGGGAAGGCGACCGGATTTGCCGATAGCGATCCGAGATAGGCGAGGATTTCTGCGCGCTGTTCGTCTTTGGCAAAGCGCTGCACCATGGCGGTGCCGGGAATATAGTCTTGTGAATTTTTGAGATATTGATCGAGGCGGTCATAGGTCCAGGCGCCGCCAGCCGCTACGAGGGCGGAGGTATAGTTAAACCCGTCGGCGCCGGCAACCTGCCGGCCGACCACGCCCCACAGATTGGGGCCGGCCATGCTGGCGCCGCCTTCATCCAGCGTGTGGCAGGATTTACACGAAGCAGCCTTGCGTTCGCCGCCAGCGACGCTGGCATTGGCGAGCAGCGTTCCAAGGTCGGGCGGGGCCTCTTCAGCCGCCGCCGCGGTTTCAGTTTCAAGCTCAACACAGCAATAAGCCAGATGTAATTCCTCGGCCTCGCCGCCGCCATGGCCCTCGCCGCCGCCAATAAGCGCTGCGGTTAACTGCGGCAGGCCAAACACTAACAGGAGCGCGGCTAATATCGCCCCCGCGATTTTGTTGCTGAGCATTGGGTCTTTGCTGGGTTTGTCGGCCATGACTGCGCCTTGGAAAATCGCCCCTGATGGCAGGGCTTGAATGGGGTTGGTAAAGTCAGAATTTGCGGCGTTCTAGCGAGCTTCCCGCCATTGCGCAATCGACGTGGTTATTGACGGGGCGCGGCCTATTCACGCGGGGGATTTGCCGCTAGATGCTGCTTTGCGCAAAACCCGCGCGATTTTTGCATGAGACCTGTTTTTTGACGAAGTGAGCGCCATGACCGATAGATCCGACGCAACACCCCGCCGCATCGCCTTTCAGGGCGAGCCGGGGGCGTTTTCAGAGCTTGCTTGCATGCGTTACGCGCCAGAGTTAACGCCGCTGGCCTGTCCGACTTTTGAGGACGCCTTTGAGGCGGTCCGGTCCGGGCGCGCGACAAAGGCGATGTTGCCGATTGAAAACTCGCTCGCCGGGCGGGTAGCGGACATTCACCATTTGTTGCCCGAGGCGGGGCTGCACATTGTGGCTGAGCATTTCCTGCCGATTGAGCACCATCTGATGGCGCGCCCGGGGGTGAGGCTCGAAGACGTTAAAGTTGTCCGCAGCCACGCCATGGCGCTCGGCCAGTGCCGGCGGTTCATTAAAGACCATGGCCTGCGCGCGGAAATCGCCGGCGACACGGCGGGCGCGGCGCGGCGGATGGCCCAAAGCGGCGGTGATGATGAGGCGGTGGTGGCTTCCGAACACGCCGCAAAACATTATCGTCTCAATGTTCTTGCCGCCAATATCGAAGACGCCGACCACAACACCACGCGGTTTTTGGAAATGGCCGCCGCGCCTGATGATGCGGCGCAAGGCGACAGCCCAGTGGTCACCAGCTTCGTCTTCCAGGTGCGCAATATTCCCGCCGCGCTCTATAAAGCCATGGGCGGGTTCGCGACCAATAATGTCAACATGACCAAGCTCGAAAGCTATCAGCAAGGCGGCTCGTTCAACGCCACCATGTTCTACGCCGACATCGAAGGCCACCCGCAAGACACGCCGGTGCGCCTGGCGCTCGAAGAGCTGAGTTTTTTCTCATCGTCGCTGAATATTCTCGGTGTTTATAAAAAAGCGCGCGAGCGTTAAGTCCCTGCCCACCGCTCCAGCAACTGCCGGGCGATGGTGAATTTTGGCGGCAGGAAGATGTCGCCGCGGGGCTCGCCGTTGAGGAGCGCTTTGATGTCTTCCAGCGATACCCATTTGGCTTCTTCAATTTCATCCGTATCGAGAGTGAGGGCGCGGTCTTCGGCGTCGGCGATGAAGCCCATCATTAACGATGACGGGAACGGCCAGGGTTGGGAGAACTGATAACGCACATTGGCGAGCGTGACGCCCGCCTCTTCAAAAATCTCGCGTTTGGCGGCCTCTTCCGGTGTCTCGGCGGCCTCAATAAAGCCGGCCAGCGCCGATAAAAATCCGGGCGGGAAATGCGGCGAGCGGCCGAGCAGGCAGGCGCCTTGATGCACCGCCAGGACAATCGCCACCGGATCGGTGCGCGGGAAATGCACCCGCTCGCAGGCCGGGCACTGGCGCTTGGCGCCGCCATCGATGATCGCGCTCAAAGCGCCACAGTTTGCGCAAAAGCTATGACTGCGATGCCATTCGGTGAGCCAGCGCGCCTGACCGATAATCGCCAGATCGTCACGCGAGATGACGCCCGCCGCCTCGCGGATCGGCATATACTCGCCGATATCGGCAAACGGCGCGTCTGCGGGATCTTCGGCGTCAGGGGGAGCGCCAGCGGAGGCGTCGATAGCGAAATAGGCGCAGCCGTCTTTCATGCCGAGCATCAAGACCAGCGCATCTGATGCGAATTCTTCGCGCGCCGCGGCTGACAAAAACGCCGCCTGGCCGCCGGCGATCAGCGGGTCGCCGCGCCACAACGGGACCAGAAGGCTTTGCGGATCGTTCAGGCTGGCGTCGAAAAACGCGCGGTGGTCTTTTTCATTGTTGAGCCGCAACAGCGGATTGTTGGCAAACCAGTTGGGATTGTCGCGGTGGGTCATAGCATGGCTTTATATGGCGGGCCAGAGTTATGGCCATGGTTTAGGTGTGCAGTTAGGTGCAAATTCGTTGAATGCTATCAAAGGGTTGCAACTAGTTATAACCTATGCTATGTTACTTATAACCTTATAGCATATACTTAAAGGCCTTTCTATGGATATAGCAGAGTACCCGACCCCACAAACGGACTCCGACTGGCAAATACTAGCTTTCGAGACACGAGATCTGTTTAGTGCGGGACCGATCGATGAAGAACCACTATTTGCCGGCAGACAAGCGCAAATAGTATCCCTCTTAGATGCAACGCTTGATCGATCACGCCATGCGATTTTATTTGGTGAGCGGGGTGTTGGCAAAACATCTCTAGCGGATATTTTCTGGAAAAAATACGCTACTACCCTGAAGTCAATTGTTGCTGCACGCGTTCAAGCTGATCCCTCTGACGGTTTTGACACCTTATGGACAAAAGTGCTGGAGGAGCTTCAAGCTACGGCAATTGCAAAGGGGTTGAGTGAGAAGGTTCGCATCAATGCGGATATTTTCCCAACCAGCGTAGATAACTTAAGGCGCGAATTCACCAAGATAAATGCCGACATTATTCCAATCATTATTATTGATGAGTTCGATAAAGTCGATGATGAAGATGCAAAAAATCTGACTGCAAACTTGATTAAATCCTTATCCGACTACGGAGTTAATGCAACCATACTATTAGTTGGCGTCGCTGAAGATGTTGGTGATTTGCTTGCGGCGCACAAATCAATCACGCGAAATTTGACACAGATTAAGCTGGAAAGAATGTCAGCTAAGGAATTGCGAGAGGTAATAGAACTTCGTCTAAAAAGATTGCCGATGACGATAACCGATAATGCAAGCAACGCCATAGTACAGATATCAAAGGGACTTCCATATTATGTTCTGGCGCTTGGGCGGCATGCTTTTTTTCATGCAGCTTCAGAACATCGGTTAGAGGTGAATGAAAAAGACGTTGATCATGCGATGGAGAAAGTCGTCAACGAATCTGAGCAGTCATTTTATGATGAATACCGCCGGGCGACCGAAAGCAATCAATCGGATGCAAAATTTAAGCAAGTTTTACTAGCGTGTGCTTTGGCGAGGGCGGATGATTCTGGCTTTTTTACGCCCAATAGCATTGTCGATCCTTTAGGCAAAATATTAGGAAAAACGATTGTTCATGCTAGTTTTCAACGCCACTTGTCTGAGTTTATTTCAGAACACAGAGGGTGTGTTCTGATGCGACGGGGGCGCGAAAGAAATTATCGTTTCCGGTTTACCGACCCAATGATGCAGCCATATGTATTGATAAAGGGAATACGTGACGGAATGTATCAGGTGGAGTGAGAATCCACAGTACTCGCCTGTTGGCAGGTCTGTGTGCTTGGATTGTTTGCTAAAGCTCAAATCTAAAGTTTTTTCTGTCCCTGCCCCCCTCTTGCAATCGCGCCCTCAAGCGCTGATATTCCGCTCCGGAAGGCTGGCGGACGCGCTTCTCGCCAACCCGGTCAGATCCGGAAGGAAGCAGCCGCAACGAGTTTTTGCGCGGGTCGTTTCAGTCTTCCACCTTTTTCCCCATGCCGTTTCCTCCAGGCCCAGTTTCCCCAGATACGGCTTTCGCCTTTGCGCCGCAGGTCCCGTCGCCGCATAGTGGCGCTTATGAAAATTTTTCTAACCGGCGGATCGGGCTTTGTCGGCGGCGCTGCGATTAGCGCATTGTCGCCCACCCATGAGATTATCGCGCTGTCGCGCTCAAACGCCAGCGATGCGGCGATTGAAGCGGTGGGCGGGGCGCCGAGGCGCGGCGATCTGTTTGATTTGCCGGCTCTTGAGGGCGCCGATACGGTTATTCATTGCGCCGCCTATGTTGAGGAATGGGGCCCGATGCGGCTCTATGAGAAAATCAATGTCGAGGGCACGAAGCATCTGCTGGCGGTGGCGCGTGCGGCGGGCGTCAAACGCTTCATTCATATCGGCACGGAAGCGGCGCTGTTTCATGGCCAGCACATGCGCGACATTGACGAGACCTATCGGCTGGCGCTGAATTCTCCGTTCCCCTATTCGCGCTCCAAGGCGCGTGCAGAACGGGCTGTGCGCGAGGCCAGCGATCCGGCGGCGGGGTTTGAGACCTGCGTCATCCGCCCGCGGCTGGTTTGGGGCCCGGGCGACAAAACTATTCTGCCGGTGGTGGTGGCGATGGCGGCGGCGGGAAAGTTCGCCTGGATTGACGGCGGCGCGCTGATGACATCGACGACGCATATCGACAATCTCACCCATGCGATTGGTCTGGCGCTGACAGCGGGTAAATCCGGCGAGGCGTATTTTGTGGTCGATGGTCCGCCGGTGAAGCTTCGCGAATTTTTAACCCCGTATCTTGAAACCGCCGGCGTTGCGCTTGGCGATCGCTCGGTTCCGGGCTGGCTGGCGCGGGGTCTGGCCAACCTGCTCGAGCCGCTGTGGCGTTTGGCCGGGGCAAAGTCACCGCCGCCGCTCACCCGTTTCACTGCGCATGTTATGAGCCGGGACTGCACCATTCGTGACGACAAAGCCCGCGCCGAACTTGGCTATCGGCCAGTGGTGAGCATGGAAGAAGGGCTAAAGCGGCTTGCGGCTTGATGCATGGGCGCGATAGGACAGAGCATGTCTGACGGTGAAAACATTGTCGAAGAGAGCGCCAGCGGCAAAACTGCCTATCAGGTTTTGGCGCGCAAATATCGGCCGCAGAATTTTGACGATCTGATTGGCCATGGCGCTATGGTCCGGACGCTGAGAAATGCTTTCGCGTCTGACCGCATCGCCCACGCCTATATCCTCACCGGGGTCAGAGGCGTCGGCAAGACGACGACGGCGCGGATTCTCGCTCGGGCGCTCAACTATGTTGGCCCGAATGGTGAGGACAACGGCCCGCAAATGGAGCTTTCCGAGGAGGGGCGCCATTGCCGCGCCATCGCCGAGAGCCGCCATCCCGATGTGTTGGAAATGGACGCCGCCTCGCGCACTGGCGTCAGCGATATTCGCGAGCTGATCGAGGGGGTGCGCTATGCCCCGATCGAGGCGCGCTACAAAGTCTACATCATCGACGAAGTCCACATGCTATCGACGGCGGCGTTTAATGCATTGCTAAAAACCCTCGAAGAACCGCCGCCGCATGTGAAGTTTATTTTCGCCACTACGGAAATTCGCAAACTCCCCGTCACGGTGCTGTCGCGCTGTCAGCGGTTTGATTTGCGCCGCATCGATCCGGAGGTTTTGACCGAGCATCTTGCCGGCATCGCCGAGAAAGAAGCCGTCAAGATTGACCGCGACGGCTTGTGGATGATTGCCCGCGCGGCGGAAGGCTCGGTGCGTGATGCGCTCTCCATTCTCGATCAGGCGATTGTTCAGCATACGGCGCAGAAAAATGAGGTCGCGCTTGGCGCCGAGGCGATCCGCGAAATGCTCGGCCTGGCTGACCGCTCGGGCGTGTGGGATGTCTTGAATGCGGTGATGACCGGCGACGCGAAGACAGCGCTTACCGGGTTCCGCACGCAATATGACGCTGGCGCCGAGCCGGCGGTTATTTTGCGTGACATGCTTGATCTGGTGCATCTTTTAACCCGCACCAAAGTCGCCGGCGATGACGCCGCCGCGCATGGTCCTGCCGGCGAGGCCGATGCGGCCCGCGCTAAAGAAATGGCGGCGGCGTTTGAGATGAATGCGCTGACACGCGCCTGGTCGCTTTTAATGAAGGGGCTGACGGAGACCAATATGGCGCCAGACCCGGCTGCCGCCGGAGAAATGGCGCTCATTCGTCTCGCCTTCGCTGCCGATCTGCCGACCCCGGACGAGGCCTTGAAGGCCTTAAAAAAAAACCGTGAAAACGGCAGCGGTGAAACAAGTCCCGTCAGGCCGGTAGCGCCGCCAGGCGAGAGTGCTCCGCAGGCGGAGCAAACCAGCCCACCTCCACAATCGGCGCAAGTCATCGATATCCTGCCGCCTTTGAGCCAACGCCCTCTGGATCAAAATTCTTCCGAAGAAGGCCCAGGACTGCGCTGCTTTGACGATGTGGTGCGTCTTGCCGGCAAACACCGCGACGCAAAATTGCGCACCGAGCTTGAGGCCTACATCCATATTATCTCGTTCGCAGAAGGCCGGATTGATTTGCGTCTGCATGATAATGCGCCCGAGGGGCTCGCCAACCGGCTGACCCAGCGCCTTAAAGAATGGACCGGGCGGCAATGGGTTGTTGTGGTGAGCAACAATGGGGAGGGCGCTGAGACGATGCGCGACCGGCGCTATGCGGAGGTGATGGCCGACCCGCTGGTGCAGAAGGCGCTGGAGCTTTTCCCCGGGGCGGAAGTCACCGCCATTCGCGAGCCCGGCCTTGCAAGCGCGCCCGCGCCTGACGATATGGAAGAGGACCCGCCGGTCGACCCGGATGATGACGTTGTGCTGGCGACGATGGATGAGACCCAACCGAGGAAAGCGTAATGGATATTGGCGACATCATGAAACAGGCCGGCGAGATGCAGGCCAAGATGGCTGAAATGCAAGACAGACTGGCCGATCTTGAGGTCACCGGCGAGGCCGGGGCCGGCATGGTCAAGGTCATCATCAACGGCCGCGGCTACGCCAAAGCCGTCGCCATTGAGCGCACGCTCTTGCGAGAAGACGACGCGGAAATCCTGGAAGACCTCATCGCCGCCGCCATCAACGACGCCAAAGCCAAACTCGAAACTCAGTCCCAGGAACAAATGAAAGAAATGACAGCGGGGCTGCCACTACCGCCTGGGTTTAAGTTGCCGTTTTAG
>JAJFGE010000135.1 GCA_021776295.1 Hyphococcus sp.
GCAAGGCAATTCTAAATACGAAGCGTTTTTGCGTGCGAAGATAGTCGAGTGTGGGGTGGGCGAGATGGTTCATGTGGTCGGCGATTGCGCTGACATGCCGGCGGCTTACCGCTGGGCGGACATCGTTATTGCGCCGTCAACGCGGCCTGAAGCCTTTGGCAGGATTGCAGTTGAAGCGGGCGCAATGGGCAAACCGGTCGTTGCATCAGCCCATGGCGGCGCGCTTGAAACCATCATCGACGGCGAGACCGGTATTCTGATCCGTCCTGGTGATGCGCGCGATTTGTCGGACGCGATTGAGCGGTTAAAAAACATGACCGTTGAGGAGCGCGCCATCTACGGCGGCAACGCGCGCGCCCGTGCGACGAGTCTTTATTCGGCGAGCGCTATGTGTGATGCGACATTGCGGGTTTATGACGACCTTTTAGCGGGCGGGGAGTAGTACGGGTTCATGTTCGGGCGAAAAAAAGAAAACATCCTTGTCATCAAGACCGATAGCTTAGCGGGCTTTGTCGCCGCTGAGCCGGCATTTGAAGCTATTCGCCAGGCACATCCGGATGCAAAAATCAGCCTGCTGACGATTTCGCCACTACAGCGCGTCGCACGCGCATCGCCTTATTTTGACCAAGTGGCGGGGATACCGAATTTTCGCGATGGCGACGCCCGCAAGGAATTTATTCAACAGCTAAAGTCCGCCAAATTTGCAACCGTCTACGACCTTGCCTTCGATGAGGCGGGCAAAAAACTCTATAGCGCCATGGGGCCGTTTCGCCCGAAATGGCATTGTGCGAAGCCAGCCCCGCGCCGGACGCGGAAAGGCCAAAGCGCCGCCGGCCTGCCATGTTTTGAAAAGATGCTTAGCGACGCCGGTGTCGAAGCGCCATTGCGCTCGCCTGATTTCAGCTGGGCGCTGTCGGCGCGCAAGGATTCTGCCAATATGAAGCCGTCCTGGTACGGGATATCGGGCGCGTTCGGTCTGTTTCTGCCTGGCGATGATGAAGAAAAACGCTGGACCGCCTCCGGCTATGCGGGGCTTGCGTCAATTATGGCCGAGACCGGTTTTATGCCGGTGCTCACCGGTTCAAAAGAGTTGCACCATTTCGGCGATGACGTCGCCGATCAGGCGCCGCAACTGGTGGACCTGACCGGAAAGACCGACCACCTGCAACTGGCCGCGCTCGCCCATGAGGCGGCGTTCTTTGTCAGCGACGACGCTGAGGAAGTCGATCTCGCCGTCAGCGTCGGATGCCAGGGCGTGTTGATAGTCAACGCAAAATCGCCAGCCTCCGTGCATGACAGCCGCCATGTCGTCACTTTGACGTCGGATGCCGGGCTTGGCGCTGTGGACGCCGCGTTTGTCTGGCGCACGCTTTTAAATATGGGATTGATCGAGACGCCAGATGATGCGCTCCGTTCCGCTGCCCGTTGATAAGTGACGCCAAACCCCTATATATCGCCGCTTCTGACCGTACCCGTGACGCCGTTAAGGGTTTGTCACCCAATTGCGGCCAGTGATTAACTGTTAGCAACCAAAGGAGAGAAGTTCATAGCACGCAAACCTTTCGCACCCGTCGCGCCGAAAAGCACCGGCCCGCGCGTGAATGAAGAAATCAGCGTCCCGCAAGTCCTTTTGATCGATCATGAAGGTGAAAAGCGCGGCGTCGTAAAAACAGAAGATGCAATTGAGATTGCTGAAAACGCGGGTCTAGATCTGGTCGAAGTGTCGCCCAATACGCAGCCGCCTGTCTGCAAAATTCTTGATTACGGAAAATACAAATACCAGCAGCAGAAAAAACGCGCCGAGGCCAAAAAGAAGCAGAAGGTCATTGAGATCAAAGAGATCAAAATGCGCCCGAATATCGATGACCATGATTATGACGTTAAGGTCAAAGCGATGAAGCGCTTCTTTGAGGAAGGCGACAAGGTTAAGGTCACGTTGCGGTTTCGCGGCCGGGAAATGGCCCACCAGGAGCGCGGCTCAGATTTGTTAAGGCGCGTGCAGGACGACTTTGAGGAGATTGCAAAAGTTGAGCAGTTTCCGAAAAAAGAGGGCCGCCAGATCATGATGGTGCTGGCGCCGCGATAGGTCAGACTTAATCAAATGCCTTTCCAAAAAACCGCCTCGCGCTAGCCGCTTGAGGCGGTTTTTTGCTGGCGTATGATTTGCTTTACCATAACTGCGCGTGGGGGCTTGGCGTGGTTTTTTGTACCAGGATGGCGCCAAATTTGCGGGGAAACGGGAGAACGCTTGTCCGGATATGTCTTTTATCGGCTCGATATTCGTCGGCGGGGCCTATTTGCTGGGCTTGCTCACCGGGTGGTTTGCCTGGCGCGTGCGCCGCAGCGACCAGAAGAACCAACAAGCAGGGGAGACTGCGATGACGCCTGACCAACAAACCAAGCTCGTTCCAGATGCTGTGTCTGCGAGCGCAAAGCTGGAAGCACTGGCTGCGGAAATCAAGAACGCCAAAGTCATGCTCCACGCCGAGAGTGAAGAGCGCGAAGAGCTGGCCGCCGCCGTCGCCTCGCTTGAAGAGGCGCTTAAACGCGCTAATGGGCGTTTGAAACTCATCTTAAAATCTGTAAAGCGCGCTAAATCCGGCGAATAATCCCTAAGCTTCGCTCTCTTGCGTCCGTGGGCGACCGATGCGGCGATAGGCGATTGCGAGCGGGATGAACGCCAGGAATGTCAAAACACTGGCGAGGATGAAGGGCGCGCCTGGGAAATAAAAGCTTGCGCCGGTTTCCAGAATTGTCACGCCGGCAAGAGCAAAGGGCGTTCCGGGGGCTGAGAATGCCGCAAAGGTCTGGGTCATCAGCGGCGGTCCGATAATCATCGACAGGCTGGCGATAGCGGCGACGGCGCCTTGCAACTCGCCTTGCGCATCCGGCGGGATCGTCCGCGACATAATTCCTTGCAGCGCCGGCCCGGTGATGCCGGCAAGCGATGAAATGGCGATCAACGCATAGACCATCCATTCAGCATCAGCGAAAGCGAAAGCCACATAGGTGACGGCGGCGATGAAGGCGCCGGTAAGGGCGGCGGCGCGCTCTCCAATCTTGGGGATAATAACCCGCGTCAGCCCGCCCTGAACAATCGCCGCCATCAGGCCGACAAACATCAGCGATGCGCCAATCAGGCTCGCGGACCAGTGGAATTTTTCGATGGCGTAATAAGACCACACCGATGGAAAGGTCCAATGCGCCAGCTGATAAAGAAAGATGGCGCCGGCGATCGGCAGCATCACCGGATAATGGCGGAACTGCTTAAAGTTGCCAAAGGCGTTGGCGCGCCGCCACTCGAATGGGCGCCGGTTTTCGGGTTTGTGAGTTTCTGGAAGCGCAAACAAGCCAAAGCAAAAATTTGCCGCCCCAAGCGCTGCAACAAAATAAAACGGCGCGCGCGGGCCTATCTGGTCGCCAAGAAGACCGCCAATGCCGGGCCCGATAATGAAGCCCAAGCCAAAAGCTGCGCCCATAAGCCCGAAATTAGCCGCGCGCTTTTCGGGCGGCGTGATATCGGCGATATAGGCGTTGGCGGTTGAAAAGGTTGCAGCGAAGGCGCCAGCGAGAAGCCTCGCTACGACGATGACGCCAATGATCGGCGCCACCGCCATCACCAGAAAATCAAACGCATAAGCCGCCATCGATGCCAGCAAAACCGGCCTGCGCCCAAACCGGTCAGACAGGCCGCCGATAATCGGCATCATGATGAATTGCATCAGCGCGTAAACGAAAGTGAGGTAACCGCCCCACTTTGCCGCCTGATCGAGACCTTCCCCCGTTACATCGATAATCAATTGCGGCATCACCGGCATGATGACGCCGAGGCCAATCATATTCAGCATGACCGTCAAAAAGATGAAGACAAGCGCAAACCTGCCGGGCGTTTTTGCCATGAGTGAGCTTTCAATCGGCTGGGTAAGGCGCCTTATAGGCTAGGCTGGGCGATGGGTATGATCTTGAGGGCGGTAATCTGGTTTCTTCGTCTTCGCAGGATGGTAAAGCGAAACCCGTGGAATGAAAATGTCTGTCCGACATCGGGAATGCACTGGCCTTCATGGATAACAAGCCCTGCGACGGTGACGGCCTCATCGTCGGGCAGGTTCCAGTCCACGGCGCGGTTGAGATCGCGGATAGTGACATTGCCGTCAACATTGATGGAGCCGTCTCCTTGCGGCCTGACGCCCTGCACCGGGCTGTCATATTCGTCCTCTATTTCGCCGACGATCTCTTCGAGAATGTCTTCCATGGTGACGAGCCCCATGATTGCGCCATATTCATCGACAACAAGTGCAAAATGCTCCTGCTTGAGCTTGAAGGCGGCAAGTTGCTCCTGCAGGGTTGTCGTCTCGGGCACAAAATAGGGCTGGCGGGCGAGCTTCTCAAAATTGATTGCGCGTGCATCTCCATTGGCGCTCCATAAAGCGCGCAACAAATCCTTGGCGTGCAAAATGCCGATAATATTGTCCGGGTTTTCCCGATAGAGCGGCAGGCGCGTATGCGTGCTCTTTAGCGCCTGACGAATGATCTCATCATTTTTTCGATCAAGGTCGAGCATCTCAATCGATTTGCGGTGGATCATGATTTCTTCGACGCGCAACTCGTCAAGCTCCAGCGCGCCGCGAATTAAATCGCGCGCCTCCTTGTCGACGCGGCCTTCGGAGTGATGCAGGTCAATGGCGCCGCGGAGTTCATCTTGGGCGGACAACACAGCGCTGTGTTTGGAAACATCGAGCCCGAAAACCCGCAAGAACCCGCGCACCAAAAGCTGCACCACGCGCGTAATAGGCGCAAATATATAAACCACCCAGCGCATCACCGGCGCGACCAGCATGGCGAAAGCGTCCGACCGAGCAATGGCGGCGGTCTTCGGCGTCACTTCGGCGAACACCAGGACCATCATCGTCATCGTGGCGGTGGCGATGATGGTGGCGACGCCGGTTGAGCCAAATATCGAAATGAAAACACTGGTCGCCAGCGAGGTTGCAAGAATGTTGACGAGGTTATTGCCTAGGAGAATAGCGCCGATCAGCCGCTCGCGGTCGCGAATGAGGAAATTGACCCGGCGCGCGCGCTTGTCGCCGTCGGAGGCAAGCTTGTGCATGCGCGCCTTCGACACTGCGGTGAGAGCCGTTTCCGAACCGGAAAAAAACGCCGAAAGCAAGAGAAGAAAAAAGATAACCCCGACCGGGATGAGAAGGGATGGGTCCAGTTCGCTCATGATATTGTCGCCTTTGCGCCCGCTAGCGGGCGATTTTTTCTTTCAGAAATAGCCGAACATCGTCAACCGATGCGTTCTTAACAATGTGCGCGCAGCCAATCGCATTTGCGAGGATGAGCGTGAGCATGCCGTCTTGCACTTTCTTGTCCTGCAGCATCAACGCAGTAAGATTGTCCGCCGTCACTTGGTCATTGCCCGGAAGGTCTGCTGCCGACGCCGGCAATCCCACCCCTGCAATATGGGCTTTCACTCGCGCCGCCTCTGCGGCCGGGCACATCTCGAGCCTTGCCGAATACTCAAACGCCAGAACCATGCCCAGCCCGACAGCCTCGCCGTGGAGGAGGGCGCCGTTATAGCCATAGGCGGCCTCAAAAGCGTGGCCGAATGTATGTCCGAGATTAAGCAGGGCGCGCGCGCCTTGTTCACGTTCGTCGGCGCTGACAAGGGCGGCCTTGGCTTGGCAAGATGTCTTCACCGCATATTGTCGCTCGTCTGCTCCGCCGGACGATAAAAGCTGGGTTGCGTTTTTTTCAAGCCAGACAAAAAATTCGGGGTCCGAAATCAGCCCGTATTTAACGATTTCCGCATAGCCGGCGCGCAATTCGCGTTGCGGCAGTGTGTCGAGCGATGTCGTATCGGCCAGCACGATGGCCGGCTGGTGGAAGGCGCCAATCAGGTTTTTGCCCTGCGGTGTATTAATCGCCGTCTTGCCGCCGACGGCGCTGTCCACTTGCGCGAGGAGGCTTGTGGGGATTTGCGCAAAACCACAGCCGCGCCGCAAGATAGCCGCCGCAAAGCCGGTAATATCGCCAACGACACCGCCGCCAAATGCGACAATCATATCGCCGCGTTCAATGCCGAGATCGAGTAGGCGCCCGGTCAACGTTTCAAGTTGCGCGAAAGACTTTGTCCCCTCGCCGGGCGCCAGTGTGATGAAGTCAAAATTAACGCCGGCCTTTTTTAGCCCGTCTTTCAAACGGTCCGCTTGCGCGGCGAAAACATTCTCGTCGGTGACAATTGCAATGCGCGGCCGAGCCAATAGAGGCTTCAACAGCGCGCCGGCATTCTCAAGCAGTGACGGTCCAATATGAATATCATAGCTGCGCGCGCCCAGCCGCACTGGAACAGTTTCAACCATTATGAACTATCTTTCGCTGCGGGGAGTGCGACGCCAAGATACGCCGCCAGGCAATCGACCATTAGATTGACGGTTAGCGCATGCGGTCCCGGTTGGCTCTCAATATGGATATTGGCCGCAGCATAATATGCTTCGCGCGCCTCCATCAGCCGCGTCAACGTCTCCTCAGGGTCGCCAGTGGCGAGCAGCGGACGGGTTCCGCGCCGGGTCGCGCGCCGAGCCAGGATGCCGGTATCCGCCTTGAGCCAGATGGCGACCGATGTGTCTGCGATTAGCTGGCGGGTTTTCGGATGCGTCAGGGCGCCGCCGCCAGTGGCGAGAACATGGTGCGGACCATCGAGCAACCGGGCGATGACCCGGGCTTCGCCCTCGCGGAAGCTTTCCTCTCCATGCCGTTGAAAAAGCTCGGAAACTGACATTCCCGCCGCCTGTTCAATTTCGCTGTCGGCGTCTACAAACGGCAGCCCGATCCGGGGCGCCAAGCGTCGCCCGACAGTGGTTTTCCCGGCTCCCATCATGCCGACCAGGACGATGGTTTTATCGCACTGGAAATCTGGATGTTTGCGGCTATGCTCCATGAGGGTTAGATGTAGGCGAGTGTGGCGGTAAGCGCTAGACGACAAGGCGCGCGCGGACGGGTAATCTGCATTACGGGGATTGGTTCGGGGTATTTTCTAACAAGACACGGAGACGATAGGTGCGATTGGTATTGATTTTGTTGCTGCTACTGGCGGCGGCGATGGGCGGATTGTTTGTCTATGGACAAATGCTTGAACCTGAAACGCAAACAATTACCGAAGAGGCGACGCCGAATGGTGAATAAACCGCCCTTGCGAATGCTGTTCGCCGCTACAGGTCTGATTGTCGCCGCCGGCGCCGCTGTCGCCCAGGTCTCCTTGCCGCCGGTGGTTGAAACCACGCCCATTTCCAAAGACGCGTTTTCCACCGGGACGCTTGATGGCGCGAGCGGCGCGCTACCGGAAACGCTGTGGCGGGGCTCGGACGCACAAACTCTCGAATATCTGTTGACGCATCTGCCGACGCGCCCGGCAACGCCGAGCCTTGGCGACGTGTTGAAGCGAACATTGCTGTCGTCGGGAACGGCGCCGCGGGAAGCTGCGCCTTCGCTGGGCGGCAAAAAATTACTGGCGCTTGCCCGCGCTGGATTTGCCGAAGAAGCACGCACCGTTGCGAGCCTTTCTACCGCGCCGCGCGGCGATCCGTGGTCGGGCCAGGCCCAGGCGGTGGCCGATCTTCTGGCCGGTAATATTGCCGCCGCCTGCCGTCGCAGCGCCGGGCTGACATCGGGCAGGGATGAGCTTTTCTGGGTTAAGCTTCGGGTCTTATGTTACGCGCAAGCGGGCGAGCGCGACGCTGCCGATCTCACCCTTGGCGTGTTGCGTGATCGCGGCGCATTGAGCGAGGCGGATGCAGCGTTTTTGACCGCAGCGACTACTGGCGTGCAGCCAAAAATACCGCCGGCGGCGCAAACGCCGTTGCAATATGCAACCGCAAAGCAATTGGGCATACCGTTGGGGTCCAAACTACTTGAAAAAGCTGGTGGCGGGGTTCTCGCCGCTGTCGCCGTCGATGAAACCGTCAATCCCGCAACCCGTATTGCCGCGGGCGAGCGCGCCGTCGCCATGGGCGTGATGGCGCCGGCGGTATTGTCGGGGCTGATGGCGAATGTGAAACTCGATATCGCAGAGATTGGTTCTGCGGTTATCCGGGCGCAGGAATTGCCCCGCGATCCGCTCACGGATGCGGTGATATTTCAATCTGTCAACACTATGAGCGCACCTGAATTTCTCCGCGACAAAGCCAAACGCATCGCGCTTGGCCTTAGCCTTGCTGATAGTTTTCACCGCGCCTATGCGCTGTCTGTGGTTTACGCTGATGAAATCGCAGCGCTCGAAGGCGCGCTATTGTCTCCCGATGAGGCGGCGAGTTTTGCGCTGGCGCGGATGGCGGTCGGCGATAGCGTTGGCGCCGGCGGATGGTTGTCGGCAATGATTGGCGTTAACGCCAGTGTTGCGGCGTTGCCGGAAGAACAGGCAATGGCGTTTATCGATCTGGTGAATTTATTGTCGGTGCTTGACCCGCAAACCGCGACGCAAATTGCTGGCGCTGCGGATGTCTCCTTGCTGGATGGCGGCGAGACGCCGCCGGTTGCGGCAAACGCCTATGCCGATCCCGCCGTCACCGCGCATATTCTCGAAGCGGCGTTTGATGCGGCGCTCGACGGCAAAAAGGGTCAGGCGGCATTAGCCGCGCTTGCAGCGTCGAACGGCGCCGCGCCTGGCGGGCAAATCGAATCGGTATTGGTTGGCCAATCGCTGCGCACAGCCGGGTTAGGCGATTTGCAGCGGCGTCACGAGTTTGAACGCAAATGGGCGTCGTCATTTCAGACGCTGCAAGATGCGGCGGCGGCCACCGAACCGGTCGCCAGCCACGACGATGACGGCTTTACGCCGCGTTTGAAACCGCGCCGCGGGCAATGACGGCGAAGTCTGCGTCCAAACACTCTTTGTCTTCCGTAAATGCTCGCCTGGTTGAGGCATTTCTTGAAATGATGGCGGTAGAGCGCGCCGCTGCGGCCAGCACGCTGAAAAATTATGGCCGCGATCTCGAACGCTTTGCGGGTTTTGCGTTGACCCAAGACGAAACGCTTGAAACCGTTGGCGCGGAAGATATCGCCGCCTGGCTTGCGGTTCTGGAAGCGGACGGTATCGGCGCTTCAACCGCCGCCTTAAAAGTCTCCGCCCTGAGGCAGTTCTTTCAATTTCTGTATGCGGAGGGCGCCCGCGCCGACGACCCCAGTGCGATTATTGAGCGCCCCAAAACCCGCCGCCCGCTGCCGAAGGTGTTAACCAGCCGGGAGGTTGAGGCTTTGTTTGAGGCGGCGGCAAAGACCAAAGGCGCTGCGGGTCTGCGCTTGACGGCGATGCTGGAGATTATCTATGCGGCGGGCTTGCGCGTATCGGAGCTGGTCGGCCTGCCGCTGGCTGCGATAAGGCGCGGCGAACGGATGGTGCTGGTGCGCGGCAAGGGCGGCAAGGAGCGCATGGCGCCCTTGACCCAGCGCGCTATCGACGCTGCCGGCGCTTATCTGAAGCAGCGTAAGGAATTTCTGCCCAAAAAGAACGCCGCTGCCACTTCGCCCTGGCTTTTCCCCTCGCGCGGTAAATCCGGCCATATCTCGGCGGCGCGCTTTGCACAGCTGCTCAAAGACCTCGCCGCCGCTGCCGGCATAGAGCCCTCGCGCGTCTCACCACACGTCTTGCGCCACGCTTTTGCAACTCATCTGTTGGAGGGCGGGGTGGATTTGCGATCCCTGCAACAGATGCTGGGCCATGCCGACATCACCACCACGGAAATTTATACCCATATCGCTCAGGACCGGCTAAAAGATCTGGTGTTTTCAAAGCATCCTTTAGCAAAAAAACAGGAAAAAGGCGATTAGAGCATCGAGCGAAAAGTGTATAACGGTTTTCGCGTCGCGCGATGCGACCAAAAAAACTATAGCAAAATGCATTTTGCTATAGGATCGGTTTGAACTTTATTCTTGTCGATAGTAAACTGATTGCTGTTTCGTATTCATAGTTGGACCCATGCGCACATATCTCGATTTTGAAAAACCAATCGCCGAGCTTGAGGGCAGGATTGAAGATCTTCGCCAGACTAATGGCGCCGTCGATGTTAATGTCGGCGAGGAAATAGAAAAACTTCAAGGCAAAGCCGATCAGCTTTTATTGGACGCTTACGGTAAATTGACCCGCTGGCAAAAGACGCTTGTTGCGCGCCACGCAAGCCGGCCGCATTTTTCAGATTATGTCACTCGTCTGGTTGAGGATTTTACGCCGCTTTCCGGTGATCGCGCGTTTGGCGAGGACACTGCTATTCTCGGCGGGCCAGCGCGGTTTCGCGGCCGTTCCATCGTCTTGATCGGGCACGAAAAAGGCTCTGACACGGCGGCAAGGGTGAAACATAATTTCGGCATGGCGCGCCCGGAAGGCTACCGCAAGGCAATGCGGCTGATGGACCTTGCTGAGCGCTTTAACCTGCCGGTGGTGACCCTGATCGACACGCCCGGCGCCTATCCCGGACGCGGCGCGGAAGAACGCGGACAGGCTGAAGCGATTGCGAGCTGTACGGAAAAATGTCTCGGCCTCGGCACGCCTTTAGTCTCGGTGATCGCCGGGGAGGGCGGCTCCGGCGGCGCCATCGCGCTGGCGGCGGCGAACCGGGTCTTGATGCTTGAGCATTCGGTCTATTCGGTCATTTCGCCTGAAGGATGCGCCTCGATTTTATGGAAAGACGCAGCCGGCAAGGGCGAAAGCAAGGCGCCGGAAGCAGCAGAAGCAATGAAAATCTCCGCGCAGGACCTGATGGAGATGGAGGTTATCGACACCATTGTGTCAGAGCCCGTCGGCGGCGCCCATCGCGATCCCGATGCGACGATAGAAAGACTGGGGGACGCTGTAGAAACGGCGATCCGCGAGTTGGAAAACCTGTCGCCGGAGGAGCTGCGGGCGCAGCGGCGCGAGAAATTTATCGCCATCGGGCGCGCCGGATTGTCTTAGAGTCTGATTCAAAAAGAAGCACGCATTTTCAGCTTTGTCATCACCGGACTTGTTCCGGTGATCCAGAAATTTTCCGCAATTTGCAGCCCTGGATTGCCGGAATGGAGATGGATGGGAACCATCGACCTCCGGCAATGACATGAGGGATAGGTTACCGGCGCTAACTGATTGAACTGTCGCAGTTCGTTTTGGACCAGGCTCTTAGGGCGGGGTTTTATTGCTCAGTAGGCGAAGTATAGCATCGCTATCAACAACAAAACTCCGATGCACAATATTGAGCACGCTAGGAATATATTGCGGCGGCGGCCGGGGCCGGCGTCATCGGCGCCTGAATTTTCTTCCGGGTCCTGTCTACTCAATTGAAGTCTCCTAAAATCTCAGATTACAGCGCCTGTCCGGTTTGCGCTTTTTCGTATTTTTCAAGCGCTACGAGCCATTTGGTCTCCGACCGGTTGATGGCGTCGATGAGGGCGGCGCGTTCTTTCTGGAGCTTTGTCGCACGCGCGCGGTTGTTGTGAAAGAGCCCGGGTTCGGCGAGCGCTGCATCCAGCCTGGCGAGGACGCTGTTTAGATGCTCAAGCTTGCGCTCTGCGTCATCAGCCGATTGTTTGAGCGGGTGGATCGACGAGCGGCCTATGGCGGATGATTGGCGCGCGGTACGCTTGCCGTTTGGCTTGGCTTTTTTTGCGCCGCCTTGCGCCGGGGTTTTGCTGGCGGCGATTACCAGCCTGCGATAGTCGGTGAGATCGCCGTCATAGGGCTCGGCTTTGCCGCCATTCACCAGCCACAAACGGTCAGCGATCGACGCCGCCAGATGTGCGTCATGGGTGATGATTAAAACAGCGCCTTTAAATTCGTTGAGCGCATCGACCAGCGCTTCGCGCGCCTGAATGTCGAGATGGTTGGTCGGCTCATCAAGCACTAAAAGGTGCGCGCCATGATAGGTGATGAGGCCGAGCAGAAGCCGCGCTTTTTCACCGCCGGAGAGTTTTTCAACTAAGGTGTTGGCCTTGTCCGGTCCAAATCCGAGCCGTGCCGTCGCCGCCCGTTTTTGCGCTTCAGTGGCGTCAGGAATAAGCGCGCGGACATGATCGTAAGCCGACTCTTTGGGTCTTAATTCGTCGATCTGATGCTGCGCGAAATATGCGATCTGAAGTTTTTTATGTTTGTAGACATTGCCCGATAGCGCGCTCAAGCGCCCGGAAATTGATTTCACCAGCGTTGATTTGCCTTCGCCATTGGGCCCGAGAATGGCGATGCGGTCATCCTGGTCGAGGCGCAAATTGACATTGCGCAAAATGGGCTTTCCTTCCTCATAACCGAGATCAGCCTCGACCACGCGCACGATTGGCGGGGCCATCGGTTTTGGGTTTGGAAAAACAAACGGTTGCGTCCGCTCGGACAATGGCGGCGCGACCATTTGCATGCGTTCGAGCGCTTTCAGCCGGCTTTGCGCCTGTTTGGCTTTGGACGCTTTGTAGCGGAAGCGGTCGACAAAGGCTTGCATATGTTTGCGCCGTGCATCCTGTCGCGCGGCGAAGGAGGCGGCGTTGGCGCGGGCCTCGGCGCGTTTGCGTTCATAGGTGTCGTATCCGCCCGGATGAATGGTCAGCTTGCCATTTTCAAGCACCATAATGTGCGTCACCGCATCGTTCAGGAGATCGCGGTCATGGCTGACGATTAACGCCGTATACGGATAACGTTTGAGATAATTTTCCAGCCACACCGCGCCTTCGAGGTCGAGATAGTTTGTAGGCTCGTCGAGCAGCAACAGATCCGGCGCCGAAAACAACACGCCGGCAAGCGCAACGCGCATGCGCCAGCCGCCGGAAAACTCCGAGCATGGCCGGAGTTGTTCTGCGGCCGGGAAGCCAAGACCGGCCAGGATCGCGCCGGCGCGGGCTTCTGCCGAATGAGCGTTAATGTCGACAAGACGGATCTGGATTTCAGCAATCCGGGCCGGATCGCTCGCGGTCTCGGCCTCAGCGAGGAGAGCGGTGCGTTCCTCGTCTTGCTCCAGCACCGTACTTATTAGGCTTTGCTTGCTCGCAGGCGCCTCCTGCTCGACGCCGCCAATGCGCGCGCCCTTGCGCAGCGAAATTTCATCGCTGCCGGCATAAGTCTCGCCCTTGATGATTTTCAACAGCGTTGACTTGCCCGAGCCATTGCGGCCGATAAACCCAACCTTCCAGCCAGCCGATATCGCCGCCGTCGCCTGATCAAACAGAGCGCGGCCGCCAATACTATAGGACAGATCGTTGATATGCAGCATGATGGAGGGGCCCGACGCGAAGATAAGAACATGAATTGAACGGTTTAGCGGCACATGGTTTTAATTTGCAAGCGCGAAAGTGACAAAGATATTGTGTGAAGCTTTTGTGATCGGCCTTCCGTTCGCGCATCCGCTTCTTGATTCTACGTAACTACGCCCCATCTGAACACCATAAGCGGAGGGCGGATGATACTCAAAAACCTTGGACGCATTATTAGCTGGCCATTCAGGGCTATATTGAAATTGCTTATGCGCGGCGCAAAAATGAGGCCGCGCGGCTCAGCGGCGGTCTCGCGGACGGCGGCTAAGACCAGCGGTTCGGCGATTGCTAAAAAGGCCGGCGCCAATGCGGAAGAGACCGCTGTTCTCGATACGGAATATCGTGATGCGCCGCCCAGCGGTATTGAGGCGGCGATGTTCATGCAGTTGCCACGCCCGCGCCTGACCGAAAAATCAGCATCCGATCTTACAATTGAACAGGCGCAAAACTACGCTGAGCAGGCGCAGCGCTTTTATGATTATAATTTCCCATTATTCCCGCGCGGCGACTTTTTCTACGAAGAGATCGAAGAAGAGTTTTTGAACGCCGCACTCGGCTTTGATGAACAGAGCATTGACAGGCGCTTTATCGAAGTCACGACGCTGTTTCGTAAAACGCTCAACGCCAACACAAGGCGAATGCTGCTTTATTGGGCGCCGGCGATTGGTTTGGGTGTGTTTGCTGCGGCGATCATGCCTCGCCCATCGCCTTGATTGACCGTGTCGGCGGCCCGCAGGCGCAGGCTGGTTTCCTTTATGGCGGCGCAGCGTTGATCGGCGCGGCGCTGACCTTCCTGGTCTATAGCTGGCCGTATAAAGTCGTGCAGCAACGCAATTTGATGAATCTCGACAATTACGTCACCTCGAAATTTGCGCGCATCAACAATAATTTTCAGGTCGCTAAACGCCGCGCGCTCAATGTTGAGCGTGACAAACGAATGTCGGAACGCGATGCGTTAAAAGACGAGGCCGGCGCGTGGACGCTTTCCTATCATTGGTTCGCATCAAGACTGTTTTTATGCGAGACCATGCTGCGCAACAAATTCTACCAGGTGCGGCGCAACACAACGCTATATTGGGTTGGTGGCATGGCCTTCAGCGTAGTGCTGTTGGCTGGAATTGGCGCCTATCTGGTTGTTACAGGCGCGGCTTTGTTTGTTATCGGCGCCTTCGCGGCGGCGGCGGGCGGGTATCTTGTCGTGGCGGGCGCGATCACCGCGCGGGCGACGGGGATGATGTTCGGCGTACTTGAATCCAACGAATGGAGCCGGGTTCACATTATTAATCTCGACCGCACAATCCGCGACCATGTCGGTGAGGACAAGCTTCAGATCGTCACCTTCCGCGACCGCAATCGAATTGAGTAGCTAGCCGCCCTGCTCGGTGATGCTGCGCACTTCTAAAACAACCTCCAGCGCCGGCGCGTTTTCGAATTGGAGTTGCAACACTGGCGCGTCGCCGGGCTCAAACGCCTTTTCCAGCCCCATCAGCATGATATGCGCGCCGCCTGGCGCAAGAGCTGCCGGCGTGCCCGCCGGTAACGCTAGCCCCGGTGATGAGGCCATCGAGGCGACGCCGTTTTGCTTCATGGATGTCTGATGAAGCTCAGCGTGTTGTGCGCCGACAAGGGAGACGCTGATCAACGCATCGTCCACCTCGGCGCCATTGCA
>JAJFGE010000136.1 GCA_021776295.1 Hyphococcus sp.
AAAATCGAGGCCCAGTCCGATCAACAAAACTGTGAAGGCGACCGAAACCAGATTTAACTCGCCCATAAACGCAGCCGCGAAAGCCGAGGTCAAAACCAAGGTGATGATAAGACCGCTCAAGGTCAGCACCACCATGGCTGCCGAGCGATAACACAGCAGCAAAAGCAGGCTCACCAAGATCAGCGAAAGCGCCATCGACATGCCAATGCCAGTGGTTACCGCTTCCAGCTCCTCCACCCGCAAGGCAGGATCGCCGGTGACAAAGGCCTCGACCCGGCCGTTATATTTTTCAGACAACGCGTCAATTTGCTCACGCAAAACTTCGATGCCGGCTTTGGCGGGTTGAAGCCGGGTGAAATCGAGCACCGGCGTTGCGTAAAGCAGCCGCGTGTGGCTGTCGTTGGAACCAATTTCCTCGTCCAGCGCGCCCATCCATGAAAACGGCCTGACCTCTCCTTCAAGGCTCGCCTCAACCACATGGCCTAACTCTTTGTAGAGTTGTTGCAGCGTGTCCTGACCGAGATCTGACCGCTCTGCGAGTTTATCATTGCTGGCGAGGGTGGTGAACAATGTGCCGACGGTCGGGCTTTTGACCAGGGTCTCTATCAGCCCGGAGGCTTTCGACATTTGCGTTAGCCGCTCTTCGAGCGCGCTTTCGCTGAGATAGAGCAGCCCGTTGTCCTGAAAGAACGGTTCTTGCGCGGGCGCGAAAACGTTTGTGAAGGTGGTCTTTTCGTTGGCGACTGTGTTGCGCAGATCAGCGATGTAGGCGTCGGCCTCGTCCAGCGTCTTTGCTCGCGCGATGACAATGATATCGGTCTTGGTCTGTGGAAAAGCCTTGCGCAGAGCTGCCGCACGAACCTGAAAAGGCAGCGACGGATCGAGCATGGCGCTGGTGTCGGTGTTCACTTTGAGATGGGTTACGGCGTAATATCCAGCCAACCCTGTCACGACGACAAAGCCAAGCGCCAGCGCCAGGCCGCAGCGCCGTGCAGCGGCCGCCCAGGCGATCAGAATCTTCTCTAAAATATGCAACATCTAAGCGGTGTCTGATTGCCCCGGATTGAAGGATTTGCCCAAAGTTTGTTCTGCAGTGACTATAGAAGCGTTCGCGCCGAAATGAAAAGCTTCGCGGGGCTCCTTGCGGGCCCTTGCAGGCTTCGCTAATTCTTTCGGCCATGAGCAATATCAATAAGTTCGCGGCCGATCTTGGCTTTCTGGACGACAAACGGGCGGAAATGACCGCGAGTTTGCGCGCCTGGTGCGCGATCAATTCCGGCAGCGGCAATCTTAAGGGCCTGAAACGGATGCATGCGGCCCTCGGCGAGGCCTTTGACGGGCTCGGCGCAGATGTTGAAACTGTGGCCTCAAAGCCGCACCAGACCGTCACCAACGAAGGCGCGACGGAAACCAAGCCGATTGGCGACATGCTGCGCCTGGTCAAGCGTCCGCAGGCGCCGGTGCGGGTGTTGCTGGCGGGACATATGGATACCGTCTTTGCCGCAGACCATCCGTTTCAGGGTGAGAAATTTTTAGACGATGACAGATTAAATGCGCCCGGCGGCGCCGACATGAAGGGCGGCTTGCTGGTGATGCTCTATGCGTTGAAAGTGATCGAGCAATCGCAATTCGCCGACAAGATTGGGTATGAGGTGCTGATCAACGCTGATGAAGAAATTGGCTCGCATGGCTCTGCGCATATGTTGGAGGCGGCGGCTAAGCGCGCGCAATTTGCATGCGTTTATGAGCCGGCGCTCGCTGACGGAACGCTCGCCGGCGCGCGTAAAGGCTCCGGCAATTTTGCTGCCGTCATTCGCGGCCAGAGCGCCCATGCGGGACGTGAACACCATCTTGGCCGCAATGCGCTTGCCGCCGCTGCAGAATTTATTACCGGCGTCGATCAACTGACCGGCAACCGCGAAGGCCTGACCGTGAATATTGCGCGCGTGGACGGTGGCGGTCCGAACAATGTTGTGCCGGACTTGGCTGTGGTGCGCTTTAATGTGCGCCTTGAACAACCAGACGATGCTGATTGGTTCATGGCGCAGCTAAGCGCGATGATAGAGCCAATCAACAGCCGCGAAGGCTATCAGGCGGAATTAACCGGCGGATTTACCCGCCCGCCAAAACCGATGACGCCGGACCTCAAAGCCTTTTTTGACGCGCTGAAAACCACCGGCGCCGAGCTTGGTCTTGATATCGCCTGGCAGCCAACCGGCGGGTGCTGTGACGGCAATAATATTGCCGCAGCGGGCATTCCGGTGATCGATACGCTCGGCGTCCGCGGCGCCAATATTCATTCAGCGCAGGAATACGCTGCGCTCGACAGTCTGGTGGAGCGCGCGAAGCTTTCTGCGCTGTTGCTGTTAAAAATTGCCGCCGGCGATATCGCAATCCCCGGCGGCGGCGAGACAAAGGAGGCAGGCCGATGACGCAGGCCTATATGCGCCCGGTTCGAGCGGAAGATTTCGATGAAATTCTGGCGCTCGCCAAACAGTCCGGCGGCGGCATGACCAATCTGCCGCCGGAGGCGGCAGCGTTGCGTCCGCGGATTGAATTTGCTTGCGAAAGTTTTGCAAAAAACGCCTCCGAGCCCGGCGGCGAAATCTATATGATGGCGCTGGAAAGCGAAGGCAAAGTGATCGGGACGTCGGCGGTGTTTTCGGCGATCGGTCTGGAGCATGGCTTCGTCAACTACCGTATCAACAAGTCTGTGCATGTTTCCAAACAACTAAAAAAGCGAGTCGAACGGCGGCTTCTAGTGCCGACGCATGATTTTACCGGATGTTCTGAAGTCGGTTCGCTGTTTCTGTCTCCGGAAGCGCGCGGCGGCGGCTATGGCAAGTTTCTGGCCAAGACGCGGTATCTTTTCATTGCTCTGCATCGGCAATTGATCGCCTCGCCGGTTTGCGCGGAGCTGCGCGGCTGGCGCGGGCCGAATGGCGAGCAGCCATTTTGGGAGGCGCTCGGAAAACCGTTTTTCGATATGGAATTTGAAGTCGCCGATGTTGCAAACTCTGCGATGGGCAACCAGTTCATTGCCGATCTGATGCCGCGTCACCCGATCTATGCATCACTACTGCCGAAGGCGGCCCGCGATATTTTGGGCAAACCGCATGACGGCGCCGCGCCGGCGTTTAATATGCTGTTGAAAGAAGGCTTTTCATATCGCGGCTATATTGACGTGTTTGACGGCGGGCCGCTGGTCGATGCAGAGATCGACGACATTGAGACGGTCAAAAAAAGCAAGGCACTGACGGTGTCGGCAATCGAAGATGTGGGCGCTGCGCCCTTAATGTTGATGGCCGCCGGATATCTGACATCGTTCCGGGCAACGCGTGCGCCGGCAAGGGTTGATGGCGATGCGATTACGATTGATGCGGCGACGGCAAAAACGCTCGGTGTCAAAAAAGGCGACGCCCTGCGCGCCATAGAGTGGTGATGTGATGAGCAATAAAATTCTGATCAACGGCG
>JAJFGE010000137.1 GCA_021776295.1 Hyphococcus sp.
GCCCGCCGGTAACGCTAGCCCCGGTGATGAGGCCATCGAGGCGACGCCGTTTTGCTTCATGGATGTCTGATGAAGCTCAGCGTGTTGTGCGCCGACAAGGGAGACGCTGATCAACGCATCGTCCACCTCGGCGCCATTGCAAAGCGTGAGATAAGCGGCGCTGGCAGGTTGGCCCGCGCGGGCGGCCCGCATCCACGCCTCGGAAACGGCAATGCCTGGGCCCTCGCATGCTGTATCGGCCAAGTTGTCGCTGCCGCCGCGCGAGCAGGCGCCAAGGGCGATCAACAGTGCGGCGGTAAAGACCGCGCGCAGCTTATTGCCGTACATTATCAAGCCTCCTCCTGGCTGGCCGAAACCATCATAACGCCGCTATATTGCGCCACCCTACCGCCATAACGCCGCCGCGTCCGGCGATCAATGCGACACGGTTGGCTCGCGCGGCGGATGCGTCTAAGACGAGGGTGAAGACAAGGAATAAGTATCATGGACCCTATAGATATCGCCCGGCTACAGACCTATCTGTGCGAAAAATTCGCCGTTCCAGCGCTGACCGTGCGGGCGCGTCCGACCAAGGATGATTCGGCGGAAGTTTATATTGGCGAGGAATTTATCGGGGTGATCTTCCGCGACGCTGAAGACGGCGACGTGTCTTATGACTTCAACATGGCGATCCTGGAAATCGACCTTCCAGATCGCCGCTCAAGCTAAGAGCCGGGTTTTGCGAGACCCCCCCGCCGGCATCGTCGGTAACGTCGCCGCCAATCGGCCAATATTGTCTGTTAGCGTGATATTGGCGGGACTGATCGCGCTTGGCGTTGCCGGCGCCCGCCAGCTCAGTGCGCCGGCGGCGGCGTTGATTGGGTCTTATGCCGCGACCGCGCTTTATGTTGTGGCGGCGCCAATGGCGCTGGCGGCGTTGCAGCCGCGCCGGCGGTTTGGCAGGTTCTGTTTTTATCTCATCATCTCCATCTTTGCTGCGGTAATGATCGCTGTTGATGTCGGCCGTCTTGCATTGCCCGCCTTTGCAGCGTCGTTGTCGCCGCCGCCGGTGACGTTGACAGTGTCGGCGCTCGGATTGTTCGGATTTTTTTCCGTACTGGCGCCGCTCGGTTTCAATGTTGCGCGCCACAGTGTTGCTGCGGCGTTCGCGGCTATCATTGGCGCGGTTGGCGGGGCCGGTTATCTGGCGATTGAGGAATTGTGGGGGGCGGAGCAGGGCGCCATCGCGATTGCCCTGGCGCTGACGCTTGGCGTTGGTGTTGGCGTCAGCGTCGGTGCTGACTTTGCGAAATTCTTCGCCGCCGGCGCGCCCAAACGCAAAGCCGCCGCCGCCGCCGGCCATAGTGCGGTGGCGATCATGACGTTCTCGCTGCTTGTTGTCGCGGCGTTTTTTGGCGTGCAGACCTTCGACGCCAATTTCGGCGCCGTTGACTGGCGTGTTGTGTGGGCGGGCATCACCGCCGCCGCCGCCGCAATGACCGCATCGCTGGTAGCGGTGACAGCCTCGCTGGCGGTGGCGCCCATAAGTGAACAGGCGGCGGTTGATGAGAACTATCGGCGCGGCTGGTTTACCGCCAACTGGCGGCCTATTCGGCAAGCGCTGCCGCCAACAACGGCGAGCGCAGCGAGTGCGATTGCGGTGATCGTTGTTGTCATCGCGCTGTTTGAAGCCGGGTTTGGGGCGCCGATTGCACTGGCGTTATTTTTCGTCCTGGTCTGGCTTTCCGCGGTGACTGCTTTCGTGTCGGTGCGCACCGCTACATTGATCGTCGCACTTCTCGCTGTCAGTGCGGTGCTTGCTGACTATGGTTATGCGATTTTGGGGGTTGCGGCGCCGAGCCTGTCGGAACGTCTGACGGGGCTCGCCTTTTGCACTATCGCGCTGGCGCATATGACAGTGAGCTGGCGTAATGCCGGCGAGGTCTGGCGCAATGCCCGCGATATTACGGAAAATGCATTAAGCGACGGCTTGCGCCGGTTCGTGTTTGTGGTGGGGGCGGGGGCTGCGTCGATATTTGCCTCGGCGCAAAGCTTCGCATGGCCGGGCGGCGCTGGCGCGGCGGCCTATTTTCTGGCCACCGCGCTCATTGGTCTGGTGCTGGCGCCAGTTATGATGACGGTGATGAGCGCACGGCTTGCGCGTTATTGAGACGTCGCCGCTGAGCGATCAATACCGGCGATATATTTGCGCACTTGCGTGTCAATGGCGCGCCATTCCGGTAAATAGGGCCGCTTGAAGCGATAACTCACTTCGATATCATCGCTATATTCATAAACCCGCCAACATTCCGGGCTCGGAATATCGACGCGCTCTTTGTAACAGAACAGTGCAATAAGATTTTCATCTTCGTCGGCGCCAACGAACAGTTCGGTATCGCCATAACCGTTTGTCGGCACGTTTACGCGCCGTTCAGCGAAGGAAAATTTTGTTAGCTGATAGGGCGTGCGCACGCCGCGCCGGTCAACCGTGTGCGGCAGATAAAGCGTGTCCAGACGTTCGGCTTCGGTGATCGGCGCAGTGCGTTTTGAAATCACAATGTTGATGCGCCTTGTTTGCGGTTGATCGTCAACAAATTCGCGGCGGTGGGTCGGCGCATAGCCGCTCATATTCGGCCATAACGCATAGAGTGAAACTTCGTTTCTGGCGCCGCCGCGCCGGGCCCGCGGATAAACCGTGTAGTTGGCGGCCGGCGCAAACACATGACCGGCGATCTGGATCGAAATCGCTTCTTCGGTAATCGCCGGGCTCGGCAGGTCGCCTTTAAATTCTTCAACGCTCGGGCCGACATAATAATAAAGGAAAATTGCGCACAGGACGAGCGTCGCCAGGAAGATGCCGATTGGATATCGCCAGCTCGATTCTTCCTTGATTTCCTCACCGCCGAAACCGTAACCGTTGCCCATTGTAAAAATATCTCCTGACCCGCCTGGGGAGTGGGCTTCCTATCACGCGTCAGCGCTGGTGAAAATGCCCTGTTGGAAGGTATAAGGAGATTGTCGGGCCAAGCCGCCCAACCTCCAGGCGGCAAGCGCCATGCGGACCGATTTGCTAAATTTTCCAGCGGCTTCGAGCGCTTCGGCGCAAATGCTTAGCCGCATTTACTCTTGCGCGCGACAGTGTAGGCGGCTGAAATCTTTGAATGATGTTCCGGCGCAAAGTTTTGCCAGGAGGCCCGTCCATGCGTGGCGTCAACGACGAAAATTTTCTCTGTCGGCGACAGGTAAGGCGCAAGCGCGTTGCGCACGCCGATAGCGGTTAGCTCGCAAGACAGGTTCCAGACATTGTCGGCAATCCGAAAAGCGTTGCCGAGACCGACAACCGCCGCCTCGACGCGGCTCGCCGTGGCTGCGACCGAGTCAAAGATGATGATGAAATTCGCAATATCGACGCCGCTGATCTTGGCATATTTTCTGGCGTCGGCGGGCGCGCCGTTGGGGGCGGCGTTGCCTTTGCCGAACACCGGATCGCCGGCAGGCTTATTGTTGGCAAAGGAGTTGTAGCCGAAAAAGTTTGCAAACGCAGCTTCACGCCGTGCTTCGCACCATGCGCGGCTGCCGGCGGGCGAGATTAAAGACCGCGCCGAGAGGCGTCCTTCATGGGCGTATTTGCGCATTTGCGCCGAGGTGTAAGGGCCGTAAACCTTGTCTACGACTTTGACACACCAGTTTTCTGCTGCAAGCATTAACATTTCCTCGCGTTTCAGGCGCGTTCGCCCTTCTTGCCAAAGGTTTTTGCAATCGGGGCGCCAGGGTCGGGCGCGGGCTCGACCTTTGAGGCTTCGGAAATGACATCGTCCATGCGTGTAGCCTCGCCGGTAAAGACGACGCCGACGCCTTTATCATGGCGACGCACCACTTTCGCGGTCATGCGTCCCAAAATGAGACGGGCGCCGAGTGGCGGGCGCGGGCTGATTTCGATTGATGCGCCGGTGAGCGAAATATCCAATATGGCGCAGTCTTCAGAGCGCCCGTCGTCAAAATAAACCCGCGCCGGGGCGTCCTGTTGAATACGCGGAGCGATGCGGCGATCATGGGTGCGTTTGCCGCGATTGACGACTTGCGTCAGATCATCGGCGGTGCGCGCTGACTTCTCGCGCTTGCGCTCATAGGTGATGGCGAAACTGGCCGCGCTTGAGCGAATAACCTTGCCCTCAAACCGTCCCATCTGATCAATATAAAGGACGACGGATTGTCCAAAGGCGGGCGGATTTTTTGCCCGCATATACGCGCCGCCGGCAGACATATTGATTACCAGGCAAGCCTGTTCTTCGTCATTTTCGTCGAGAAACCTTCCCTTTAAAGGCAGATCGACGCGACGATATTTACGGCGGTCATCGTCGCTTTTCGGCGTCGACAGCGCCTTTGCGGTCCCGGGTTTGCGCGGTTTAACCATTTGATAACCTGCTAGTGTGCCAAGCGTCCTGTTTCTAGACGGGTTAGGTGAACAAAGCTTTGCGGCAGTCGATAAGGACTGCTAGAAGTTAAGAATATTGCGGGCTGAGACATAGTAACAGCGCGCCTTTGTATGTTTTGTATGAAGACGGGTAAGTCGGGGAAAGCAGTAGCAGATGTCCGATCCTCGCGACCAATTGCCTTATAGGCTTCGACGTCCCGGCGGCGAGGTTGATCCGAGCCGGATATTCAATACGCCCGGCGTCGTTCTCGCGGTGGTTTTGCTGACCCTCGCCGTTTTCGTCTTGATGCTTGTCCTGCCGGAGCGGACCGTATCGATCATAGAATACGCCGCTGCGGTTTTACCGCGCCGGCTTATGGCCGGCCCCGATGCGAATGGCGGCCATCTGGCGATGGCCTCGCCGTTAATCGCGCATATGTTTTTCCATGTCGGTATTGCGCATCTGTTGATGAATATGGCCTTCCTGCTGGCTTTTGGCGCCCCGGTCGCGCGGCGCATGGGTGCTGATAATGCGCTGAAATCATCTGCGGCGTTCGCCAGTGCGTCGTTGTTTCTAACGCTATATCTTCTGAGCGGCATTATCGGCGCGCTTACCTATGTTGCGTTGCATGTGAACGACTATGCGCTGTTGATTGGCGCCTCGGGCGGGGTGTCTGGATTGCTGGGCGCGTTGGTGCGGTTTGCGTTTAACCGCTCGACATTGTTTGGCCCGGAAGCGGCAAAGCTTTCCCCGCTGTTAAGCCCCGGCGTGTTGATGTGGACGGGCGTATTTGTAGGTACAAATATCATTTTCGGCGCCTTTGGCGGCGTGCTGTCTGGCGACGCCAATATTGCCTGGGAAGCCCATCTTGGCGGCTATTTCTTCGGCCTGTTCGCGTTTCCGTTTTTTGACCGAGCAACGCGCGCCTTCCGCTAATCCGGCTTTGCAAGCTATTGAAAATCGTCAATTTTTGGCGCATTATAGCGCAGAGCGGGCAAAGCAAGAAGGAGGACGAATATGAAAGCCGAACACATCCTTCAGTCCAAAGGAACCGACGTATTTGCGGTCAAGGATAGCGATCTGATTGCCGATGCGGTGGCGGTGTTAAACAGCAAAAATATCGGCGCCGTCATTGTCGAAGACAATAACGGCGGTATTGTCGGTATATTGTCCGAGCGCGATATTGTCCGCCGGCTGGGCGCCAAAGGCGTTGATGCGCTGTCGATGCGCGTTGCCGAATGCATGACCGCCAAGCCCTATACTTGTTCGCATGATGCGAGCGTTGACGACATGATGGCGCAAATGACCGAAAAGCGCATTCGCCATCTGCCCGTCACCAATGGCGGCGCCATCGTCGGCGTGATTTCCATCGGCGATGTCGTCAAAAGAAAAATCGAACAGGCCGAGCAGGAAGCTCAGGCACTCAAAGAATATATTTCCTCATAACAGTGTTGGCGCGGGGCGCAGGATCGCTTACGCAAGATAGGCGAGCGCGCTTTCCAGCTCGCGTATCTGCTGGTCAACGGCGTTGCGGCCGAGTTTGATCAGCTCATCGGCACGGTCAAAATCCAGCAACGGGATATGCCCGGCCTGCGGGGTCATCAACACATCCGGCGGATCGCCGGCAATGCGCGCGCGGCTGATGCGGTCCATCAGTATATTGAATGACGCGAGCATCACCGAACCGACCCCCGGCGCATTCTGGCCGGCGTTGAAGAGCCGCCGCAGCATCAAGCGTTCGGTGAGTTTTCCTTTGGAGACTTCCGTCAGTGCGCCGCCGCCTTCATCTGCAAGCTGATCGAATTTCTGTTTGCGCTGCATGACGCCCTGGCCGAACGCGTCCGCATGCAGCCCGACCGCGATGACGACGCGCGCGCCAAGCGCCCGGCAGGCCGAGACCGGCAGCGGGTTGACCAGCGCGCCGTCAATCAGCCAACGCCCGTTTTGAGCGCGCGGCGGGAACACGCCAGGCAGGGCGTAAGCGGCCTGAATAGCCTCGGCGAGATCGCCGTCCATCAGCCAGATCTCGTGGCCGGTCGCCAGCTCGCAAGTCACGGCGATGAATTTCTGCGGCAACTGGCTAATGTCGGTCGCCGGCAGATAGCGGCGCAGCGCCTTTTCGAGGCGCTTGCCGCCCATAATGCCGGAGCCGCCCAACATAACATCGAAATAGGTCAGCATCCGGGTTTTGGTAAGGCTTCGCGCCCATTCCTCCAGCGCTGGCAGGTGGCCGGCGAGCCAGCAGCCGCCGACCAGCGCGCCAACCGAGGTGCCGGCGACGATGTCCGGGCGTATGCCCAACTCATCAAGGCGTTGCACCACGCCGATATGAGCCCAGCCGCGGGCCACGCCGCCGCCAAGGGCAAGGCCTATTGAGGGGCGTTCGGGGAGTGGCGCGAGCGGCAGTTTGATAGCGTTCGCATCTGGCTGTTTATCGCCATCTGCGCCGGGCTCCGGAGGCTCTTGGTTGCTGCTATTCGTCATCACGGGCGAGAATATGCGCAGATTCGATAAAGAAGCCCTGAAATCTCCCTTGAAAGTCAAAAATTTGCTTCCCGGCAGTGGCGGGCAGGCGGCTTTCGCCTGCGGCCTTTCGGCCGGCTTTGGAGGCGCTTGGCGGGGGCGCAACATTGCACCTTGAATATTCGCCAATGCCCGTCTAAATAAGGCCTCTCTCGTGGTTAAGAGACGTGCTGGCGAGGCTTTGACGCCGGCAAAAATCTGCTGAAAAAACTGGGGAAAAACGCCCTAAAATTTTCGGCGAAAAAAAGTTTGAATAATGCGTTGACAGGGCGGTGTCGGGTAGCTAAATCCGCCGCTCACCGACGCGGCCGGATTGGCCGCCATGGGCCGGACTTAAAGGCTTCATAGGCGGTCTCGGGAGTGTCGGTTTTTTGTCGGCCTAATTTCGTATTGATGGCTTTCGTTAATACGGAGTTAATTCGGCGGGTTTCCAAACCTCAAAAGGGGGCGGGAGCCAGGCTCTTTGACAATTGAATACTGAGGAAGAGAAACGTGGGCGGCGGCGTCCTGGCGATATTCTGGCAACAGAATATGAACCTAAATTTATAGGTTCAAACAGGCCAATTTGGCTTACAGGACTGACCATCACTGACG
>JAJFGE010000138.1 GCA_021776295.1 Hyphococcus sp.
CGCCGTTCCACGCCTCTACCCAGATGCATCGCATCTCGGGCTTGACTTCGCACATGCCGTTCTCGCGCACGCCGCCGCATGGGCCGTTACGAATGGCCTTTGGGCAGTTCATCGGACACGTCATACCGGTCTTCGACAACGCACAATCGCCGCACATCTGACAGTCGAAGAGGAATCCCTTTCCCGCCGCCTCCAAAGCAGTGATCGGTCCGTCGAAGCGGCGCCCAAACACATTGGTTACGCCACGTAGCGTAGCCAGAATCGCCGGGCTCACCGCGTAGTAGATACGCTCCAAAACCCGCGAATGCCGGCTCGCCCATAACCTAGCGGAGTGCATGGGACTGACCATAATGCGGCGCGACGCCCTTTGGAATCGACTCTATTGCAGCCGCAAGATCACCATAACCGGCGTATTTGTAGACCAGTTTAAGGTCGAGCCGGTAGGCGGCGTTAGCCGCTTTTTGCTTTAGCGCCGGATCATCGGTTTGCGCCAGATAAACAACATTTTTGTAATTTGAAAAATATGCGTCGCGCAGATGCGGGTAACGGTCAAGGCCTAGCCCCTCGACAATCAAGCGATCAAAATTTTTCACAAGATAGTCGGTCAAGAAAAAACTGCCAATCTGCTCTTCAATAATTTCTTCAAACAATGCCGAACCGGCGAAAAATTCATAACAATGCGCATGAGGCAGGCGCGTCGCATTATACTTTTTCAAAACGGCGTCGAGGGCGCCGCTGGTCCCACACTCGCCATAACCGACAAGAACAATGTCAAAGTCGCGCCGTCTGTTTTTTAGAATGCTTTCAACGGCGGGCGCTATCTTGTGCGGTGTATTGTGAAAACCCGCTGGCAGGCATTGCAGTGTCACAGCATCATCTGGCAGCCCTAGCTGACGTTGCAGCGTGACAATTTCTTTCGCCAGCGCACCGCACGCGATGATCAGGCAGCGCGGCCGATCATTCATGTTTGTGCTTTCCGGCATCAGGAGTTTTTACCCACCAGAGCTTTCGCAAGCTCGGCGCTCATCGCTGCGTCGCGACCGTAAGACGTCGCATTGATCGCGTCGGCGAACTCTTGGTTGAGGGGCGCCCCGCCAACCATTACAGGGAGTTCCTTCAAGATACCTCGTTTGTCGAGTTCCTCAATGACAACGCCCATATAAGGCATGGTTGTTGTTAGGAGAGCGGACATACCAAGGATGTTGGGCCGGTGCTTGTCAATTGCCTCAAGATAGTTCTCGATCGGGTTGTTGATGCCAAGGTCAATAACTTCAAAACCAGCGCCCTCAAGCATCATGCCGACCAGGTTCTTACCGATATCGTGAATGTCGCCCTTTACTGTGCCGATGACATAGGTCCCGGTGCTGGCGGAATTTTCGCTCTCCGCAAGGATCGGGCGCAACAGTCCCATGCCGCTTTTCATTGCGTCAGCGCATTGCAGAACTTCGGGCACAAACAAAATACCGTCACGAAAATCGATCCCAACAATGCGCATTCCTTCGACCAGCGCATCGCTCAGGATTAGATTGGCGTCCCAGCCGCGATCAATAAGAATCTGCGTGCCTTCATGGACTTCCTTGGCCATCCCATCATACAAATCATCCTTCATTTGTTCGATGAGATCATCGTCATTCAGATCCTTCAGAATGATTTCATCGTCGCTCATTCGTTCGCTCCACTGCCGAAATGAAGGGTTCGCGTATCATGCGAGCCCGATTATTTGTCCGTCTTGATCAAGGCCAATACTGATTGCAGCCGGTTTCCTTGGCAGGCCGGGCATGGTCATGATGTCGCCGCATACCGCCACCACAAACCCTGCGCCGGCGGAAAGGCGTGCTTCGCGCACTTCCAGTGTGTGCCCCGTCGGCGCACCATGTTTTTTCGGGTCTGTTGAGAAACTAGACTGTGTCTTGGCAATGCAAACGGGAAACTTGCCACAGCCAAGATCTTCGAATTCCTTTAAGCTGCGCGCCGCAGAAGCGTGAAACTCCACGCGGCCCGCGCGATAGATTTCTTTCGCGACTGTCTCAATTTTTTCCGTCAGCGGCATTTCATCGGGATATAGAAGCTTTACTTCCGGCGAGCCGCTTTCGAGCTGAGCGCTCACGATTTCGGCGAGTTCCATCGCCCCGACGCCGCCCTCGGCCCAATGTTTGGAAACAGCGACGGGCACATCTTCTTCTTTACAGATTCGGGTAAGCACCGCGATTTCTTCATCGCTGTCCTTCACGAAATGGTTGATCGCAACCACCGGCGTGACGCCGAATTTTTTCAGGTTTTCAATGTGCCTTATGATATTGACGGCCCCACGTTCGACAGCCCCGGCATCAGGGCTGGCAAGATCGTCCTTCTTGACACCCCCTTGCATTTTTAAGGCGCGGATAGTAGCGACCAGAACTACCGCGTCAGGCCGCAGACCGGACTGCCGGCACTTAATGTTGAGGAATTTTTCCGCACCAAGATCAGCGCCAAACCCAGCTTCAGTCACCACCACATCAGCAAGCGATAGCGCCGCTTTTGTCGCCATCACCGAGTTACAGCCATGTGCGATATTCGCAAACGGACCACCATGGATGAAGGCAAGGTTGTTCTCGATACTCTGCACAAGATTGGGTTGAAGCGCATCTTTCAGCAACACCGCCATGGCGCCGTCCGCGCCCAGGTCTTTGGCGCTCACTGGCGACTTATCCGGTCTACGCGCAACAATGATATTGCCGAGGCGGCGCTGCAGATCCGCAAGATCGGTCGCAAGGCATAAGATCGCCATGATCTCCGAAGCGACGGTGATGTCAAATCCGCTTTCTCGAGGCACGCCATGGGCGGCGCCGCCAAGCCCCACCGTGATATTACGCAGCGCTCGATCGTTCATATCGACAACGCGCCGCCAGCTAACGCGGCGTGGATCAATGCCGAGCTCATTGCCCCAGTGCAGATGATTGTCCAGCAGCGCCGCCAAAAGACTGTGTGCGGAAGTTATCGCATGAAAATCACCATTAAAATGAAGGTTAATATCTTCCATGGGAACGACTTGCGCCCGCCCGCCGCCAGCGGCCCCGCCTTTCATGCCAAAACAGGGCCCGAGCGACGGCTCGCGCAGACAGACCATCGACTTGACGCCGATTTTGTTGAGCCCATCACTAAGGCCGACGCTGGTGGTGGTCTTTCCCTCACCCGCAGGCGTCGGCGACACCGCCGTCACGAGAACGAGTTTGCCTTTGGGGCGGTTTTGAATTGACATTATATAGTCGAGCGACAATTTCGCCTTGTGATGCCCGTAGGGAACGAGGGCCTCTGCAGGGACGCCGAGCCGATCATCAGCCAATGGCAAGATCGGCTTCATCGCCGCCGCTCGGGCAATTTCGATATCCGGCGCCCCTGGCGGCGGTAGTGTGTCTTGCGTCATAATCCAACCATTGACGGATAGACCGCCTCTCTATGGCGTCCCGTTCGTGACGGGTTGCAGTCGTTTCGGGCATGCCGACGCTGACGCCCGGAAGAACTGGCGACGCCTTTGCTTCTCCGCTCTTGGCGATGATGGCGACAGTTGAATGACCGTGCTTTTCTCGAAACGACATCATTTTACCAAACTCGCCATGATGTCAGTGATTTATTCGTCACTATCGTTGATTTCGATGAAACGAATATGCAGCGTTAACGATACGATTGACACATTTGTAAACCTTGGAAACGAGCGCGCGCAAACCAATAGCTGCTAGTTTGCATAAAGAACGCTCCGGAATGGAAAAGCCTGCGCTGCAGTGCAGCAAATAGTCCGTCCGATTGGATAAGTCGCCGGATGACAATGGCCGAACCGAAATTGGGCCCGCCCAATAAGTGGCCTAGGGATGGGCGGCGCTCGGGCCGCCGCCATCCTGCTGCTCGCCCCGCCCAACACTCGCTGCGCAACCGACAGTACGAATATGCAACGCTGGATCGTTCATAACCTTCCGTGCGCCACGTTTGTGCCCGCTGATAATATCGGCGCCGTCGGCGGGCGTATAGGCATCAAACTGGAGGGTTTATTGTCACTGAGACTAAACGAGAAAATCTCGTGCACTATCCATTCGACGGCACGCTGCCGTATAATGGGTATTGTCGAACCGGGCGAGTCACGCTGAATTCGGCACTATTCTTCGCTTTGGTTAAAGGGCGAACGAGAAGCATCGGTATGTAATATGTTTGGTAACGAAACACGGCGCGAAACAACCAAAATCAATTTCCTGCTTCTCCCGAAATTTTCGATGATGGCGTTCACATCATCGATTGAACCCTTACGTGCGGCCAATCGCATGAGCGGGAAAACACTTTATGAATGGGACACGCTCAGCATCGACGGAGGAGAAGTTCGGGCCAGCAATGGCGTAACAATTACACCGAATGCCTCGCTCCTGGATAACATCGACGCTGATGTTCTATTTGTGTGTGCTGGGCTCAATGCGCAAAAATTCAATGACCGGAAAACCAGCGGCCGGTTGCGCGATTACGCCCACGCCGGCGTTGCACTTGGTAGTGTTTGCACCGGCACGATCGCGCTCGCCCAGGCTGGACTGCTCGAAAAATATCGCTGTACGATCCACTGGGAAAATGTTGAAGGATTTGTCGAAGATTTTCCGGACCTTGATGTCACAGCAACTTTATTTGAAATTGACCGAGACCGGTACACATGTTCTGGCGGGACAGCCCCCCTCGACATGATGATCTACTCGATTGCAAAAGACCATGGCAGCGATCTCGCCATCAGCGTCGCAGAGCAGATGCTCCACAATTTCGTGCGCCAACCCCATGATCGTCAACGGATGTCGACACAATCTCGAACAGGCATCACGCATCCAAAGCTTCTTGCGGCGATAGCCCATATGGAAGCCTATATCGAAACGCCATTGCCAATCGGTGAAATTGCCGGGGCGGTAAATGTTTCTTCAAGACAGGTGGAACGGTTATTCAAGAATTCGCTTGGAACGACACCAATGCGCTACTACCTAGAACTGCGTTTACAAAGAGCAAGGCTGTTGCTGGCGCAAACAACAATGCCGATCCTGCAGATCGCCGTTGCGACAGGCTTCACCTCCGCGGCTCATTTTGCAAAATCCTATCGAAATTTGTTCGGACGACCGCCAAGCGCTGAGCGGTTGATGGGCAACTCTGAGGAAACAGTTCAGCCTGTTTCGACTCCAGGTTCCGGCTGATCTTCACAATCGCCGCTGCGAGGATCAATCTCAAAAATCGCTGGCGAGGTACGCGGCACCGGCACATAGTCTTCTTGTTTGGCTGCGGGTACCGGCGCGCGTTGTGTCATACGATAAAGCCCAAACGCAAATAGCAATCCATGAACTGCTGCAGTATAGCCGAACAAAGCTGACGGTGATATCGCTTCCATC
>JAJFGE010000139.1 GCA_021776295.1 Hyphococcus sp.
TTTGAACCTGGATCAGGTTCGGCATAGGCGCCGCATCGCCAATGCGGCCAAAACTTTTACGAATGCGTTTCTTCTCAACGAAGGATTGCGCCATCTTTTCCTCACGAACGGAAGTTATATTCCCCAACGTGCATGCCTCGCCCCCTAGATCGCCCTAGAGATAACGCATGCACACGAGCGTCCCACCGGTCGGAGTTATTCGACCGAGGAACGGATGATTTATAATGTATTCTCGATTAACCGAAGCACGTTGCCGCAAAGCCTGAAGCCGTCGATGGCTGGCCCATCGACGGGGAATGGTGTAATAAGCACGCCCGGGCGCTGTCGCAACCCCTTAAAGTTAAAAAACCGCGCTTTTTACTGGAGGACGGCCGAACTATTTGAGTTCGACTTTCGCGCCAGCTTCTTCGAGCTTTTTCTTGACTTCTTCGGCCTCGTCTTTGGTGACGCCTTCTTTGACCGCTTTGCCGCCGGCTTCGACGAGGTCTTTGGCTTCTTTCAGGCCGAGACCGGTAAGGGCGCGGACTTCCTTGATCACATTGATCTTTTTGTCCCCGGCGGCAACCAGAATAACGTCAAATTCAGTCTTTTCTTCAGCCGCTTCGCCGCCAGCGCCAGGCGCTGCAGCCACCGCAACCGCGCCAGCGGCGGGTTCGATACCATATTCATCCTTGAGGATGGTTTTCAGCTCAGACGCTTCCAAAAGCGTAAGCCCAACAATCTGTTCTGCGAGTTTCTTAAGATCAGCCATTATTCAATTCCTAGTTCGTTAGAGGGGTCGGTCAGTTCAGCGGCTAGGCCGCCGCACGTTCCTCAAGAGTTGAGAGAATTCCGGCAATATTGGCCGCCGGGGCGCCAAGCGCTCCTGCAAGGCCGGATGCCGGAGATGTGATGGTCGCAACGATAGAGGCAAGAAGCTCCTCGCGAGACGGCATCGAGGCCAAGACCTTCACCGCTGCCTGATCGAGGATTTCATCACCCATCACGCCGCCAAGGATGGTGAGATTTTCGTTGGTCTTGGCGTATTTGTGGACGGCTTTCGCCGCCGCGACCGGGTCTTCAGAGAACGCTAAAGCGGTGGGGCCGTCGAAAAGATGGGCGATTTTCTCGCCCGGCTTTCCAGTGATCGCGATCTTGGCGAGGCGGTTTTTGACCACCCGCATCGACGCGCCAGCCTCGCGCAAATCTCCCCGCAACGCCTCGAAATCCGAGACCGAGAGACCGCCATTGCCGACCACGAGGACGGTGTTCTTATCGAACACGCCGCCGATCCATTCGACCATTTCCGCCTTTTGGGTTCTGTCCATAGGACGCTTCCCTTCGGTTGATGCGAGGTTAGGCTTTTGCCCCATAAGGGCGCAGTTAACCTCACGGCTACGATCGGGCGCTTATATGCCTGAAACCAAAAAGGCTCCCGGCGCATAAACGCTAGAGAGCCTGTCCCAGAAGGTCTTCAGGTCGGGCAAAGCCCGGCTGATCCATCTGCCTATGCGGGAGATTAAGCGCGTTGCCGCGCACCCGCAGTCTTGGACAGGTTCGCCGCACGGCCCAGATGGGCTGAACGGCGAAGCCGGTGTCATACCGGTAAATTTGAAGATTGCAAGGGGCCAAAAACCCCAACCGCAATCTCAACCGAAATTTTACGCCGCTTTGCGTTTTGCGTTTGAGCGGCGGCGCTTTTTGAAGTTGGTGTTTGCCGGTTTGGCGCCGGGCGCGGCCTTATTTTGTGAATGCGGCTTCCCGCGCTTCTTGCTCGCTGCTGGCTTCACATCAGTAATGGCGCTCGCCCCCTCGCCGGCTTTCTTGCCGCGAAATTTCTTCTTGAACGGCTTTTTGCTGGCTGTGCGTTGTTCCCCCGCACGGGTCTCGCCCTGAGCGCCCGCACCATCCGGCTTGCGGCCGAAACTTTGCGGCCGTTTGCCGCGATGCTGGCTCGGCTTATTGCGCCCGCCTGAATTACGCCCGCCGCGTCCACGTGCTGGCCGCGCACCGCGCTCATCGGCTGGCGGCTCGCCGCTGGCAACGTCAATTTTGACGCTCATGACTTTTTCTACGGCCCGCAAAAGTCCAATTTCTTCCGGCGAGCAAAACGCAACGCCCTTACCGGCGGCGCCGGCGCGAGCCGTCCGCCCGATGCGGTGGACATAGTTCTCCGCCACTTCCGGCAAGTCATAATTATAGACATGGCTGACACCTGGAATATCGATGCCGCGCGCCGCCACATCGGTCGCCACCAGAATACGGGTCCGGCCGGTGCGGAAGCCTTTCAAGGCGCGCTCGCGCTGGCCCTGGTTTTTATTGCCGTGGATCGACGCCGCGGTAAAACCAGCGGCAACCAGTTGCTTCATCAGCTTTTCAGCGCCGTGCTTGGTGCGTGAAAACACCAGCGATAGATCACCATCGCGCTCGCCCAGGCATTTTTTAAGCAACGCTGCTTTGGCGCTCTTCTCGACAAAATGCACGCTCTGCGAAATCTTATCGGCGACACGTCCCGGCGGCGCGGCTTCAACCCGCACCGGATCGGTCAAGTAAGCGCGCGAAAGGTCAGCGATCTGACGCGGCATGGTCGCGGAGAACAACAAGGTCTGGCGCGGCTTGCCAACCATCTGTGCGATTTTGCGCAAGGAATGAATAAATCCGAGATCGAGCATCTGGTCGGCCTCGTCGAGAACCAGAAATGTCGCCTGGTCAAGAAAGACGGCCTTGCGGTCTACCAGATCGAGCAGCCGGCCTGGCGTTGCGACAAGAATATCAGCGCCGCGGGTGAGATTTCTCATCTGCCGGTTGATCGGCGAGCCGCCGACGACGCATTCCACGCGCAGTGGCGTGCCCCGGGTAAATGATTTCAAATTTTCGGCGATCTGATTAACCAGCTCACGCGTCGGCGCCAAAATCAGCGAGCGGACGGTTTTCGCCGGCGGCTTGCCGCGATTAGTGAGCAGATGATGGACAAGCGGCAGGCCAAAAGCCGCCGTCTTGCCGGTGCCGGTCTGCGCCAGACCGACAAGGTCCTTGCCGTCCAGCACCAGCGGGATCGCCTTGCGCTGGATCAGCGTCGGCTCTTCATAGCCGAGCGGCGCAATGGCTTTCAGGACACTTTGGGAAAGCCCGAGGGCTTCAAATTGAGACACAATAATAACTTTCTGTTTGGCGCAATCTGCGCCGGAATAATTGGAGCAGCCCCGATGGCGGCGCCAATAGGCGCGCCGGGACTGACATGCGTAGCGGTTGCGATCATGAACGCGGCCCCGGACCGAATTGTCCCGGCAGGCCGTCAGATCGCCAGCACCCCGCGTGATTTGGGAACTTTTTTGGGTTTGCTCAGCCGTTATGATACGGA
>JAJFGE010000140.1 GCA_021776295.1 Hyphococcus sp.
CAATAAACTTGAATTGATCCAGATCGCCGATGCGGTCGCTCGCGAGAAATCGATTGAGCCAACGCTGGTGATCGAGGCGATGGAAGACGCGCTCGCCCGGGCGGCGCGCTCGCGCTACGGCCATGAGACCAACGTCAAGGCTGAGATTAATCCCAAGACCGGCGAGACCAAGCTTTGGCGCCTGCTTGAGGTGGTTGAAGAGATTGAAAACGATTCCGCTGAAATAAATATCAATGAGGCGCGCCAGCGAAATCCGGAAGCGGAAATCGGCGACTTCATGTCCGATCCCTTGCCGCCGATTGATTTCGGCCGGGTAGCGGCGATGGCCGCCAAGCAAGTCATCACCCAGAAGGTGCGCGACGCCGAGCGTGAACGTCAGCATGAAGACTTTAAGGACCGCATCGGCGAGATTATCAACGGCATCGTCAAGCGCGTGGAATATGGCCATGTGATTGTCGATCTTGGCAAGGCTGAGGCTATAATCCGCCGCGACCAGCAATTGCCGCGCGAGAATTACCGCAATAATGATCGTGTGCGCGCCTATATTATGGAGGTGCGCCGCGAGACCCGCGGGCCGCAGATTTTCCTGTCACGCGCGCATCCGCAATTCATGGCCAAACTGTTCGAACAGGAAGTGCCGGAAGTCTATGACGGCGTGATTGAAATTCGTGCGGTGGCGCGCGACCCGGGCAGCCGCGCCAAAATCGGCGTGATGTCGAATGATAGCGGCATCGACCCGGTCGGCGCTTGCGTCGGCATGCGCGGCAGCCGTGTCCAGGCGGTGGTCAACGAGCTTGGCGGAGAGAAAATCGACATCGTCCCATGGTCGCCGGATGACGCGACATTCGTCGTTAATGCGCTGGCCCCGGCGGAGGTCTCCAAAGTTGTGCTCGACGAAGAGCTTGAGCGCATCGAAGTGGTTGTGCCGGATGAGCAATTGTCACTGGCGATCGGCCGGCGTGGCCAGAATGTGCGCCTCGCCTCGCAGCTTTCCGGCTATGAAATCGACATCATGACCGAGGAGGCTGAAAGCGCCAAGCGCCAGGAAGAATTCCGTATACGCTCTGAAGCGTTTATGGCCGGCCTCGATGTCGATGATATGATGGCCGGGCTACTGGTGTCCGAAGGGTTTGCGAAGATTGAAGAAATTGCCTTTGTAGACGTTGAAGAACTGGTCGAGATTGACGGGCTTGATGAAGAGACCGGACAAGAGCTTCAGGCCCGGGCGAAAGATTTCATCGAGGCGGAAAACAAAAAGCTCGATGACAAACGCAAAGCGCTGGGCGTCAGCGACGATGTTGTCGCGGTCGAAGGTCTTGACCTGAAAATGGTTGTTACGCTGGGCGAAAATGACATCAAATCGTTGGAAGACCTTGCCGGTTGCGCAACCGACGATCTGGTTGGCTGGACTGAGCGGGTCGATGGCGAGCGCAAGCATTATGACGGCATTCTCGAAGCCTACAAAATGACTGCCGAGGAAGCCGAAGAGATGATCATCCGCGTGCGCCTCAAGGCTGGCTGGATTACCCAGGAAGACCTCGATGCGATGCGCGCTGAACGCGAAGAAAAGGAATTGAAGGAAGCAGAGGAGCAAGCAACCGCTGACGCAGTCGCCTGATACAAAACTTGACACAGAGCTTGATGCTGACGCGCCCGCGCGGCCGCCGCGCGGGGATGCGCGGATGCGCCGGTGCATCGCCACAGGGCGGACCGGCTCGCCCGAAGGCTTCATCCGGTTTGTGCTGTCGCCTGATGGCGTGGTGACGCCGGACTTTTCCGGCAAATTGCCGGGACGCGGCGCTTGGGTGTCGGCCAGCGCCGATGTGCTCGCCGCAGCGGTTAAACAACGAGCCTTTGCGCGGTCGTTTAAGAGCGAGGCGAAAGTCTCAGACGATCTTGGCGCACGGGTTGAGGCGGGGCTGGCGAAAGCGGCGCTTTCGAGCCTTGGTCTCGGACGGCGCAGTGGCGATGTGGTTATCGGTTTTGAAAAGGTACGTGCGGCATTGAAGGACGGAAAAGTAGCGGTGTTGATTTCGGCGCGCGATGGCGCAGCGGACGGTGTTAGAAAGTTAAAGGCGCTGGCGAGAGGCGTTGCTCAGATTGCGCTGTTTGACGCGCGTGAATTATCCGCTGCCCTCGGGGGCGATCACGTTATCCACGCGGCGGTTCTTGGCGATGCGGCGGCGCGGCGGTTTTTACGCGCGACGGCGCGCCTTGAAGGGTTTCGCGCACCGACGGATGGGGCGCATTAATTGGGGTTCATTGGTGGACCCCGGCTGCTTTGGGCTGTATGTCCTTGGCGGCTTTCGAAATAGGCCTGCCGGCGAGAGCGGGTGGGCGATGAAAGCGCGCTTTTTGACAAGTGCAAATTGGAGTTTGGATGAGCGACGAGGTCGAAACCGAAGACACGCCGGCAAAAGGGCGCCGTCCCTTAACCTTGCGCCGCACCGAGACCGGTGCGGTCAAGCAGAGCTTTTCGCATGGCCGTTCGAAAACGGTTGTTGT
>JAJFGE010000015.1 GCA_021776295.1 Hyphococcus sp.
GGCGCGGTAAGATTGCAGCGCCAGAAGGTTGGTGGACGAGCCGATGACTGTGGTCATGCCGCCGAAAATTGACAGAAAAGAAAGCGGCATCATAAACCGGGCGACCGGCGTTTTGCTCTGCTGGGCGAGGGCGGCCATGATCGGGATAAACATGACGACCACGGGCGTATTGTTCAAAAACGCGCTGATCACCATGACAAAGAAAAACACCGCGGCGATCACCATGCGCGGCCGCTTGTCGAAGGCGCGCAGGAGATATTCGGTCGGATGTTCGAGCGCGCCGGACTGAAACATCCCCTGGCCGATAATCAACAATCCGAGAATGGCGAACAGCGCCGGGCTGGCGAAGCCCGACAACAGCGTTTCGGTGGTTAGCACATTGGCGCCGTCGCGCGACATCGGCGCGATCAAAAACAGAAACAATAGCGCGACAATCGCGCCGGCCGAGACCAGTTCGAGCGGGAATCGGTCGAGCGTGTAAAAGACGATGGTGACGCAAATAATTCCCAGCGTCGCCCACATCTGCCATGGCGCTTCTAAAAAAGTTTCCATAAGTTCTAGATTGACGTGACCCGGTCCGAAAGTGAACGCTATGCCGGCGCTGAAAATAAGCCAAAATGCGGCCCGCAGCATCCGGCGCTTTGTATTTTCCCAAATTGATGTTAGGCGCACAAGGTTTAAGTTTTTCAATACGTTATCGAAACGGTTCCACAGCCCACGAAAGCCGCGCCATGCCCGATAAATTCAGGCCGCTAAAAGACGCCTTTGGCCGTTTCGCGACCGGGGTCGCGGTGGCGGCCTGCGCCAGACAGGACGGCGGCTATGCGGCGATGACGGTCAATTCCTTCACCTCGGTGTCGTTAAGCCCGCCGCTGGTGTTGTGGTGCATCGAAAACAAAGCGGCGTCATATCCAGCGTTTATGGCGGCGACCGGCTATAGCGTGACTATCTTGCGCGCCGACCAGCGGGTGCTATCTGACCGGTTTGCAAATTTCGCCCCCGAGCCGGTGAGCCCCGATGAGGTCGAGTTCTGGGAGACCGGCGCGCCGATATTAAAACATCGTCTTGCGGCGTTCGACTGTAAAATTTTTGCCCGCTATGAAGCCGGCGATCATGTTGTGTTGGTCGGCGAGGTGGTGAAGTTCGACAGCAGCGCCGGCGCGCCGCTGGTATATTTCGCCAGCAACTATAGCAAAATCAATGAATATTGATTTCGCTATCGTTTGTTTTCGCTCGCGGCTAATCCTTGCTGCGCCCCGTTACCGAAAGAGAGGGCCTGCGCGGGCCGCGCGCGAAGGCGCGCTCATTAATATTCGACCGCCTTCGCGGTCAGGGCGCATAAGCGCCGGGGCGCAGTCGCGCCCGTTTAGAATCAACATTCAAGTTAATCGGCTATACCAACCCAACGGCGGCGCCAAATGATGCGCGCGGCGTTTCTCGGTCTTGGCGTCATGGGCTATCCCATGGCTGGCTGGCTGTCGAAGAATGATTTCGAAGTTGTGGTTTACAACCGCACCACGGCGAAAGCCGAACAATGGGCGCAAGACTATAAAGGCCGGATCGCTAAAGCCCCCGACGAGGCGGTGCGCGAGGCTGAGCTGGTCTTCATGTGCCTCGGCGATGATCCCGACGTCGCAGCGATGATTGAAAAGGCGGCCGGCGGTTTTGCTTCGGGCGCGATTGTTGTCGATCACACCACGGCGTCGCCGACATTGGCGCGCCGTCTTCATGACGAACTTGCCGAGCTTGGCGTCGGCTTTGTTGACGCGCCGGTGTCGGGCGGCGAGGCGGGGGCGCAAGCAGGAAAACTCTCGGTGATGTGCGGCGGCGACGCTGCACATATTGAGCGCGCGTGGCCGGCAATGGACGCTTATGCGGCGCGGATTGTTCATATCGGTCCGGCCGGTCACGGCCAACTGTGCAAAGCCGTCAACCAGATATGCATCGCCGGCGTGGTTCAAGGATTGTCCGAAGGGGTGCATTTTGCCGCGCGCTCCGGGCTCGATATCGACAAGGTGCTGGAGGCGATTTCCGGCGGCGCGGCGCAAAGCTGGCAGATGGAAAACCGCGCTGCGACCATGGCTAAGGACGAGTTTGAATTTGGCTTCGCGGTCGACTGGATGCGCAAGGATTTACGCATAGCGCTCAACGAGGCCCGCGAAAACGGTGCGCGCCTGCCGGTCACCGCACTGGTCGATCAGTTCTACGCCGATGTTCAAGCCATGGATGGCGGCCGCTGGGACACGTCAAGTTTGATCCGGCGGTTGACGGATATTGATTAGCAGATTTGTAGCAGTGACGACTGCCGAATTTTGTTGCCAGCCCGGATGCGCGATCCCACATTAGCAACAGACCTTATGTTTGAGGAGTTATGTTATGCCCGCCATTCAAACCGCCACGCCGTCCTGGAAAACCGATGAACTTGTGATGTTCGAGGAGGAGGTCGCGAAGTTTTATACGCGCGAGCTGGCGCCGCATGTGGAGAAGTGGCGCGATCAGGGCGTGGTTGATCGTTGGGCCTGGGAGAAGGCCGGCGAGCAGGGGCTCTTATGCATGTCGATGCCGGAAGAATATGGCGGGCTCGGCGGCACCTTCGCCCATGAGCAGATTTCCATCGAGCAGCAGATCAAGGCTGGCGTTGAAGGTTTCGGCGCGCCGCTCCACAACACCATCGTCGCGCCTTACATTCTCCATTACGGCACCGAGGAGCAAAAACGCCGGTGGTTGCCGAAAATGGCGACCGGCGAGCTTATTGGCGCGATCGCCATGACCGAGCCCGGAACCGGCTCGGACCTGCAGGCGGTGCGCACCACGGCGCTGAAAGACGGCAACCAATATGTGGTGAACGGGCAGAAGACCTTCATCACCAACGGCCAGACGGCAAATATTGTCATCGTTGTGTGCAAAACCGATCCCGGCGAGGGCGCCTCGGGCGTGTCGCTGATGGTGGTTGAGACTGACGGCGCCGATGGTTTTGAGCGCGGCCGCAACCTCAAAAAACTTGGCAACAAGGCGCAGGACACGTCGGAATTGTTTTTCAATGATGTGAAAATCCCCACTGAAAATCTTCTCGGCACAGAGGAAGGCCAGGGCTTTTTCCAATTGATGCAGCAATTACCCCAGGAACGTCAGGAAATTGCCGTGCAGGCGATCGCCGGGATTGAGCGCGCGCTGGAGCTGACGATTGCTTACGTTAAGGAGCGCCAGGCCTTTGGCCGGCCCATCCTGAGTTTCCAGAACACCCAATTTAAACTCGCCGAATGCAAGTCGAGGGCGACCATGGCGCGGGTTTTTGTTGATTACTGTACGGAGCAACTAATCGCCGGCAAGCTCGATGCGGCGACGGCGTCAATGTCGAAATATCTCCTCACCGATCTCGAAAACGAGATTATCGACGAATGCCTCCAGCTGTTCGGCGGCTATGGCTATATGGACGAATATCCGATCAGCCGGATGTATGCCGACGCCCGCGTCCAGCGCATCTATGGCGGCACGAATGAGATTATGAAGCTGTTGATCGCCCGGACGCTTTAGCCGCCGGCGATGCGCTTTATGGTTTGAAAAGCATTGCTGCAAGCTGATCTTTCAGGTGCATGCGCTTTTTGCGTAGGTCTTCTTCGCGAGATTCACTTGATGCCTCGACCCGCGTTTCCAGCCGGTGAATCTTCCGATTGATCTCATGATACTCTTCCGCTAGCCGGGCAAAGTGGGAATCGTTGACTTTGAGGTCGTGGATTTTCTCGGCATATTCGGGGAAGTCGTCATGAATTTCGTGCGGGGTATGGGCCACTGGCATGCTCCTTGAGGTTTTGCTCATACAAAGATTGGACATGGGACGGCAATGGTTCAAGCGCCCAAAATATCGCGCACCAGCCTTGCATGCCGGCGTAATTGCGATATCAAAGACCCCCAAATCTATCTTTGGGCGGGTATAGCACAATGGTAGTGCAGCAGCCTTCCAAGCTGAATATGCGGGTTCGATTCCCGCTACCCGCTCCAGAAAAATAAGCAAAAACAAGTATTTAAAAGCCTGTTGAAAACACAGTATGCAAATTAATGAGTTTCGGTACCCGCTCGGTACCTGGGTGGCGTGAAAAAAATTTAGTTTTCTGTGAATTATCGAGTGAGTTTTTTGCAAATCGTTTCTATTTGCGAATTTTGATCCCGTATAAAACTTAGCCGCAAAAGGATTGGACGCTGATCGTAAATTTTTGCGATGAATAAGATGAAGTTTAGTTTTTCGGTCTCCAAAACCGACGGTCGTGGGTTCGAGCCCTTCTGCCCCTGCCATTTTCCAAAGAAAAAATCAGTGTATTAGAGGTGGACAACTTTTCCGGTGAAAATGATGCTGGCCGTAGGATCACTATAGGGTCAAGAAAATAAAATTTGTTTTGGCGCATTCTTTTCGATTGAACTTCTCCCACGCCGTCGGCTCATTTCGGAGCCCCTACTGAAATTAAGATTTAAGCCTCTACACTCTGACCAAACCCCTTCGAACGCAGCCCAGGATTGATAGAACATGCGACTTTTGATGATGTCGTGAATCGGTGGGCGCTCGATAATTACCAAATAAAAGCAACGCAACAGATTGGGTTGGTTGCGGCCTAGTATGAGTAATGGGAACGCGTCGTCGATGGGAGTGTTTGTTGTGTAGGTTCAGCAACGAGAACCCCAATAAAGTAAGGACAAATATAATGGACGGTGAAATGATGATGGGTCCAGGCGGTGCAATTGTGATGGTGTTAATTGTGCTATTCCTGCTTTTGGGAATAGCGGCGTTCGTGAAGTATCTGTTCTTCAATAATAAGTAGGAGATCGTCAGGACGCAGCCCGAGGTGTTTGCGATAAAGCGGCGATGATCGGGCAGTCAGGACTCGCGTTGCGCGGACAATCATTCACGAAACTCGCAAGCGCTTTTTCCATGCGCCGCAGGTTGGTGATTTTCGCACGCACTTCTTTCAATCGTCGCTCAGCCGTATCGCCAGCCAACCGCTTCTTCCCAGCCTCCATGAAGTCTTTGGACCATTTGTAATAGATCCCTTGTGAAATGCCCTCACGGCGGCACAGTTCAGCAATGCTGTCCTCACCACGCAGGCCATCCAAAACGATCCT
>JAJFGE010000141.1 GCA_021776295.1 Hyphococcus sp.
TGCGATAGGCGATGTCTTTGCCGGAGGTCGATGGTTCCCATCCATCTCCATTCCGGCAATCCAGACAGGCAAGCTTTTGAATCTCTTTTCTTTTGCGCTGGATCACCGGAATAAATCCGGTGATGACACGGCGTGGGAATACTGGGTTGAACGCTGCTTAAAGCGCGAGCATTTTCTAAACCGGACACCAGTGCAGCGCATCCGGGATGACTAGGATTGTTAGAAAATTGGAACGCCAGTTCGGTGCTGGCTGACAGCGGCTACATTTTCTGGATCGTCGCTGCAGTTTTCGCGCGCGTTACTTTCGAGGCCGGGCGGCGGCCGAGTTTTTCAGAGATCCAGACGCTTGTCCGCACCAGGGCATCAAGGTCGGCGCCGGTCTTAAAGCCTGATCCGTGCAGCATATAGACGACGTCTTCGGTGGCGACATTACCGCTGGCGCCCGGCGCATAGGGGCAGCCGCCTAATCCGGATACGGAAGAATCGAACGTCGTGACGCTCTCTTCCAGCGCGGCGTAAATATTGGCGAGCGCCTGGCCGTAAGTATCATGGAAATGCCCGGCCAGGGCGGCGACGGGAATCTCTCCGGCGACCGCGCGGATCATATCGCGCGCTTGGCTTGGCGTCCCGACGCCGACCGTGTCGCCGAGCGAAATTTCATAACAGCCCATCTCATAAAGCGCTGAAGCGACGCGCACGACATCTTTAACGGGGATTATTCCTTCATAGGGGCAGCCAAGAACGCAGGAAACATAACCGCGCAGGCGAACGCCATCCGCCTTCGCCGCCTCAGCCACCGGCTGGAACCGCGCCAGGCTTTCTTGAATGCTCGCATTGATGTTTTTGGCTGAAAAACTTTCCGATGCGGCGGCAAAAATCGCCACCGTGTCAGCGCCGCCGGCGCGTGCGCCTTCATAACCTTTTAGGTTTGGCGTCAGGACCGGATAGGAAACGCCTTCCTTGCGCTTGACGCGCGCCAGCACCTCGTTGGAGGCGGCCATTTGTGGTACCCATTTCGGCGACACAAACGCGCCGGCCTCAACAGTTTTCAACCCCGCATCGGCGAGCTGTTCAATCAGCGCAACTTTGGTGGCGACATCAATGGCCTGCTGTTCATTTTGTAAACCATCGCGCGGTCCGACTTCGACGATGTTAATGTGGTTGGTCATTGTAAAGCCCCCCTCCGATCGCTGCGCGATCGTATAAAGGGGTTGGGGTCCCTTTCAACCCCCCGCAAGCGGGCGAGGAATAAACGAGCACTGTGGCTACTTCGCTCCCCCGTTTGCGGGGGAGCTGCCGGCGAAGCCGGCTGAGGGGGTATGGAGTGCAGGCGAAACTCACACGCTCTCCTCAAACTCCACCAGCAAATCCCTGTCTTTGACTTGATCGCCGGGTGCAAAGCGGTAGGCTTTGATGACGCCGTCATTAGGCGCTTTGATGGTGTGCTCCATTTTCATGGCTTCCATCACGAGGAGCGGCTCGCCCGCCGTCACTATATCGCCGGGTTTGGCCGACAACAGCGTGACGATGCCGGGCATTGGCGCGGTGAGAGAGCCTTCGCTGGAATGATGCGCGGCGATGCCGGCGAGGGGGGCGGGGAAGGCGATGTCCCAGTGATCGGCGCCGATAAAAATGCGCGCGCCTTTCGGATGTGGTGCGGCGAAGGCGGTGAAGCTTGCGCCATCGACGGTGAGCAACATGGCGCCATCTGCGCCGCGGGCGCCGGTGAATGAAAATTCAATCATTGGCGCGGCGGTCTCGCCTTGACGTCGTGCGGCGGCCGATGCGTTGGGCTCTAGCGTTACATCAATAGCATCCTCGCGGCGATAAAGCGTCACCAGCGCCGGCGCACCGTCATGGTCAATCCAGGTGACGGCCTTTTGCGGTCGGTTAAGCCGGAAGCCGGTCAGCGCCTCCCACGGGTCGGCGCCGCAGTCCGCGCACGATTGGAGGTGGCGTGCATAGAGCGCCGCCGAGAGGACGCGCACATCAACCGGCGGGCGATGAAACAGCGTCGCATCATGCTCATCGATATAGCGCGTCGAGACCTTGCCGGCGGCGAAGTCCGCATCGGCGGCGAGCGCATGGAGGAACTGCACATTGGTCTCAACCCCGGCGATGCGGGTTTGGCACAGCGCGGCGCGCAGACGCGCAAGCGCGATGTCGCGACTGTCTCCATGAGTGATGATCTTGGCGATCATCGGGTCGTAATAGGGCGTGACGTCTTGGCCTTCCTCAACACCGGAATCGATGCGGGCGTCATGGGCCGGTAATCGCAGCATCGTCAGTGTACCAATCGATGGCGTAAAACTCTGGTCGGGGTTTTCCGCATAAAGCCGCGCCTCGAAGGCATGGCCATGTTCGGTGATTTCAGCTTGGGCCAGCGGCAGGCCTTCACCCGCGGCGATGCGCAGTTGCCATTCAACGAAATCAAGCCCGGTGATCGCCTCCGATATCGGGTGCTCCACTTGCAGGCGGGTGTTCATCTCCATGAAGTAGACATTGTCGCCGCCATCAAAGAGAAACTCGACAGTGCCGGCACCGCGATAGTTCACCGCCTTGCCAGCCTCAACGCCGGCGCGCAAAAGTTTTTCACGGATGGCGGCGGCGAGATCTGGCGCCGGGGCTTCCTCGATAATTTTTTGATGGCGACGCTGCACCGAGCAATCGCGTTCAAACATGTGCACGACATTGCCTTGACCGTCGCCAAAGATTTGCACCTCAACATGGCGTGCGCGCGCGACATATTTCTCGATCAGAAAGCGGTCATCGCCAAACGCGGATTTGGCTTCGCGTTGCGCGGAGTTGAGCGCGTCTTCGAGATCGCTTGCCTTTTCGACCATCCGCATGCCCTTGCCGCCGCCGCCGGCGGTGGCTTTTAACAACACCGGATAGCCGATGCGTTTGGCTTGGGCTTTAAATGTCGCGACAGATTGGTCCTCGCCCTGATAACCAGGCGTCGTCGGCACGCCTGCCGCTTCCATCAGATCCTTGGCTGCCGATTTTGAGCCCATTGCACGGATTGTTTCCGCTTTTGGACCGATGAAGGCGGCGCCTGCCGCCTCCAGCGCCTCGGCGAAGGCGGGGTTTTCCGACAGGAAGCCATAACCCGGATGCACCGCCAGTGCGCCGGTGCGCTTGACGGCGCCCAGAATTTTATCCGTAGAGAGATAACTTTGCACCGCCGCCGCCGGGCCGATGTGAACCGCCTCATCGCAGGCGCGAACATGGCGCGCACCGGCATCGGCATCGGAATAAACCGCCACCGTCCTAACGCCGAGCCTGCGCGCGGTCCGTGCAACCCGCACAGCGATCTCTCCACGATTGGCGATGAGGATTTTGTTGAACATGCGGCTACCTTAGGAAAGAGCGTCAAACGCCGGGTGGTAATGAATGAGGCGCATCTCATCCGTTGTGATGTCGCCCCAGTGATTGTCATCATTGATGATGATGCGAAAAGCATCGCCCGCATCTTGCTCCGCCCAGCGGATGTTCTTTGCGGCGGCGGGTTCAAAGCCGAAGCGAGCATAATATTTCGGGTCGCCTAGCACGGCGATCAGCCTTGCGCCGGCCTCGCGGCAGGCCTTCAGCCCATCCTCAATCATCGCCGAGCCGAGGCCGGTGCGTTGATGGCCGGGCGCTACGGCTACGGGGGCGAGGCCTAGCAACACTCCGTCCAGCTCGGGTGTGCAAGTGATCGGGCTAAACGCGCAATAGCCGACAATCTTGCCATCGATTTCCGCCAGCCTTTCGATTGTGACGGCGTCGGCAGCCCATAACCGTCCTACCAACGCCGCCTCATCATCCTGACCAAACGCTGCTTTCACGACCGCTAGCACGCCATCATGGTCCGCATCGCGAATATTCCGGGTGATAGGATTTTGCGTTCCCATCAATCCGCAACCCATCCGGGTTTGCGCTTTTGCAAAAACGCCGTCATGCCTTCTTTGCCTTCCACGCTTGCGCGTATCTGCGCGATGCGTCCGGCGGTGTCTTTTATCACGCCCTCGTCAATTGAGCGGCCAGAGACGGAGCGGATCAACGCCTTCGCCTCGCGCATGGCGATAGGCCCGCAGCAAAGCAATTTGTCGATCATATTGCCCAGCGCTGCATCAAGCTCGGCCAAAGGCGCCGTTTCGTGGAGGAGGCCAATAGTCTTTGCGGTCTCAGCATCAAAACGCTCGCCGGTGAGGAAAAGCCGGCGCGCCTGTCGCGGGCTGATCGCTTGCAGGACGAATGGGGAAATCACCGCCGGGATGAGGCCGATGCGGACTTCCGTCAGAGCAAAGAACGCTTCATCGGCGCCGATTGCAATGTCACAGGCAGCGATCAGACCGAGCCCGCCGCCCATCGCCGGGCCGTTGACGAGCGCAATGGTCGGTTTTGGCGAATCATAAATCGATATCAGCATATGCGCGAGGCGGCGCGCATCGTCTTTGTTTTGCGCAGAGGAATATTCCGCTGCGCGCTGCATCATGTTGAGGTCCGCGCCGGCGGAAAACGCCTTGCCGGCGCCTGTCAAGACGATGATGCGCACATTAGGATCGCAATTCAGCCGGCCCATCGTGTCGCAAATCTGGTTGACGATGTCTTTATTGAAGGCATTGCGTAATTCTGGCCGGTTCATGGTCAGCCGGGCGACGCCGTTATCGTCAGTCGTGGTGATTAGGACTTGTTCGGACATAATGGGCGTTTCTTTCATTTATTGAAATTTTTCGCCAAGCTTTTCGTCGACGATAAGCGCGTCAATCCAGTCTTTGTCATGGCTGGGCAGGAGAGTGAGCGCCGGCTCGGCGGCGGCAAGGTTATGTAGCGCCCGCACCTGGCGCTGAACCTGCGCGCGGTCTTCTCCACCCTTGAAAAACATGTATTGCAACACACGCGGCCGGCCCCAGGCCTTTTCGACATTCTTCATTGCCCAGACGATATCGCCGATAAGGAGATATTCCTCACCATTGTCGGTGCGGACAAGAAACACTTGCGAGCCGGGGGAGTGGCCGGGCGTTGGTGCGACGGCAATGCCGGGCGCCAGGAGGCGCGGCGACGACAGATCGGCGGGCGCAAGATTTTTATAGGCCGCCGCCAGTCCGTCGTCGGCGGCAAATGCCGCCATGACGCTAATTTGCGGCGCGCTCAACATCAGATGCGGCGCCAAGGCCGCCGGGTCGGGCGCGCGGGCGATGCCGCCGAGATGGTCGATATGCTCATGGGTGATCAGGGTTGCATCGGAGGCGCGCATCGCGTCCAACATCCGGCGATAGCCAGCATCGGAAAATGTCGCATTATCGCTCTGCTTTGTCAGTTCGTAGAGGCTTTTATCCATGGCGCCGCCGATAATGATATCGCCACCGCCATCACCATTGGCGCCCTTCACCTGAAGGCTGGTCATGGCAAGCTGGAAAGGTTGAAAATGAAACCCCGCATGCGCAGCCAGTAGCGGCGCTTCATCGGTGCTGATGATTTCAACATTGAGCGCTGTGGGCAAAGGGCCGTCGCCAGCGTCGATTAATCCGCGCATCTCTGCCAGGGGGAATTCATAGTCCGCATTCTTCGGCGTCGATCCGTCGAGAATGAGCCAATAGGCGCCAGCGGCGATAAACACCAAGATAGCAATCAAAACACGCATAAAAGCCTTCCTACATCCTGAACACGCCAAATTTAGTTTCTTCAACCGGCGCATTCATCGACGCCGACAGGCACAAGCCCAACACGTCGCGGGTTTGCGCCGGGTCGATGATACCATCATCCCATAGTCGCGCGGAAGAATAATAGGGCGAGCCCTGAATATTATAGTCAGTGCGGATTTTGTCCTTGAAGGCTTCTTCTTCGGCGAGCGGCCAGTCTTCGCCCTTGGCGGTCATGGCGTCGCGTCGGACTGTGGCGAGAACGCTCGCCGCTTGCTCGCCGCCCATCACCGATATCCGCGCATTCGGCCACATAAACATAAATCGCGGTCCATAAGCGCGGCCGCACATGCCGTAATTGCCGGCGCCGTAGGAGCCGCCGACAACGATGGTGAATTTTGGGACGGCTGCGGTCGCAACCGCGGTGACCAGCTTGGCGCCGTCCTTGGCGATGCCGCCTTCTTCGGCGGCGCGCCCGACCATAAAGCCGGTGATGTTTTGTAGAAAGACCAATGGGATTTTGCGTTGGCAGCATAATTCGATGAAATGCGCGCCTTTTTTTGCGCTTTCGGAAAACAGAATGCCATTATTGGCGAGGATGCCGACCGGAAATCCGTGCAGCCTGGCAAAGCCGGTCACCAGAGTTGAGCCGTAGAGCGGTTTGAACTCATCAAATTTCGAGCCGTCGACAATCCGTGCAATAATTTCGCGCGCATCATAGGGCTTGCGCGCATCCGCTTCGACGACGCCATAGAGTTCTTCAGGCGCATAGAGCGGCGCTTCGGGTGCGACCATAGTGACTTCGCCGAGCTTTACCCAGTTGAGCCGTGAGACAATTTGCCGGGCGAGCCCCAACGCGTGGTCGTCGTCTTCGGCAAGGTGATCGGCGACGCCGGATATGCGCGTATGCGTATCGCCGCCGCCAAGGTCTTCGGCCGAGACAATCTCGCCGGTCGCCGCTTTGACCAGGGGCGGGCCGCCGAGAAATATCGTTCCCTGCTTTTTAACGATGATGGCCTCGTCCGACATTGCCGGCACATAAGCCCCGCCGGCGGTGCAGCTCCCATGGACGACAGCGATTTGCGGTATGGCTTTGGAGGACAGCGTCGCCTGGTTGAAAAATATCCTGCCGAAATCATCCTTATCGGGAAAGACTTCATCCTGCATCGGCAAAAACGCGCCGCCGCTTTCAACCAGGTATATGCAAGGCAGGCGATTTTCGAGTGCAATTTCCTGCGCCCGTAAATGTTTTTTGACCGTGATTGGGTGATAGGTGCCGCCTTTAACAGTTGGATCATTGGCGACAATCATGCATTCAACGCCGGCGATGCGGCCGATGCCGGTAACGACGCCGGCTGACATCACATCACCGGAATACATTTCCCAGGCAGCGAACTGGCCGATTTCCAAAAACGGCGCGCCGGGGTCTAAGAGCCGCGCGATGCGCTCGCGGGCGAGAAGCTTGCCGCGTTTTTTATGGCGCTCGGCATATCGGGCGCCGCCGCCCTCTGCGACGCGATTGGAATTGGCGTGCAACGTGTCGATCTGCGCCCGCATCGCGGTGTCATTGGCCGTAAAACTGGCCGATTTCGGGTCGATGCTGGATTGAATGATCGCCATGGGCCCGCGCTTTTGTCCGTTCTTTTCATCGGTTTATCACAAAGGCGGCAGTAGAACCCCGCGAAATGCCTCAAATTGATACCACAAATACATTGTCCGACAATCCTAATATGTGATAATAGGGCGATATTCGTTGAATTATCCTGAACCAAAAATGGTTCGGTTCCGAAAGGACGGTGCATCCGATGGCGCGATCTAACAGCCTGACCTTTAATTTTGGCCTCGATCCGGAACTGGAGGAAATGCGCGACATGATTTCCCGCTGGGTCGATGACAAGCTGGCGCCGCGCGCTGCTGAAATCGACGCCAGCAATGAATTCCCGCGCGATCTGTGGCCGGCGCTGGGCGAATTAGGTCTGCTGGGGATTACCGCCGATCCGGAATTTGGCGGCACAGGGCTTGGCTATCTCGCCCATTGCGTCGCGATGGAGGAAATTTCGCGCGGCTCCGGCGCGGTCGGGCTTTCTTATGGCGCCCATTCCAATCTTTGCGTCAACCAGATCAGCCTCAACGCCAGCAAAGACCAAAAAGCGCGCTATCTGCCCGCGCTGGTCACCGGCGAACATCTCGGCGCATTGGCGATGTCCGAACCCGGCGCCGGCTCTGATATTGTTTCAATGAAACTCAAAGCCGAGAAAAAAGGCGACCGCTATATTCTGAACGGCAATAAAATGTGGATTACCAATGGTCCGACAGCGGATGTTGTGGTCGTCTACGCCAAGACTGCGCCGGAAAAAGGCTCGCGCGGGATTTCTGCGTTCATAGTTGAAAAAGATTTCAAAGGATATTCGACCGCACAAAAGCTCGACAAGCTCGGCATGCGCGGCTCGGACACTGGCGAGTTGGTGTTTGAAGATTGCGAAGTGCCGGAAGAAAACCGCCTCGGCGAAGAGGGCGACGGCGTACGCATTTTGATGAGCGGGCTTGATTATGAGCGCACGGTTTTATCGGCCGGATCGCTCGGCATTATGCAGGCGGCGATGGATGTGGTGCTCCCCTATATTCACGACCGCAAGCAATTTGGTAAATCGATCGGCGCGTTCCAGCTCGTGCAGGGCAAGATCGCCGATATGTATACCGCGATGAACGCGAGTAAAGCCTACGTCTATGCAGTGGCGGCGGCGTGTGATCGCAAGGAGACGACGCGCCAGGACGCGGCCGGCTGCATCCTGTTTGCCTCCGAACGCGCCACGCAAATGGCGCTTGACGCCATCCAGCTCTTGGGCGGCAATGGTTATATCAATGAATTTCCGGCGGGGCGCCTGCTGCGTGACGCGAAGCTGTATGAGATCGGCGCCGGCACCAGTGAAATCCGCCGCATGCTGATTGGTCGGGAAATTTTTGAAAAGAGCGCATGAAAATGGCGCATAAATTCAAAACCCTCGACCGCGCGCCGGTCTATGTCAAAGTCTGCAATGCGATCGAGACTGATATTCTGTCCGGCGTCCTGAAAGAAGGCGCGTTGCTGCCGACGGAGGCTGAGCTTTGCGTGCAGTTTGGCGTAACGCGCTCCAGCGTGCGCGAGGGCATCCGGTTGTTACAGCAATCGGGGCTGGTGGAGCGCGGAGCGGCCAAGCGTCTGGTGGTGAAAAGCCCGAACGCTTCGGAGATTGCCGAAACCGCAAGCCGCAGCATGGCGCTGGGCGGCGCGACTTTTGGCGAGGTGTTTGAAACTCTGGCGATGCTTTACCCTGAGGCCGCGCGGATTGCAGCGGGCCGGCTCAGCGATGAAGCGCTTGGCGCGCTTTTCGACGTGCGCGACGGTTTGCGTGATGCAGCCCCGGGCGCTGCCGATGAAATCGTCGGCTATGCGGTTGAGTTTTTTCAACAGCTCGCCAATGGGCTCGACAATCGGGTGATGCTGGCGATGTTGCAGTCGCTAAATCTGATGATTGGCGCCAGCCTGCGGTTGGTGATCGACCAGACCCCAAACGCGCATGAGCGCATTTTAGGCGCGCAAACTGAGATCATTGAGGCGCTTAAAAGTCGCGATGAACGCCAAGCGCATGCATGGATGCTGAAACATATCGAAGATTTGCGGCGCGGCTATGTTGTCGCCAAGGTCAATCTCGACGCGCGGATACTTTAGAGCATCGAGCGAAAAGTGTGCAACGGTTTTCGCGTCGCGCGATGCGACTATGAAAGAATCTAGAGCAAAAATGGACGATTCGCATGTAACGCATTTTGCTCTAGGCGCCGCACCGCCGGCAAATTCTGCAAGCCACAGCGTAACTATTCGCGATAGCCAAACACCAAACCAACCGCGCGATTGGTTTGTTTATCGACGATGCTGGAGCGCTCGATGTGCTTGCTTTTAAAGCTGGCCTGCAAAATTTCAGTTTCGGTTAGGCCAACTTCTTTCATCAGGTGAAAATATGTATGTTGGCCTTGTTTGCCGCGCCTGTCGTCAGATGCTTTGGCTCGGGCATTTTTTAAGTATGTCTCAAGCTTGGCGCGTTTGCTGTAAAAGTCCCAACGATAATAGATGTAGCCGCCGCTGGCGATAAAAAATGTTGCTATTGCCGACAATTGGCCTGCGATTTCTAATGTTTCCATGTCAGTCTGTTCCAGTGCTGGCGCGAAAGGTTTCGATTTCCGTCGCCACATACTCTCTGAAACTGGCCGCATAGATGTCTTTGTTATCCTCCCACCAGTCTCGAATGCGCGGATTGGACAGCATGCGCCGCAAGCGTCCCGCCGCGCCCTGCCATAATTCTTCTTCATAGATATCATAGCGACGGTGCGCGTGAAGGACTTCAAGGTGGCGAAACCCGGTCGAGACAAAATTGGAAACACGCAAGCGTTCAGCGTCGGTAAAATCATCCAATGTTCCGCGCCCACCGGAAAGTAATTCGGCGAGGTCGGGACTGTCGGTGACCCGGCCTAGATTTTCCGCCAGTAGTTGTGCGCTTGTCTGGGCCGCGGTCATGCGGGCGATGCGGGTATTGTAGCGCACTTGCAGGCCGACAAAGATTAGCGTTGCAACAACCGCGACGGCCTGAACGACGTCGGCCATAAGCGCAATTTGATCAAGCTCCATAGCAAAATCCTCCCGTTTTCATGGTGACGTCTTAAACGCAGTGGGGACTGGAAACAACGCGCAGTGATTCAGGTCAAAGACAACAATGCTTTGCGCAAAGCATCCGGCAGCGGCGCCGACTTTCGGCTTGCGCGATCGACATAGACATGGACGAAATGGCCTTCCGCTAAGGCCGCATCTTCACCTTTTTTGAAGACGCCCAACTCATAGCGCACAGAAGAATTGCCGATATGGGCAACGCGCAACGCGCCTTCAAGCGCATCAGGAAAGGCGGCCGGCGCGAAATAATTGCAGTGGGTTTCAACCACAAGACCGATGATGGCGCCGTCATGAATATCAAGCGCACTCATGCTGATCAGATATTCATTCACAATCGTGTCGAAGAAACCGTAATAGGCGACATTGTTGATGTGGCCGTAAATATCATTATCCGCCCAGCGGGTTTGCAGCGGACGGATGTGTTTGTAGGCGGTGCGCGATGATGTGTTAATCATTTTTTCGGTCCTTCACCGGGATTACCAGCTTTAGTACCGACCAGGTATCATCGACCGCGCAGACCTTGATATCAACCAGGCCATTTGTGAGTGCTAGTGTTCGCACCAGATCGCCTGTCACGGTGGTTTTGATGCCCGATGCTTTCTTTGGCCAGGAAACCCATACCATTCCGTCCTGCTTAAGTGCTTTGCGTAGCTTTGGCATGGCGCTGATGAGCGCTTTTTCACTGTCCGCAAAGTAGTGGATATAATCATAAGGCCCGCCGGTAATGCCGCGCTCGGTTTTTGCAAGCTTCAGGCGCCGCCAATTCTCAAAGCCGTTTAACGCCGTAAAGTCTTCTGGAATGGCGACCAGCAACGCCGTCTGCCCATCTTTAACGCCAAGCTTTTTTAACAAAGGCGTTCCGGAATACCCAGCCGCCATTACAATACTTCTGTATAAAGACGCAAAGCATCGTCATAGGTCATGGCGCGCGGATTGTTCTTCAATAGCCGCTCGATTTTCATGACGTCCTCGGCCAGTTGCGGCAGGATGTTGTGAGAAACGCCGACATCGCTGAGGCGGTTTTTAACGCCGGTAGCGGCGCAAATCTCCTGCATCTTGGCGACAAACGCGCCGGCGCGGGTTTTAAAATCGCCGGTGTCATTGGCGCCAATGACATCGCCAAGTTCAGCGTAAAGCGGCGCGGCCTCGGGCATGTTAAACTTTAAAACTGGCGCCAGCATCAGCGAATTGGCAAGCCCGTGCGGCACATGAAAGTGAACGCCGAGCGGATAGGCCATGGCGTGGACAGCTGCGCAAGGAGCATTGTTGAACGCCTGACCGGCGAGCATCGCGCCCAGTAACATATTCTCACGCGCTTCAATGTCGTCCGGCGCAGTGCAGGCGCGCACGATGTTCGACGATAACAGTTTCAGCGCACGGGCGGCGAGCGCGTCGGAGACCGGGTTTTTTTGCAGCTTGGTGGTGTAGGCCTCAATCGCGTGGACCATCGCGTCAATGCCGGTCGCGGCGGTGACATGGCGCGGCGCCGTCAGTGTCAGGCTGGCGTCAAGGACGGCAATGTCAGCATAGAGCGGGCGCGCGACGATGCCCATTTTTTGCTCGTCTTCAGAGGTGATGACGGCGATATTGGTGACTTCCGAACCGGTGCCGGCAGTGGTCGGCAGGAGGATCAGCGGCGCTGATTTTCCCGCCGCCTTGTCCATGCCATATATGTCTTCAAGCAGTTGCGATGAATTCATCAGCACCGCGATGACTTTGGAGGTGTCCAAAGACGAGCCGCCGCCAAAACCGATAACCCCGTCGCAGTTGTTGGCGCGTGCAGCAGCAATCGCGGCTTTGACGACCTTCGCCGGCGGGTCAGCCTCGACCGCGTCAAACAGAAAATAGTCAAGGCCCTCGGCTTTAAAGCTTGTCAGCGCGCCGGCAACGAGCCCGGCGGCGATGACGCCCTTGTCAGTAACGACGCAGGGGCGCTGCATATGCGGCGCTGCAATCTCGCCAAGCCGCGCCGCCGCACCGGTTTCAAAGATGATGGAAGGGACGGTGTCGAAGGTGAAGTTCATTAGCAGCTCCTATCCAAACCTTACCAATCGACCCGGCCTTCGGTCCGTCACCTCATCATTATCGATCACCCGCTCGCCGGCGACCAGCGTTGCGCGATACCCGGTCACCGGTTGCAACAATCGCTGCCCGCCGGCGGGGAGGTCTTGCACCATTTTGGGCGGGCCGAGGCGCAGCTTGTCGTGGTCGATTACGTTGATATCGGCGCGCAGGCCCACGCGCAACCGTCCGCGATCCTTCAGCCTGAGATAATCGGCGCCGTCGGCGGTGAGCATTTGCACGGCGCGGGCGAGATCGATGCGGCCGCGGTCGCGATCGCGGCACCAGTAAGACAACAGATAGGTCGGAAAGCTGGCGTCGCAGATCGTGCCCACATGAGCGCCGCCATCGGACAGGCCGGGCAGGGCGTTCGGGTGAGTCAGCATTTTGTGGACGTTATCATAATTGAACTCGGTGTAATTATAGATCGGGAAATAGATCAGCTGGCGGCCATCCATTTCCAGCAGCGTATCATAAAGCTTCTCCATAGCGCTAACGCCGTCGCGTTGCGCTTCGGCGCCGAGAGATTGTTCTGCAGGCTGTTCATAGTCCGGCGTCTCGCCGAGGCGGAAGAATTTGTTGGCGACCAGTTCAATCGCCGCGATCATTGTATCTGCAATCGGCGGCACCGAGGAGCCTTCGCCGGCAAGCTTCACTGGCGTCTCGGAGAGGCATTGTTTTTTAAATGCCGGGTCGCGCATGATGGCGACGCGCTCGGCCAGCGGCTTGTCCTTAATCTCAACATAGCTCGGTTGCGCCATGATCGGGTGGAAGGTGCATTGCAAGCCCTGAAAAACGCCGATGGCGCGCGGCGCCACCTGGACGCAAAACTCTATGCCGTCGGCGTTTAAGCGTTCGGTTTCAACGAGAATGCGTCGCCAATCATCGGGCGCCATGTCGCGCTGCATCAGCGATATGGAAGCCGGCTTGCCGCCGCCAGCGCGCACGAACGCCTCGACAATCGCAAATTCTTTGTCGAACTGGTCGCCCTCACGCTCCAGATTAAAATCATTGACGATTTGCAGGACGCCATAGTCGAGCCCGTCAAGCGCCGAGGTGATGCCGGTCAATTCGGCAACGCTGGCTTCCGCGCTTGGCGTCCAGTCGCCGTCGGCGGTGCGGTGAACATCGGTACGGCCGATAGAAAAACCAGCCGCGCCGGCCTCCATCGCCTCGCGCACTATGTTGCGCATTTTTGCAATGTCTTCATTCGTCGCTTGTTCATGGCTGCTGGCGCGCTCGCCCATAGCATAGACCCGGACCGGATCGTGGCCGATCATGACCGCGAAGTCGATGGCGTGCGGCATTGCATCGATGGCGTTCATATAGTCGGGGAACGTCTCCCAGTTCCAGGTGAGGCCCTCGTGAAGCGCCGTACCCGGAATATCTTCAACTCCCTCCATCAATCGCACCAGCCGGTTATGATCGTCAGGCCGTACCGGCGCGAAGCCGACGCCGCAATTGCCCATCAACATGGTGGTGACGCCATGATTGACCGAGGGGCGCATTTCCTCGTCCCAGGATATCTGGCCGTCATAATGCGTGTGCAAATCAATAAAGCCGGGCGTGACGATGGCGCCGCCAGCGTCGATGACGCGCTCCGCCTCGCCGTTACAGGCGCCGATGTCAGCGATATGTCCGCCTTTGACGCCGATATTGGTGCGGACCGGCGCGCCGCCGTCGCCGTCATAGACGAGGCCGCCGGTGATTTTGAGGTCAAAGCTCATGGGTTTGCTCTTTGCGGTCGCGATATCGGAACAATAAGATCATAGCCCCGCCGGAAAAGAAGTGCCAAACGCCCCATGCAGCTGCAATTGCCGCAGCGCCGCCAAGGCCGTTGAGCTGCGCCAGAAGCAGGACCACCGCCAGGCCGGCATTTTGAATGCCAACCTCAAAGGTGAGGGTGCGCCGCCGCGCGATGTCCGCGCCGAGCACGCGGCCAGCGCCGGCGCCAAGCGCGAAAGCCGCGGCGTTGTGAGCCGCGACAGGGATTAAAATGAGCGCCCAGCCGGCGACCAGTAATGGCCAGAATTCAAAAACGCCGTCGATAATGACAAAGGCGAGGACGCCGGCGCCGAACCAGGCGAGGGGCTTTCGGAGTTTTTCCGCAGCGGAAGGCCACATATGCGCCGCAAGCATGCCGAGGGCCAAGGGTGCGGCGAGCATCAAGGTTGTCTGTAAGACAAATGTGAAGCGGTTAAAGTCGATGGTTTGCAAAAGGTCGGCAGTGGGCGGGTATAGCGCCGACCAGAATAAAATCGCCGCCGGCGTCCAAAATGCCGCAATGACGCTGGAGCCGGCGGTGAGCGACACCGAATAGGCCGCATCACCGCGAGCAGCGAAGGTCATGAAGTTTGAGACATTGCCGCCGGGGCAGGCGGCGACGACAATCATGCCGAGCGCAATCGATGGCGGCGGTGAAAGCACCGTCACCAGCAAGATGGTCATTGCCGGCAGGCCGATCAATTGCGCGGCGAGCCCGCCCCAGAACAGTTTCGGTTTGGCTTTGAGGAAGCTGAAATGCGTCGGCTTAAGCCCGAGGGCGATGGCGAACATCATTGTGACGATAGCGCCGGCGAGCAAAAGCTGCGCCTCCGGGCCGAGCGTGATGGTCAACTGATCAAGTGATGCGGCGTTCATGGCGGCGGCGCTATCTGCCGATCAGGAAGGAAAGGGCGCGCATCTCAATAAAATCCCCAGACAAACAGCCGACCGATCACTAGCGAGAGGGCTAACCCCGTCCATAAGGTAAGGCGAATGCGCAACTGTGCGTACCAGCGCGGCAGAACGCCGGCGGAGGCGGCCTGAAGGTCGCGCATCAGGAGATAAATCAGCAATGCGAGGATAATGAGATGCCGCCACGCCGCGTCGAGTGAGAAGAAGAAAACGCCACTTGGCACTATGGCGACAACGGCAATGAGAGCGATGAGTTGTCCAGGCAGGAAGGATTCATATTGCTTTACTGCCGGAGACAGCGTGACGCCAGCGCCGGCGCCAGCAAGATAGGCGACCATGGCGCCGCCATAGACCAGTGCGAATTGATGAAAATCGAGCGCGAAATATTGCGGTAAAATCCACGGGCTCAGCCATAAGGCGACGGCGGCGAGGATAAACGGCGTCAACGACAATAGGCCGAGCCGCGTCATCTGTTCTTGTTGCCGGTTGGCCATAATACCCCTCCGGGCTCCAGCTTAGACCAAATTCATGATTTGCGAAATGCAAGCGCCGCCATCCAGCCGGCAAAAAGCGATATGACGACGCAGAGAATGCCGTAAGTCACCGGCTGGTTATGGGCGAGGTCGAAAATACGCCGCTCTATGCCAACTTTGTTGACCACGAGCTCAGCCTCGTCGCGCCCCAGCAACACGCCGTCCTGATAGAGATAGACCGCGACGCTATATTTGCCGACTGGCGTGTTGGCGGGTAGATCGACAGTGATGGTGAAGAGCGCGCCTTTTTTAAATTCGACGCCGCCGATGCGGTCACGATAAAGGCCGGCGTCCTCGGCCTCGGTGACGAAGGCTTTGGCGAATAATTCGGCGTGTGCGCTGGCCTGCGCCCCATCCGGCGCCACATCTGGCGTCTCGTCATGATCTTGTGTTGCATCGATTATTAGAAAATCTGTACCGAGATGATATGCGGCCTGGTCTGGTAAGGGGGCGATGTCGGTGATCGGCCGGTTAGCGTTGGTGAGGTATAGTCCTGGCGCGTCTTTGATCGCATGGGTGTTGCCGGGTATCCAGATCGGGCCCCGCTTTAGCAGCCGGCGAATTTGAAATTGTGTTGCCGGTCCGCGGATGACGGAAACAATGTCAACGCTGGCGTTAGCGGCCGGCGCCTCTACGCCGCTAACGGCGCCGAACAAGGTCAGCCGGGCGCCGGAAAACCCGGTATCGACCTCTACGCGGTCATCGGTTAGCGCAATGGCGATCTCGGCGGCCTGTGCCGGTGCGAGCATGAACCATGCATATAAGATGGCGGCCCAACGCATCATGGCGCCCCCACAACAATGAAGGGCGAGGCTGGCGGCGTAACCAGGCCGAATACCAGCCGAGCGCAAACGCCGAGCACTATAAGCGCCAGCAATGCGCGCAATTGTTCGCCTTTTAATCGCCGCCCCGCCCGTACGCCGATTTGCGCACCGATCACGCCGCCAGACAGAAGTAAAAGCGAAAGCACAATATCGACGGTCTGGTTCGCCGCCGCATGCAGAACCGTTGCAATCGCGGTGACGAAAATGATTTGAAACAACGATGTGCCGATCACCACATTGGTCGGCATTTTGAGAATATAGAGCATCGCCGGGACCATGATAAAGCCGCCGCCGACGCCCATGATCGCTGACAACACGCCGACCAAAAAGCCGAGTATTATAGGCGGGATGGGGCTGATATAAATTTGCGAACGGCGGAACCGCATCGCGAACGGCATTACCGCCATCCATTCGACGCTGCGGTGTTTACGGCGCGGGCGCGGCGCATCGGGCGCGCGCAACAAGGCGCGCAGGGACTCCACCATCATCAATGCGCCGATAAGTCCGAGGAAAATAATATAGGCGAGCGAGATAAAGGTCTCGATTTGCCCCATGGCGCGAAAATAGCGGAAGATAAAAATGCCGACAACCGCGCCGACACTGCCGCCGGCGACTAAAAATCCACCCATCATAAAATCGACGGTCTGCCGCTTTAAATGCGCCAGGACGCCGGAGACCGATGAGGCGACGATTTGCGAGGCCTCGGTGCCGACCGCGACCGCCGGAGGGATGCCGTAGAAGATCAATAGCGGGGTCATCAAAAAACCGCCGCCGACGCCGAACATGCCGGAGAGAAAACCGACCGCCGCGCCCATGAAGACGACGACGAACGGATCGACTGGAATCTCCGCGATGGGGAGATAAATGAGCATGGCGCCTACGCAGGAATACGTGCCGGAAAGAAGTGAACCTTAACAGCTCGCTTATAGAGGCGCCGGGTCGCTTGCGGCAAGCGCAAGGGGTCTTTCGTTTAGCCTCTAGCCGGCCCGCGCGCGAAGGCGCGCTAGCCGGCCGGTGCGATTTCGTTGGCTTCCGCATCGGGCGTGCGCGCTTGCCAGTCTGCGATGGATTTGTCGAGTTCTGCTTTTTGCTCTGTGCTGAGCGCGCTGGCGACGCTTGCGGCAAGCGGCTGGGCTTGCTCATCGCCATTGCTGGCGGCGAGCGAGTACCAGTAATAGGCCTTGCCGGCGTCCTGTACGCCGGATGGGGTTCCGTCCCCGGTGGGGTGGAATATCGCGCCAAGATTATATTGCGAATCCACCAGCCCGCGATTGGCGGCAAGTTCAAACCAACCGATCGCTTCGCCGGCGTCAGCCGGGCCGCCTTCGCCGCGTGCGGTCATGATGCCGATGCGGTGCATGGCCAGCACATTGCCGCCATTGGCGGCGCGGCGGAACCAGGTGCGCGCGCGGCCGAGATCGACATCAACGCCCTGGCCGGTTTTGTAAAACTCGCCAAGTTGCAACTGCGCGGGCGGATGGCCGAGCGCAGCAGCCTCGCGCAGCTTGGCAATAGCGGCGGCGGATTCAGCGTCGGTTTCTGCGACCCCAAGCCCCACCATCGCGTCGCTATAGAGTGCGCGCGGGTCTATCGTCGGGACGTCTGGAACATCCAGCGTGTTGTCGGCGGCAGGCGGCGCATCGCCAGCCGGGGATGTCGCGACAACCCCGCCGCGGTCAGCCGCGTCCGGAGATTTGAACACAATATCTTTGACCATGAAGAACAGCACCGCCAGCGACAGGAAAATCCCGACGATTAAAGCGAGCGTCAGCGGTCGCGCCGAGGCGGTCGCTTTCAAAGTTTCAAACGCCGCCCGGTCGCCATTGCCCAAGCGCGCCTCTTCGGTTTCAGGCGGCTCCGCCGGGAAGGTCTGTTCGGGTTTGTTCTTGGCGCCCATGAACGGCAGCTTGCTGAGAAGTGCAGAAAAACCACCCGGCGTGTCGGATTGGCGATCATCTTCGTCGGCAGGTTCATTGCGCGGCTCTATGGCGGCTTCCTGCAACGCTTCTTTTGCGGCTGCGACTTTGACCGGGTCGATAGGCTTGTCAGTCTCGCCGCGCGCTTCGGCAAGGCGTTTTTTCCGCGCCCGTGCGACAAGGATGGCTTTTTGCTTCGGCGTCAGCTTGCGGCGGCGAGGTTTTTTATCTTCCTGCGCACGCGCGGCCGCGTCTCGTGCTTGCCGGCGCGCCGCCTGGAGATAGTCTTCCGATTTTTCTTCCGGCGCCTCGGCTTGCGTATCTTGTTCGCCAAACAGCAACGACATGGCTTGTTGTCGCGCACGGTCCTCTGCTTTTTGGTCGTCGTCCGTGTCCGGCGTATCAGGAGTGGGTGCATCGATATCGGGTGTATCAAGGTTGGGCGCATCAAGATCGGCCGCAAGGTCCGGTTGAACCTCGCCGGTCATATCGTCGAGATCGGACAGGATCTGATCGAGGTCGTCACGCTGTTCGGGTTCGATCTCGGCATGGCCGGGGGTGGAGGCCGACGCGCCGTCTTGCGGGTTCATGCCGAACACGCCGTGGACTTCCGATAACAGGGCTTGCGCTTCTGCGTCCGCGTCATTGTCACCTGCGCCCTCAACTGCGCCGCGCGGTTCATCGTCCAGCTCAAACGAAAAATCATCTTTGGCGTCGTCGCCGGCGGAGACTTCGTCAAGCGCGGCGTCGATTTCATCCGCGAAGGAGAACGGGTCTTCGTCGCTTTGCGGCGCATGGTCTTCTGCCGATGCTTTCACGGCGGCGCTCAGCGTATCATCGCTTGCGGTTTCGTCCCGGTCTTTGTCGTCCTCACCTTTGTCGGCGTCATTTTTGTCGCCAAAGCCGAGGGCGGCGGCGAGCGATGAGAGGGGGGACTTTCCTGTGGCGTCTTCGTCTTTTGCATCGTCGCTAGGTTCTGCGGCGTCTGGTTCAGTAGACGCGAGTTCGGGGGAAGCGGCCAGCTTAGCCGGGGATGCGACCGGCGCCTCGCCGGAAGTCTCCAGGCGCGTGGTCAGGGATTCAACCGAGCTTTGCAGCTTTTCAAAGCGTGCATCGGTCTCGCGGGTCGCCGCAGCGATGGCGACATCAATCTCTTTCCGGCTGGCGCTGCCTGGCGCTTGCTTGCCAGAATTGCTTTGTAATTCTGCAAGCGTTTCCATGACCTTCTGGAGGCCTTCTGCGTTGCGCCGTTCGGCTGCATCGATTTGACCGGATAGTTTTGCGATAGTGTTTTCAAAGGCGCGAATCTGGTCGCCGCTGCGTTTGATTTCATCGCCAAGCACGCGCAGCCGGTTGCCGGTGCTTTCAACAAAAGCCGGGTCGGCTCCGCCGCTGGCGCCTTGCGTTTGCGTGGCGGCCTCGCTGGCAAGCTTCTCGGTGCGGGTGAGGCGTGCGGACAGACCATCGATGGCGTCTTTGACAAATCCGAGGTCGGAGCCATCGCCAGCGCCGCCGTCAACGCGTTCGGCAAATTCCTGCAATTGACGTTCGCTCGCATCGAGGCGCTCAATCGTCATCTTCTGCGCGGTGTTAAATTGCACCGCAACTTGCGTCACCGCTTTTTCCAGCGCCTTGAGCGCATTGATGCGTTCACGGTCATTGCTGTCGGCTTCGAGTTTTTCAATCCTTGCGGCGATGTCGCTGTCGCCGCTTGCGGGTTTGACCCGTTCCAGCCGCTGCACCCGTTCAACCACATCGCCAATCTTGTGGGTGACCTCGCTGACATTTTCAGCGCCGGCGGCATGGGTTTGCGCAACCTGTTTATGCAGATGTTCAATCGCGATGATGATGTCGCGCAGCTTCAGCCCCTCGACGTCTCCGCCGGAAGATTGCGGATCGCCTGCGGTGTAGATCATCTGGTTGAGCCACTCGCCGACGGTGAGGCCCTTGCGCTTGGCCGCATCTTTCGCCGTTTCACGCGCATCGCGTTCGATGCCTTTGACGCTCCAGGGCGCATTCGACTTCATCTTAAGATACCCGCCTTTTGCGAGGGCCAATTCCCCCGAATTAGAACAGTCGCGGCGCTATCAATGCCGGGACCGAACGTTAAACCGTTAAAGCGCTTTGCATGGCTGGCAAAGCCTTACCGCCGCCACGGCGCTCCGAACAGCTTGCCGACATCACAATTGCCGATCCTTAACGAAACCTTAACGGCGATTCGGACCCTGGCGGGTTCATTTCCGCGCTGTTGGGGAGAAATATTGCTCGGTTTTGCGCATTCCCCCCTGTTGCGGGCGGAGACCGCCGCGCCAGACAGGAAAACGGTCAGGAAAATACAGTGTGCGCGATGGCGCGTTTTGCCTGTAGCGGTTATCAATTCCGGGAATATTGTTAGGATGCCGTTTCTAATCTCACCCATTAGGAGCTACGTCCTGCTTTCAGGCCGATGATGCCTTTCCGACGATTAGACATCGCGATGATTTAGGAACCGAGGAACGCCATGACCGAATACGCCGCCCCGCTCAAAGACATGCAGTTTGTTCTGAACGATGTCTTGCAGATATCGAAATACTCAAATTTGCCAGGTTTTTCAGATATTTCCGAAGACCTTGTTGAGGCAATCCTTGAAGAGGGCGGCAAGCTGGCGGCGAATGTCCTCCACCCGATCAACCAGTCCGGCGACAAGGAAGGCTGCACCCGCCATGACGACGCTTCGGTGACCACGCCGAAGGGATTTAAAGAAGCCTATGATGCCTACAAAGAAGGCGGCTGGCAGGGGCTTGCCTTCGATCCCGAATATGGCGGGCAGGGGTTGCCCTACATTATCGGCGTTGCGGTCGGTGAAATGGTGTCTGGGGCGAATATGGCGTTCGCCATGTATCCGGGGCTGGCGCGCGGCGCGGCTGAAGCGATCTACGCCCACGGCACGGACGCACAGAAACAAAAATATCTGCCGGGCATGATTTCCTGCGAATGGGGCGGGACCATGAACCTC
>JAJFGE010000142.1 GCA_021776295.1 Hyphococcus sp.
CGGCGATTTGCGCGCGGCGCATCTATCCCTGACGGGCCATTGGCCTACACTTCAAAACATCCGCCCGAACCGTTGTCGGAACTTGAGCAGATGTTGCTGTTGACCACTGTTGCCGGGAACACGGGCTGGTCGAACCTGATCCCTCATAATCGTAATTATATACCACACATCCCAAATTATGCGGGCGCAGCGGGTGGTCGAACTTTCCCGTCTTGTGCAGGATTTCAGATCACCGAATTCTTCTACACCGATGACAATGGCGTCTATTTCCTGCCGACCCGCGATATGTCAGCGGTCGATGCCAAAGCCGCCAATGGCGAGACAGATTTGAACGCCTATCTCGACGCGCACAGGCAACGCATCGTCAAGATCGCCGATGGCAGGTTGAAAACGCCTGCCCAGCCGCAGCATATGGAAATGCACAATGAATGGTGCGGCAATGTTCCGGGCAGCACACTGATCATTCCGGTGGCTGACCTTGCCCAGCATATCGTTTTAGCCTTGTGCTATTTTGTCCAGAACGGCGTGTGCATTTATGATGATGTGAACAATCGCCCAATTCCTGGAATGGAAAAATTCAAACATCTCGTCGATCTGGATAACCCTTATCCGCTGTCCTATGTTGAACAGGTCAGCGCGACAGAAGTCACGGTCGAGCTATCATGCTCCTGCTATGCGGGCGCCTTGATGCTACAAGCGATGGGCTTGGGCGGTTGGATGTATGACGGCTATAACCCGTTCAGCATTCTTGGCGCCAGCGGCGATCCGGACGTGCCGGGTCTGGGGTTCCGGTTTGACATGATTGATGGCCAGCCATTGCCACATGTCACCGGGTTGGACGGCATACTCGAAGGCCACTGCCCGCCGCATTTCAAGAATATGCGGGCCGCTGTGGAAGCCGTTGTTCGCCGCAAGTTTGGAACAGACGGTCCGTTCAATCCGAATACGGATGGCCCATATAAAGAGACGGACGCGGTGCGCCGCACAGGGGCGCCAATCAATGAGGAATTCATCGACTGTGTCGCGACAATGGCGCAGTACGTCCAGGATACATTTGGCCGGTTCCCGGCGACAGTTCCAGCCATCCTTACCCTGATGTATCTGCAAGCCCACAAGATTGATACAGATTTTTATGACACGCATTTTACGCCCGGCGCATATCTCAAAACCCATGCCGCGCACGCCCAGAATTGGAGTTAGTGCGGTCTGGCGGCGGCCCATTCTGGGCTGTTGTCCTGCTACCCGTTTGAAAGAACAAGATCATGATCCGCAAAACATTAATGCTGACATATGCTCTGATCGCCTACGTTCTGGCGACAGCGAGCCTTCTGTACATTATGGGGTTTCTCGCTGATTTCAGCGTCCCCAAAAGTATTAGCGACGGGACGCCAACCCCGGTCTGGACGGCTATTATCATTGACGCCGGTCTGGTCGGTCTGTTTGGTCTGCACCACTCGATCACTGCGCGCGCATCGTTCAAGCGTTGGTGGACGAAGATCATTGCGCCGCCAATTGAGCGTGCGACCTATCTCTATATGACGGCGATCATGACCGGCGCGATCGTTATCTTCTGGCGACCTATTCCGGTCACGATCTGGCAAGTTCAATCTGAACTGGCGTCTGGTCTGATCGTCACCGCCTATGTCGGGGTGTGGACGATGATGTCGGCGGCAACCTTTCATTTCGGGCATTTCAGTTTCTTCGGCCTGACGCAAGCCTGGCAGAATTTCAAAAACACGCCGCCGAAACCGTCCGGCATGACGGCGCGCTATCTCTACGCACTCGTGCGCCACCCGATCAGTCTCGGTTGGATGACAGCGCCGCTTATTATGCCGCACCTTACCGTTGGTCATCTCGTCTTTGCAGCCGCGACATTCGTTTACATCATGCTGGCGACGCCGTTCGAAGAGGCAGACCTGATCGACGATATTGGCGAGCCCTATGTCGCTTACCGCAACAAAGTACCGACATTCGTGCCGTTTTCGAAACCGCGTCCAACGCATACGCCCAAAGAAGAAATCATGTCATGATATACTTGTTCCCAGACGCGGCGCTTGTAATCTTTGGTCTGTTCTTTCTCTTTACCGGCATCACGAGTTTCCGTCAGCCTGCAGGCTTTGCTCGCAGCTTATCATTGGAAGCGGTTGGCCGATCCGGACGCGTCGAAATTCGTGCTCAGTATGGCGGATTCTTTTTCGCGGCAGCGATCAGCCAATTTGCGCCTTTGCTCAAGCTGATCTCAGCACATACGGCGCTCGTCGTAGCCCTTGTGATATTTGGCGGCTTGATACTCGGTCGCGTTGGCGGACTATTCTTTGGTTCAGATCGCCCAGCACTCACACCAACGATCCGCAACCTGTTCTGGATCGATGCAGCTGGGACGATCATCGCAATTGCCGGATTGCTCATAACTCAACAAGGAGCCTGGAAATGACTGACAATCTCGCTGATACAATGCCCTTCTCGAAGCTTATGGGTGTGGAGGTAACGAGCGCTGACAAAGACTTGGTCGTAGGTAAGCTTGTCGTGCGACCAGATCTTTGCACAGCCTGGGGCACGCTGCATGGTGGCGCCATAATGGCGTTTGCAGATGCTCTGGGCACCATTGGTTCCTTCATGAATCTGCCTGACGGCGCGAACGGCACAACCACGATTGAAAGCAAGACCAACTTCATTCGCGCCGCCAAGGAAGGAATAACCGTCACTGCCGAAGCAACACCTGTTTCAACAGGCCGCCGTGTCTCTGTTTGGCAGACAAGTTTGAAGCGCCCAGATGGCAAATTGATCGCGCTGGTCACGCAAACGCAAATGGTTCTGTAGCCGGTGCTGGTAACACGCTCGATCAACGAATGTGCGAACTGGAGAAGCCTTATGATTGATCTCGGCAAAACTGCCGAACGCCCGCGAACGCTCCGGGAACAAAAACTTGACAGAGTGGCTCAAAAAATCTTTACAGACTTTTTGCCGAACACGTCTAAGTGCTTGTGTTAAATGGCTCCCCTTTCGTGACGCGATATCGAACCTTGCGCCGGTCGCCAGTTAGCGCATTCATGCTGATTTTGGAAGAAATAGGAAAATTGTGGCAGTGCGAGAATTAATCGGCGCTGATGGTTTCGTCCTCAATTCTATAACCAGCATAGTCAGCGCTGTTGCCCTGACGCACAAACATCACGCCCATCGGAGTTTTGGTTTTGTGGTCGCCAACCGGGAACGTTCCGTCATAGGCCCAGGCCACCGCATTACCAACCTCATTGGCGGACCAAAGGAAAATTTTCAGTTCATAGAACTCTGGAAAAAGCCGTGTGATTAGGCGATGGTTGGCGGTACTAAGCCAACCCCATTCGTACACCTCGTCTTCAGTCAACTGATGATCAGCTGGGTCATGATCTCCGTCGCCACTTCGATGAGGCCGGGCTGAGGCTGACATAAGTTGAAAATCATCCCCGGTTGGC
>JAJFGE010000143.1 GCA_021776295.1 Hyphococcus sp.
CCGTCGAGGATCATATCGATCTTATCGCCGAGCCCGTCCCGGACATGCTGGGCGCAAGTCGGGCTGACGGCGCCGGAGGGATTGGCGCTCGGCGCCGCAAGCGGGCCGCCAACGGCGTTTATCAAGCTTTGCGCGATGTCATGGTTCGGCGCACGCACGCCCAGCGTGTCGAGCCCAGCGCTGGCGAGGAGAGATATGGCGCTGTCGGCCTTGCGCGGCAGGACCAGCGTTAAGGGCCCGGGCCAGAATGCGGCGGCGAGCCTTTCAGCAACGGGCGGAAATTGCACATAGCGCGCTGCCATGTCGGCATCCGCAACATGCACGATCAACGGATTGAACTGCGGACGGCCTTTCGCCGCAAAAATCCGCGCCACCGCGGCGCTGCTGGTTGCGTCCGCCGCCAGCCCGTAAACCGTCTCGGTCGGCATCGCGACAAGCCCGCCTTCGCGGATGATCGCTGCTGCTTTATTGATGTCAGTTTTGTTTCGCATCGCCATCAGGCTGATATATCAGCCTAACAGCAAAGTTGCATAGACGGCTATGGGTTTAAGATTTGCTGCACGCAAAGCTAGCGGGGGAGCAATCAACTCGGCATAAGATGTCTAGAAAGCAGCGCCTGAAAAGAGGAAAACCTCATGACCTATTCCACTCCTGTCCGCGATATGCGGTTCGTTCTCGATCATATGGCGGGGTTTGCGGTGCTGGAAAAAACCGGCGGGTTTGACGATCTGTCTGATGATCTGGTCTCGGCGATCCTTGAGGAGATGGGCAAGTTTTGCGACCAGGTGGTGGCGCCTTTAAATGAGGCGAGCGACGCTGATGGCGCGGCGCTGGAAAATGGCGTGGTGCGCACGACGCCTGGCTTTGCTGATGCCTATGGCCAATATGTCGCTGGCGGCTGGAACGCGCTGGCGTTCCCGGAAAAATTTGGCGGCCAGGGCCTGCCGACGACGCTGGCGGTGGCGATGGTCGATGCGCTCAACGGCGCCTGCATGAGTTTTGCGATTGGCACCACCTTGACCACCGGCGCCGTTAAAGCGGTGATGCATGCCGGGACGGACGAGCAAAAACGCCTCTATCTTGAAAAGATGGTCTCTGGGGAATGGACCGGGACCATGAACCTGACTGAGCCGCAGGCGGGCTCGGACCTTTCCGGCATCCGCACCAAAGCCGAGCCGACGGATGATGGCCGCTATAAAATCAGTGGGCAGAAGATTTTTATCACCTATGGCGATCATGACATGACTGACAACATCATCCATCTGGTGTTGGCGCGACTGCCGGATGCGCCGGAGGGCGCTGGAGGCATCTCGATGTTTATCGTCCCGAAGGTGCATGTCGGTGAAGACGGATCGCTAGGTGCGCGCAACGATGTCGGGTGCGTCGGGCTCGAAGAGAAGATGGGCCTGCATGGCAGTCCGACTTGCGTGATGGCGTTTGGCGAGAACGGCGAATGCATCGGCACGCTGCTTGGCGAAGAGCACAAAGGCTTGCGCAATATGTTCGTGATGATGAATGCTGCACGCCTTGATGTCGGCATGCAAGGCGTCGGCGTTGCGGAACGCGCCTATCAGCGTGCGCTGGCTTATGCGCAAGAGCGCAAACAGGGGCGCTTGCCGGGTGTGAAGACCGGTGATCAGGTGGCGATTTTTGACCATGGCGACGTTCGCCGCATGCTTTACTCCATGAAAGCACTGACCGAGGCGTCGCGCGCAATCTGTTACGCCAACGCCGTCGCCTATGATTTAGCGCGCCATGCGCCGGATGAAGGCGCACGCAAAGCCGCTTCTGCGCTTGAGGGTTTGCTAACGCCAATCTCCAAAGCATGGTCGACAGACCGCGCCAATGAAGTCGCCTCGCTCGGCATCCAGGTGCATGGCGGCATGGGCTATATTGAAGAGACCGGCGCCGCCCAGCATATGCGCGATGCGCGCATCGCCGCGATTTATGAAGGAACCAACGGCATTCAGGCGATCGATCTTGTCGGCCGCAAATTGCAAGGCGATGGCGGCGCGGCGGCGCACGGGTTCATCCAGAAAGTTAAAGATGAAGCCGCCCTTGCCAAAGCCGCCAAGCGTCCGGAAGTGGCGGCGATTGGCGCCAGGCTCAGTGAGGCGGCCGATGCGCTGGAAGCGTCCACCGATTGGCTGTTGGCGGCGGCCAAACGCAACCAGGAAGACGTGCTGGCTGGCGCAACGCCCTATCTTAAACAATTCGGCAATGTCGCCGGCGGTTACTACCTTGCGCGCGGCGCTCTGGCGGCGGTGATTGGCGCCAACGAACAGGGCGCCGAGCAAAGCTATTTCGAAGCTAAAATCGCCATCGCAAAATTCTTCGCCGACAATTATCTGGTTGAAGCGGCAGGCCTGATGCCGACCATCACGGCGGGGGCGGAAGCTGTGGCGCGGATAGACCCGGCGCTGTTAAGCGCGTGAGGCGGGGCATTGGTAGTGCATCCATTTGAACGTTCATTGCGGCGCAGTAGCCCCCTCCGTCAGCTTCGCTGACACCTCCCCCGTGAACGGGGGAGGAATTAGGTTGAGCTTGCGGCAAGTGTATTCTTCCCCCGTAAACGGGGGAAGTGGCCCGAAGGGCCGATGGGGGCCTTGCGGCGGTTCAGCATGTTTTAACGTTTGGTTTTCTTACAAGGGCAAAAGGAGATGTGTGAATCCCTTCGCCCTTTGAAGGGGGAGGATGGGGAGGGCGCGCAATGAATGCCAAGGTGTAAAATGAGTCGTTCATTTCGCACTTTGGTATAAGTCTTTGATCGGTGGCTTGATCGCTTCGGGCTCCTTAGCACCGCCCCTAAAACCCAAATCCCAATGCATCAATTTCGCGTTTGTACCAGCGCGCAACCCTATCACGGGTCGCGCCCGAATAATGCCTGCGGTAATCTTCTTCGTTGCGATAGCCTGAGCGCAGGCTCGGCATGTTTAGCACGCCCTTTAAACCGACATGGGCGAAGGTTTTTTCAAGGCCGGCGGTCAAATTTTCATAGCGGATGACTTCATCGGCGACGATTTCGTTGTTGATTGCGTAAATCGACCAGTTGTTAAGCCGCACATATTCGGTTGAACGAAACAACAGCGATTTCATGTCGCGGTCGAAATCCGCATCATCGGCTTGGCCGCGCTTGTTCTTGCGCTGGAAATAAAGCGACACCTGCCGGTCCCACGGATTGCGTTCAACGGCGAATTTAAAATAGCTGTTGAACCTCGCCGCCCCGATAACGGCTTTGGCTTGCGCGGCGGTGGCGTGGACATGCAGTCCGAAGGTGCGCGGGAGTTTGCGTTTGAGGGCTCCGTGATGGACCGGCGAGAATTTCGCCCAACCCGGCCGGCTCATATCCGCAACCATATCGCCAGGATCGACCATTGCCGCAAGCGCCGCCGTCAGGCTGGTGCCGGCGGTCTTTTCGGTGCGCAGAAAAATGAACTTATATTTATGCGAAATGATCATGGGTGATTTTCTGGTCAAAAATGCGTGAACACGCAAGGGCTGGAGCCGATCGGCGCGATAGGATAACATCGCCGCTACCTGCCGCCATATCATTTGGCTCGGTCAGGCAAAACCAGCAAATAGGGGCGCGCCGCAATGAACAGAGTACTTCTCACCTTTCTTATTATTTTGACGCCGGGGCTCGCCGCCGCTGAGCCGTCCGAGCGCGCTGTGGCGCTGGCGCAGTCGATGATTATTGTTGACGGGCATATCGATGCGCCCTCGACCGTCGCCAATGACGGCGGCGATATTGCTGCAGGCGACAAGGTGATTGATTTCGATTATGCACGCGCCAAAGCCGGCGGTCTCGATGCGCCATTCATGTCGATTTATGTCGCCGCCGCTTATGAGGGCAAGGGCGGCGCGAGGGCGCGCGCCGATATTCTGATCGGTCTGATGGAGGGCGTCGCCGCGCAAAATCCGGACAAGTTCGAAATTGCCTATTCGCCCAAAGACGTGCGCCGTATCGCCGGCGAGGGCAGGATCGCCCTGCCGCTGGGGATGGAGAACGGCTCGCCGATTGAAGGCGATCTCGACACGCTGAAACATTTCTATGATCGCGGCATTCGCTACATCACGCTGGCGCATTCCAAAGCCAACCATATTTCAGACTCGTCCTATGACGACAACGAGAAATGGGATGGGCTGTCGCCGTTCGGCTTTGAGGTCGTCCGCGTCATGAATAATCTTGGCATAATGGTCGATGTCAGCCACATCACCGATGCGGCGATTGAAGATGTTTTGTCGGTTGTGCGCGCGCCAGTGATCGCATCGCATTCCTCACTGCGACATTTTACGCCGGGTTTTCATCGCAACCTGCCGGACGAGTTGGTGGTGAAAATTGGCGCCAATGGCGGCGTCATCATGATCAATTATGGCTCGCCGTTTTTGACCGCAGAGGCCAACACTTATTCCAAACCGCGCGACGCCGCGCGCAAAGCACAAGAGAAAAAAAACGGCCGCGCGATGACCGATGAGGAACGCGACGCCTTTAACGACGCCTGGCGCGAGGCCCATCCCTTTCCGTTCGCCGGGCTCGATGATGTGCTCAACCACATAGACCGCGTCGTGGAACTGGCCGGCGTTGAAACGGTCGGCATCGGCTCGGACTATGACGGCGTCGGCGACAGTTTGCCGGAGGGCCTGAAAGACGTCTCAAGCTACCCGGTGCTGGTCCAGGGGCTGATCGACCGCGGCTATGACGAGGCGGCGATCGAAAAAATCCTCGGCGGCAATGCGCTGCGGGTTTGGGAAGTGGTGGAAAAGGCGCGCAAACGCCGCTGGCGGTAGGGCGCAGATTCTATAGCCGGTGGGCCTTGACGCGTTATAACTTATGTTATAATTATAAGTTAGGTTATAACTTAGGTTATAACTTAGGTTATAACTACGAAGAGGCCGTCATGACCAAAATGCTCAAGCTGCGAAAGATCGGCAATTCTGTAGGTGTTGTTCTACCGAAAGAATTGCTTGCATTGCTGAATGCAAAAGAAGGTGATGATATTACCATAACGGAAACGCCCAATGGCATACAGCTCAATAAATCCGACACTGAGTTTGAAGAGCATATGAAGCTCGTTGAAAAAGTGATGCAGCGTTATCCGAACACGCTTCGTGCACTTGCTCAATGAACTGGAATTGGGTTCCCAAAGAAACCGTTTATGGAATTCACTCAACAAGCCTTGCCGTCTATGGCGGTGGCGATGGCGTGCGTGATGAAGGGTTGTTGGAAAGTGCGCTTGGCCGCCCGGAAAATCTCGTAGCTTATGGGGCGCCGAGTGTCTTTGAACTCGCTGCGGCATATGCATTCGGCATCGCAAAGAACCATCCTTTCGTAGACGGAAAAAAGCGGACGGTATTTCTAACTGCAGCGCTTTTTCTCGAACTTAACGGATATTCGCTTGTTGCAGACGAACCTGCTGCAACCGCCATTACGCTTGCATTTGCTGCAGGAGAAGTTGGCGAGAGTGAGTACGCAAATTGGCTCAAAGACAATAGTCAGAAAAAGTGACCGGCATCGGCCCCATGGAATGGATCAAGCTGGCGACATATTACGCCGGCTACAGTTATTTTATCGCTGTGCCGCTCACACTTTGGCTAATCGTTAGGCGCGGCGGCGCCGTTCGTTATCTATGGGCGGCGTTTCTAACGGCGATATCGCTGCTTGCCTATGCCCGCTTTGTCGAGCCGCGTATTTTGTGACGGCGGAGCATGAGATCGCCCTTGACCGTTGCTTTGAGCGTGTGGGGCGCGTTCGCATCGCGGTCTTTTCCGACACCCATAACGGTCTTTTCGCTAATGCCATGCCGATCGCTCGCATTGCCGCGGCGGTGAACAAGGCGCGCCCGGACATCGTTCTTGTTCCCGGCGACTATATTTACTTCCTTCACCCGGAACGCTTTGAGGAAACCGGTTTTTCGCGATATCCGGCGCGCAACAAAGAATCTAGAGCATCGGGCGATTTCTGTTAATCGCCCGATGCTCTAGTAGTCGGCATTTGATTTAAATTATTCTATGCTCTTTACCAAGATTAATTCTTGTTATTGCGTCCACACGGCGCCATGTTGCGTGCAACCGGAAGCTGTTTCAATAAATCAAGTAACGGTTCTGGTTTTTAGTGTGGTCTATCAGTATCGCCCAAATAGATAGGGCCAAGAGGCCGAAATATAGATTTTGGCGCTTGCGTAGTAGTGTGGAAATTTTGAAATGGACGCGTTGGAAAGGATTAAACGCCATGTCGATGAGATGGGTGTCGGATGTGTGGTGGTGGGCGATCATGTGGCGATCTATCAGGCGCGGATAACGCGCGCCGCGGATGGCGCCTTGCAGCGTTCCGAGACGGTGCAGCGTGTGCGCACGATGCAGGAGGCCTGCGGCGTGCTGGGCTGTGATTGTAGCGGGGGTTGCGATAGCGAAAATGGGGCGCAAAGTCCGATGATAGATTGATTGCATGGGCCGCGCAGCCGTTTAAGATCGCGTCAGCGCCGCATCAGGAGAATTGCCCATGCCGTCTTTAAAAGACAAAACCCTTTTCATCACCGGCGCCAGCCGCGGCATCGGTCTTGCGATCGCCAAGCGGGCGGCGGCGGACGGCGCCAATATCGCCGTTGCGGCGAAAACCTCAGAACCCCACAAGCACCTGCCAGGCACGATTTATACGGCGGCGGAAGAAATTGAGGCCGCCGGCGGCCAGGCGCTGCCGCTGATCGTCGATGTCCGCGATGAGCAATCCGTCATCGAGGCGGCAGCGAAAACCGCAGAGCGGTTCGGCGGTATCGACATCTGCATCAACAACGCCTCGGCGATTTCCCTGACCGGGACTGAAGCGACGCCGATGAAGCGCTATGATTTGATGCACCAGATCAATGGCCGCGGCACATTCCTGACGTCAAAAACCTGCATCCCTTTCTTAAAGAAGTCCGACAACCCGCATGTCTTAAACCTGTCGCCGCCGCTTGATATGAGCCCGAAATGGTTCGGCGGCCATGTCGCCTATTCGATAGCGAAGTTTAATATGTCGATGTGTACGCTCGGCATGGCCGAAGAGTTCAAACACGCCGGAATTGCATTTAACGCCCTGTGGCCACGCACAACCATCGCCACCGCCGCCGTGCGATTTGCGCTTGGCGGCGATGCGATGGTCAACGCATCGCGCACGCCGGAAATTATGGCGGATGCAGCGCACGCAATTTTTACCAAACCGGCGCGCGAATGCACCGGTAATTTCTTCATCGACGACACGGTTCTTTATGATGCCGGCGTTGCCGATTTTGAAAAATACCGGGTCGATGCGTCGAAGAAATTGCTGGTCGATTTCTTTGTGCCGGACGATGCGATCCCGCCGCCGGGCGTTGCCGAGACCCTGACGCGCAACCTTCTTGGCGACTGAACGCGGATGCGCGTTTGTTCGCTTCACATTTACCCAGTCAAAGGCGCGCGCGGCATTGCCTGCGCTCAGTCGATGGCGCATGCGCGCGGCTTTCGCGGTGACCGGCGCTGGCTGGTGACGGGTGCTGACGACAAGTTTCTGACCCAGCGAGACTGCCCGGCTCTGGCGCAATTGGTGGCGAAGCCCGATGAGGAGGGCTTGGTTCTGTCGTTCGTGGGTCGCGGCGCGTTTAACGTCGCCACACCAGTGGGTGGCGAGCGGCGCAGCGTTACGATTTGGGACGACCGGGTCGAAGCGTTGCATGCGGGCGCTGACGCCGAGGCGTGGTTGTCGGATGTGCTCGGGCGGAGCGCGCGGTTTTACTTTATGGACGCCGCTGCCGCACGCGACACCTCCGGGCGCTGGGGCGCGCCCGCACCGGTGAGCTTTGCCGATGGTTATCCGTTTTTAATCGCCACCACGCAGTCGCTGGAAGCGTTGAACCAGGAGATTGCCCGTAATGCCGGCGCGCCCGTCGGCATGGAGCGGTTTCGCCCCAACATCGTCATCGACGCTGATAGGCTGTGGGCGGAGGATTATTGGAAAGCGATAAGGATCGGCGATGTTGTGATTGATCTCGTCAAGCCTTGCGTGCGCTGTGTGGTGACGACAAAAGATCAGGCGACGGGCGCCAGCATGGGTAAAGAGCCACTCAAAAGCCTTGGCAAAATCCGCCGCTCGGCGCATCCAGGCCTTCCCGGGGGCCTGTTCGGCTGGAATGCGGTTCCGCGCAATCACGGCGAGATCAAAATTGGCGATGCGGTTGAAGTCGTCGAGCCTCGCCCGGAGGGGTGGCCGCTGGCTTAAGCGAGGCGACAGTGCTTTTTGCTCAGCCCGCCGTCCGGCGCATCAGCGCCTCATACCAGGCCGCCGCACGGCTGAGGTTTTCAATCTTCACCCGCTCGTCGGTGCCGTGAATGCGCTGCAAATCATCGGGCGTATAAACGAACGGCGTGAAGCGGTAATTGTCGTCGGCGATGTTGGCATAATGGCGGCTGTCCGTACCCTGAAGGGTGAGCGCCGGGGCAGTGACGATATCGCCGAATATCACTATGCTGGTTTCTACGATAGCGCGATAGCCTTCGCCCGTTGCTGAAGATTGCGGGCTCGGCTCGCGCCCGCCGGCGATCTCGACCGTGACCCGGTCATCATTGATCAGCTTCACCGCCCGGTCGCGCACCGCCTCAACATTGTCGCGCGGGTGGATGCGGTAATTGACAATCGCAACCGCCTGCTGCGGCAGGATATTTGACTTCTCCCCGCCGCGGATGATTGTCGGCGCCGTCGTTGTATGCAGCGACGCGGCCGTCAGCGCATCGCCCTTCAACTGGCCTTTCACCAGCGGTCCGGTGAGCCACAGATTGGTCATCACCAGGCGGCGGGAAAACTCCATTTCGCCGGCCAGCGCATGTAAGAATGCAATCACATTATCGTCGAGCTTTAAGGGGTGGGGATTGTCAGTCACCGCAAGGACGGCGCGCGCGAGAATGCTAACGGCGGTGTCCGGCGCCGGGGTTGAGGAATGACCACCCTGACCGCGGGCAGTAAAACGCAACGTCACTGAGCCCTTTTCGGCGGTGGAGATGAGGGCGACCGGTTTTTCAATCCCCGGAACAATTCCTTGCGCCAGGCCCGAGCCCTCATCAACAGTCCAGGCGAGGCTGACGCCGCGGTCCTTCAGATGGCTGGCGATTGCGCCCGCGCCATTGCCGCCGCCAAGCTCTTCGTCGTGGCCGAACAGGAAATAAATATCGCGCGCCGGCGTGAAACCCTCGCTTGCAAGTCGCTCAGTCGCTTCCATCAGCGCGATAACCTGGCCTTTATTGTCAAGCGCGCCGCGGCCCCAGACCGAGCCGTCATAAACGGCGCCGGAAAACGGCGGCCGCGTCCATTCCTCTTCCGTACCCGTCTCAACCGGGACGACATCAAGATGGGCGATAAAGCCGATCGGTTTTTGCGCCTTGGCGTCCGCGCTATTATCCGTACCTGGCCATTTATAGACCAGCGAATAATCGCCAACCACTTCGCGCTCCATCACCGCATGCGCCGCCGGATAAGTCTCGCTTAAGAATTGCGCAATCCCGGCAAAAGCCTGGGCGTCGGGTGTCGCTTCAAGGCTTTTGGATACCGTCTGTAGCCGGATCGCAGCCCCAAGCCGCGCAGCAATCGCGTCGCCGTCATAAACGGTGAAGCCCGCGCCCGTGATAGCGGTTTCAGAGCTGCCGCCGATCACAGCCGTGCGCGCAACCATAACCAACACCAGCGCCGCGAGCCCGCCGGCGATAATAATCGAGAATTTTTTCATAGCCGGAAATCGCACCCTAATTTGCCCCACATATAAGGGCGCATTATAGACCGGGCCGCAGCGGCGGTCGAGCTTGGCGCACACCGAAAGGCGCGTCTTGCCCGATGGGCTGAGATCAGCGATAGGTAAAGCAATGACCACATTGCTGTTCTCCCATCCCGTCTTTCAGCGCCATGAAGTTCCGCCCGGTCATGTGGAACATGCCGGTCGCTATGCGGCGGTTGACCAAGCTTTGCAGGCGGAGGAATTTGCATCGCTGGACCGGCGCCGGCCGCCGCTGGCGACGCGCGAGCAGGTTGAACTTGTGCATTCTGAAAGCTACTGGCTGGCGATAGAACAAGCCGCGCCCAAATCCGGGCTGGCGCAACTTGACGCCGACACCTTTATGGGGCCGTCCTCGCTGGAGGCGGCGTTGCGCGCTGTCGGCGGCGCCTGCGCGGGCGTCGATGCGGTGTTTGCCGGCGACGTGCAAAACGCTTTCGTTGCGTCGCGACCGCCGGGCCATCATGCCGAGCCGCAGCGGGCGATGGGGTTTTGCCTGTTCAACACCGCCGCCATCGCCGCCATCCATGCCCGCGCGCATGACGCCAAACGCGTCGCCGTGCTCGACTTTGATGTGCATCACGGCAACGGCACGCAAGCGGCGTTCTGGGATGATGAAAATGCATTCTACGCCTCGTCGCATGAATGGCCGCAATATCCGGGCACCGGCAGGGTTGAAGACCGCGGCGCCTTCGACAATATTATCAATGCGCCGCTGGCGACCGGCGCGGGGAGCGAGGCGTTCCGTCGCGCCTGGGGAGAAATACTTCTGCCGGCGCTGTCCGACTTCGGCCCCGATTGCATCATCATTTCCGCCGGGTTTGACGCCCATCACGCCGACCCGGTCGGCCGGCTCAAGCTCAATGAGGCTGACTTTAGCTGGGTCACCGCCGAGATTGCGGCGATTGCGAAGGACAAAGCCGGCGGGCGTCTGGTTTCGGTGCTGGAGGGCGGCTATGAGCTCACGGCGCTGGCGGCAAGCGCGGCCGCCCATGTTAAAGCCTTGATAGCAGCTTAAAAACTGCGCCATAAAGCGCTCCCCTAGAGCTGGATCGCTTTTCGTTGAGTGAGATCCAGCTCTAGGGTCTTTGTGGTCGCGTGATCGAACCGGAAAACCGGTACCCACTTTTCCTGATCACGCTCGGGAGCTGAATAGAGTTTATGACGGGCCGGATTATCACTGTGCGCCACGGACGCCCAGACCTCTCGCGTGATTTGAAGATCACGGCGGCGGAATTTGGCGACTGGTGGATGCGTTACGACCGCGCCGGGTTGCACCCCGATGAGCGCTCGCCGCAAGGGCTGATTGATCTGGCGGGCGCGGCGCATACGATCCTGTCATCAACACTGCCACGCTCGATAGAGACCGCGCACCAGGCGACCGGCGGCAACCGAGAGGCGCCGGCCGATCCCCTATTTGTCGAAGCGCCGTTGCCGCCGCCGCCGGCGCCGTCATTTTTAAAGCTGCACCCAACCGCATGGGGCGTCATCTCACGCACATTCTGGTTTTTAGGCTATGCCCCCGGCGGCGTTGAAACCCATTTTGAGGCCTGGGACCGTGTACGGAACATTACCGCAAGGCTGTCGCGCCACGCTCATGACGGCGACGTGTTGCTCTGCGCCCACGGCTATCTCAACTGGATGATAGACCGGCGCCTGCGCCGCGAAGGCTGGTTGCAAACCAGCAGAGCCGGCGGCAACCGCTATTGGTCCTGGCGGATATATGAAGCGCCAGGTGCGCCGGAGAAGGCGGCGGTTGAGTAGGGCGTTACGCTACCTGCCCGGCGGCCCAGCCGCTTGACCAGGCCCATTGGAAATTATAGCCGCCGAGCCAGCCGGTAACGTCTACGGCTTCGCCGATGAAATAGAGGCCGGGCGTGTTGTGCGCCTCCATTGTCTTGGAGGAGAGGCCTTGCGTATCGATGCCGCCCAGCGTGACTTCCGCGGTGCGGTAGCCTTCCGAGCCCGCTGGTGTGACGCGCCAGTGATGCGCCGCATCGGCGAGGGCTTTGAGGCGCATATCGGAATGCTCGCCAATTTTGCCGCCGATATTTGCGCGCGCTGCGATCGCTTCAGCCAGGCGTTTTGGGAGGCTATCCGATAGCACCGTATGCGGAGCGAGTTTGCCGCGGGTCTGGCGCGCATCGCATAATGTTTTAAACACATCGATATCGGGCGCGAGATCGATTTCTATCGCCTCGCCCTCGCGCCAGTAAGACGAGATTTGCAATATGGCCGGCCCGGAAACACCGCGATGGGTGAACAACACTGCCTCGCGAAACGCCGTCCCGTCGCATTTGACCTGCGCCTGTACGCAGACGCCGGCGAGCGCTTTGGTCTGATCAAGCAAGTCCTGCGCAAATAACAGCGCGACCAGAGCGGGCCTTGTCGCGACAAGTTTGAGGCCAAATTGTTCGGCGATGCGATAGGCGAAGTCCGTCGCGCCCATTTTCGGGATTGATTTACCGCCCGTGGCGATCACCAGTGCGTCGCATTCAAACTGGCCATTGGTAGTCGCAAGTTGAAACTCGCTCCCGACTTTTTCAACCGCTTCAACCGTCACCGACAAGCGCAAATCAACGCCGGCCTCGCGACATTCATCCGTCAGCATCGTAACAATCTGTATTGCCGAGCGATCACAAAACAGTTGCCCAAGGGTTTTTTCATGCCAGGCGATGGTGTGGCTGTCGAGTTTGGCGATAAAGTCAGCGGCGGTGTATCGGATTAGCGCGGACTTACAAAAATGCGGATTTTGCGACAGAAAATTACCGGGACCGGCGCCGGTATTGGTGAAATTACACCGCCCGCCGCCGGAAATCCGGATTTTCTCGCCGGGCGCTGAGGCGTGGTCGATGAGCAACACGCGCCGCCCGCGCCGGCCCGCCTCAATCGCACACATCAACCCCGCAGCGCCGGCGCCGACAATCGCCACATCGAACTTTTTCATGATGCGGGGTTTATTGGGTTATGACGCGAGGTCAATGGGGCGGAATAAGGGGCTGCGCGTGTCAGGACAGCCGATTGCGGCGCCGTCCTGACACGGAACAACTACGCGGCTTTCGTTAAAACAACCGGGAAATCAATGTCGGTATGGGCGACATGATTGATGTAGTTGGTGAAGATGTTGGCGACAACATTGGCGATGGTCTCGACAATTTGCGCGTCATCAAGGCCAGCTTCGCGGGCGAGCGCCAGATCGTCGTCGCTGACAAAGCCGCGTTTTTTGACCACCGTGAGCGCGAAAGTTAAAATCGCCTGTAACTTGGCGTCCGATGATTTGCCGATGAGGCGGGCTTCAATTTCCGCAGCCTCGACTTTGAGGCTTTTGGAAATCGCGGTGTGGGCGGATGCGCAATAGTCACATCCATTAGCGCCGGCAACCGCCAGTGCAATCGCGTCTCTGGTCGCGGCGTCAAATTCGCCTTCGTCCAAACTTTCATTCAGACTCAAAAGTCCTTTTAACGCCGCCGGCTGGTTCGCGAGTACGCGATAAAGGTTCGGCGCGGCGCCGACTTTCGCTTTGATGGCGCCGAACAGTTCCGCCGCCGCGGGGCTGGCGTCCTGGTCGGTTATTTGTCTCAGTCTTGACATTTTACTCTCCTTTTCTCCGGGCGGTTTTTGTCCGCCCACTTAGTGTTTTTGGTGACGACCGTTCGAAGCGGCGCCCTGGGGGATTGGGCATCGCTCCGAAAGGCCTTCTCGCCGCGCCTTGACCGGTGCGGCGGAGCTGCATATAATGTTACGGAACGGTCCGTCAATAATTTATATTTGACTAATCGGTAACAAAAGCGCGAGGGCTGCAACCATGGCAAGGCCAAGAGGATTTGAGCCCGATGAGGCGCTGACGGCGATCAAGGAAGCGTTCTGGCGCGGCGGCTATGATGCGACATCGCTGCGCGATATCGAACAGGCGACCGGCCTCAACAAACAGAGCCTTTACCGTCTTTATGGCGACAAACGCGGCATGTATCTGAAGGCGGTTGACCATTATTCGGCCCATGAGGCGACCGCTGCGGGCGTCTTGCTTGGCGTTGAGGCGGGCGATGGCGCAGATGATAACCTGCCAGCGCGGGCGAGATTTGCGCGGCTTTTTGGCCGGGTGGTCGACATCGCCGTCGCCGGCGACCGGCGCGGGTGTTTTTTCTGTAATGTCAGCATCGACCAGGCGCATCGCGACGCGCGCGTGCGCGCGGCGGCGATGCACGGCATGGAGGCGATGCGGGCGACGTTTGAACAAGCGTTAGGCGTGGATGGCGAGGCCGCGTCCGCCGACATAAGACAAAAAGCCGCCGGTCTGCTCACCGCCTATCTCGGCCTCAGGGTGATGGTCCGCGCCGGCTTCGACGAAGCGGCGTTGCGCGCCGCCGTAGACGATGCGCTGGCGGGGATTTCGGGCGCGGGCTAAGGGCCGCTTGCAAAATACCGCCCTCTATCGCAAAAGGCCATATGGCTAAAAAACCCGACGACATCAAAACCCTGTCCTTCGAAAAAGCGCTTGGCGAGCTTGAGGAGATTGTCCGCAAGCTGGAAAGCGGTGCGGCGGAGCTGGAAGCCTCGATTGAGCTTTATGAGCGCGGCGCGGCGCTGAAGGCCCATTGCGAGGCGAAGCTGAAATCGGCGCAGGAAAAGATCGAAAAGATTGTCGTTGGAGGGGATGGAAAACCGGCGACGCAAGCAGCGCGTTTCGATTAACACTTGGCGCATGGGGGCATGGCATGCGCATAGCGGTTCTTACTATTGCTGTATTGGTCGGACTGTTTGGAGGCTGGTGGCTGGTCAGTGCGCCGCCTGCCGCGATTATGGTTGGCGAAGGCCATGATTTTGCCGCGCCGCCCGCATCGCTCGACGCGATAACGTCTTCAAACGATTATATTTCATTGAATACTGAGCGCATAGCGTTGACGCTGCCTGCCTATGACGAGGTGGTGTTGAACGCTGCCGAGAGCCGGGCCTATGTAACGGCCGTAGACGGATGGTTTTGGGAAGTTGATCTGGACGCCGGCGTTGCGGCGCGCTTCGTTGATGCGCCGATGATGCCGGCTGGCGCCCGGATTGCGCCGGACAATGATCGGCTGATCTATTTCTGCGCCTCGCGGCTTTATGGCGCCAATTACCCGGCATCGGACCGGGTTGGTCTCTATCAGCTGGATGTTGACGCCAAAGCGGTGACGCCGCTGGTCCTCGATGTGCCGCAGGCGCCGGCGCCGGGCGGCGCGGCGGTGGTGTATTTGCGCGATGGCGGGCCGCGGTTGCGGCGAGGTGAGGTGAGCGCGGAGAATTCCCGGCCGGTAGCGTTTTGCAACGATCTTGATGTCAGCGCTGACGGCCGGCGGATCTATTTCACCGAACCTTTCGCCTATGACAATCCCAGCATGGGCGGGGCGGGAACCTATCGCGAGGCGATTGCGCTGGGACGCAATGGTTATATCTGGCGATATGACATGGATACGGATGAAGTTAGCCTGGTCGCGCAAAACTTTACTTTTCCCGACGGCATTCTGGTCGAAGATAATCCCGCCGGCGGCGTAGAAGACAGCCTTCTTGTCAACGAGACCGTCAAGTTCAAGCTGGTGCGGATTTTTACCGGCGGCGCGAAGGCGGGACGCCATGAAACGGTTTGGGAAAACCTGCCCGGCATGCCCGACGGCCTCGACCGTGATGGCGCGGGCCGGATTTGGGTCGGGATCATTAAACAACGCTCGCCGGTGATCGACTGGATTCATCAAAACCCATGGATCAAGCCGTTATTGCTGCGCCTGCCCTACAATCTGATGCCATCAGGCCGGGCGACAAGCTTTTTGGCGCTCAGCCCGGATGGGCGCCAGCCGCTGTTTTACTCAGAGCATGACGGCTCGGTCCTGACTGAGATATCCGTCGTCATCCCTGGCCGGGCGGAGCTATATCTCGCGACCGTCGGGCATGATTCCAAAGGACTTTACAGCGTTCCGTATCCCGATGGCTTGACGCCTTAGGGTTTTCAAAGCGATTACTTTCTGGCCGGGGTTAGTTCCCCGTAATCGGGGTGACGCGTTGCAGCAGCTTTGCATAGCTCTGCGGAAACAGCCGCTGCACAAAAGAAATAAATTTGGCGTCGCGCCCGACAATGACGCGGCGTTTTTTCTTCGCCGCGCCATTAAGGATGATGGCGGCCGCTTTTGCCGCGCTGGTGATCGCCGCCTTGTCGAAATTGGCTTCCGCCTCGCTGCGGTCGCCTATCGTGTCGGGTAAGACATCGACCGTTGCATTGCGCACGATATTAGTGGCGACGCCGCCGGGGTGAAATGAAGTGACGGCGACGCCCTGGTCTTTTAGCTCGACGCTAAGTGCTTCAGAAAACCCGCGTACGGCGAATTTTGAAGCGCAATAGTGGGTCTGGCCAGGATAGCCGATCAACCCGAACAGGCTGGAGATATTGACCAGCCCGCCTTTGGTCTCGATTAGCTGCGGCAGGAAGGCCTTCGCCAGCCGCACCACGCCCCAGAAGTTGACGTCCATAATTTGCTCAAACGAGGACAGCGGCGAGGCTTTAAACGAGCCGATGCGGGTGAGCCCCGCGACGTTGAAGAGATAGTCGGCGGCGCCAAGGCTGGTGCGGATAGTCTCGGCATAATCCGTAATCGCCGCAGCGTCAGCCACATCGAGCCGGTCAAACCGGATGCGGTTGGTCGGCGGCTCGCCGATCAGCCGCTTGGTTTCCTCCAGCCCCGCCGCATCGATATCCGAAAGCGCCAGCGCCGCGCCGCGCGCCGCCAGATCCAGCGCCAAAGCCCGGCCAATCCCCGAACCGGCGCCGGTGATGATGCAAAGTTTTTGTGAAAACGGGTTGGTCATCTGTTTACGCTCTTCCGTCGTTTTGTTTGCCGCACTGCGGGTCGCCCCCGATTGGACTTCACTGTCATGCAGGCAAATCCATGGGTTGAAAAGGACTGGTTACAGCGCGACTTTTGCGCAACGCTCCGCTCAAAAGCATGGCCGGCGCTAACAAATCGTCACAACGCCCTCAACTTGCCGCGATTTCACCCCAAAAGGGGTGGAGAATTTCAGGCGAGGCGCTAAAACAATCAGCCACCGTGCGGTGTTGCGCTGTCTGACACACGGGCCTGCGCGGGCCTAGATGAGAATGTTAAGGGGATTTCCCATGGCTGTTGAAACGCCGCTTTTGGATACTATCACCTATCCGGCCGATCTTAGAATGCTGGAGAAAAGCCAGTTGCGCCAGCTCGCTGATGAGTTGCGCGCGGAGATGATTGACGCGGTCTCGCAGACCGGCGGACACCTCGGGTCCGGGCTAGGCGTCGTCGAGCTGACCACGGCGATCCATTATGTGTTCAACACGCCGGACGACAAGCTGGTGTTTGACGTCGGCCATCAATGCTACCCGCACAAAATCCTCACCGGCCGGCGCGACCGCATTCGCACACTGCGCCAGGGCGGCGGGCTGTCCGGGTTCACCAAGCGCACCGAAAGCGAATACGACCCGTTCGGCGCCGCGCATGCCGCGACCTCGATTTCCGCGGCCACCGGCTTTGCCGAAGCCTCAAAACTACAGGGCGAGAACGCCACCGCCATCGCCGTCATTGGCGACGGCTCGATGTCCGGCGGCATGGCTTATGAGGGCCTCGATAATGCCGGCCATCTCGGCTCGATGCTGGTGGTCATTCTCAACGACAACGACATGTCTATCGCCCCGCCGGTCGGCGCGATGAGCGCCTATCTCGCCAGAGCCTCGTCGTCCGGCGTCTATCAGGGCTTTCGCTCATTCGGCAAACAGCTCGCCAAACGCCTGCCCAATGCGGTCTATAAGCAGATCGCCAAGGCCGAAGAATATAGCCGCGGCATGGTTTCCGGCGGGACTTTGTTTGAAGAGCTTGGGTTTTACTATGTCGGGCCGATTGACGGCCATAACCTCGACCAGCTGATCCCGGTGCTTGAAAATGTCCGCGACATGAAAGACGGTCCGGTGCTGGTCCATGTCGTCACCCGCAAGGGCGCAGGATATCCGCCGGCGGAGGAGTCGGCGGACAAATATCACGGCGTTGCGAAGTTTGACGTGGTTTCCGGCAAGCAGAAAAAAGGCACGCCCAATGCGCCGGCCTATCAGAAAGTATTCGCCAATACGCTGATTAAGGAAGCCGAGCGCGACGACACGATTGTCGGCGTCACCGCGGCGATGCCGTCCGGCACCTCGCTCGATATGTTTGCCGAGGTCTATCCGGAGCGTTGTTATGATGTCGGCATCGCCGAGCAGCATGCGGTGACTTTCGCCGGCGGGCTGGCGGCTGACGGGATGAAGCCGTTTGCAGCGATTTATTCAACCTTCCTGCAGCGCGCCTATGACAGCGTGGTGCACGACATTGCGCTGCAAAACCTGCCGGTGCGGTTTGCCATGGACCGCTCGGGGCTGGTCGGCGCCGACGGGGCGACCCATGCGGGCGCTTTTGATGTCGCCTATCTTGGCTGCCTGCCAAACATGGTTTTGATGGCGGCGGGCGACGAGGCGGAGCTGGTGCGCATGACATCGACCGCGGTCGCTTATGATGAGGGCCCGATAGCGTTTCGTTATCCGCGCGGCGAGGGCGTTGGCGTCGATCTGCCGGACATCGGCCAGCTGCTTGAGATTGGCAAAGGCCGCATCGTCCGCGAAGGAACCAAGGTTGCGCTGCTCGCCTATGGCGGACGGCTGCCTGAAACTTTGAAAGCAGCGGACATGCTGGAGGCGCAGGGCCTGTCGACGACGGTTGCTGATGCACGCTTCGCCAAGCCGATTGACCATGAGCTGGTAATGCAGCTGGTGCGCCATCATGAAGTGCTGATCACGGTCGAGGAAGGCTCGTGCGGCGGTTTCGGCGCCTTTGTGCTGCATTATCTCGCTGATCAGGGCGCCCTCGATACGGGGCTGAAAATCCGCACCATGACGTTGCCGGATATATTCCAGGACCATGACGCGCCGGCGAAAATGTATGATGAGGCGCGCTTGAATGCGGCGCATATCGCTGCGCGGGCGCGTGAGGCTTTGGGCATGTCGGCGGAGATTGTCAATCTGCGGGGCTAGGTGCGTCGCCTTAGAGCGCAGCACCGGCGCCTATGGCCTTATGTGATGACGCGGCTTGATCAATATCTTGTCAATACTGGCCGGTTTCAAAGCCGGGCGCGGGCGCAAGCGGCTATCGGTGCGGGACTGGTGCGCATCGGCGGCGCGGTTGCTCAAAAATCTTCGGTAAAGGTCGCGCCCGGCGTGAGCGTCGAGATTGACGGCGAGGTTCACCCTTACGTCTCGCGCGGCGGCGTCAAAGTCGCCGCAGCGCTGCGGGCGATGGAAATCGATCCGGCCGGAAAAATCTGCCTCGATCTTGGCGCTTCGACCGGCGGCTTCAGCGATGTCCTGTTGCGGCGCGGGGCTGCGAAAATCTATGCGGTCGATGTCGGAACCGGGCAGCTGGACGCCAAAATCGCGGCCGATCCGCGGGTGGTTGATCTGCAACAAACCCACGCCAAGGACTTATCGCCAGCGTGGATTGGCGAGCCTGTCGATATCATTGTCTGCGATGTCAGTTTCATATCCTTAAAGAAGGCGTTGCCGCCGGCATTGGCGCTTGGTGCTGCCGGCGCGCGCCTCGTCGCGTTGGTCAAGCCGCAATTTGAAGTCGGGCGTTCACAGATTGGCAAAGGTGGGATCGTAAAACCGGGGATTGAGAACTCGGTTGGCGTGGCCCAGTCGATTGGCGAATGGCTGGCCGCCCAACCCGGATGGCGCTTGACCGGTTATATGAAAAGCCCGATCAGCGGCGGCGGCGGCAATATGGAATTTTTGCTCGGCGCGATTAAGTCCGCATAGGGAATATAGGAAAAACTGGCCGTCACTGGCGATGAATAATTGCTCAATGCGTCGCATTCTCATGACGCGCCTTCCGTCAGGCATCTGATTTTACAGCTCTTTTTAGCATCCCAATTGGTCGCACAAATCATCCAAACAAGCGCTTTGAATGTGCGCAATCTTGTTCTAGCCTTCTTCCATCACGCGCCAGCGGGCGGCGCGCCAATAAGACGGCGGACCGTCTCCGGCCTAGAGCAAATCCGAGTTAAATTGAATCACGGATTTGCTCTAGATTCTTTGTTTGTCGCATTTCTATCGGATAACCGCGTCATACTTATCCGGAAATGCTCTATTGCGGGGAGACAGGCTATTACTGTAAAATTTTCAACCTCCATTGCGGTTGCATTGGCGCTGCCGGCGATAATCGGTGTGGGCGCAACCAACGCTTATGGCGCCGACATCGCTTATGCCTGGGCCAACCGGCCGGCGAGCGCGACTTATACGCCGGATTCAAATTACGTTTTTAACGCTGGCCAGCCGGTGCAGATTTCCCGGCGGTCGCTGGGGCGCTACAGCGTCGCCTTTGGCCGTGTCGCCGGGCCGGGCGCTAATGTTCAGGTGCAGCTGTATGGCGCTGACGCCGGCTATTGCAACGCGCAAGGCTGGAATAATGGCAGCGTTAATGTGCTGTGCTATAACGCTGCGGGCGCGCCGGCGGATCGGCGATTTGTCATTCTGGCGATCAAGGCGGCGGCGGGTGAGGAAGCTCAAATTGCTTATGCCTGGCTCAACAATGCCAGCGCGGCAAGCTACAGTGCGGCGGCCGGCTATCGTTTCGGCCCGGGCGATATGAATGTCACGCGCACCATTGCGGGCAACTACAAAGTCAATCTTGCGACGAATGTCCGTAACCGTCGTATCGCATTGGCGACCGGTTACGCGACATCGGCGCGCTGCAATGTGACGTTGAACACCCGTGGGCGGGTTCAGGTGACGTGTATTAATCCCAGCGAGACGCTGGTTGATGCGCGTTCGTCAGTGTTGTTGTTGCGCGAGGGGGTGGCGCGTATGTCGTTGGCGTTTAATGTCGCGCTTGACGGCGAGCTTGGTATTGAACACGGGCTCGCCAGCGATGGTTCCGCGCAAAGCGTGCAACGGATTTCGCAAGGCCGCTACCGGGTCGTGGTCGGGCCGGAGGCCAATCCTGGCGGCCATGTTCAGGTCGCGGCGATTTTGACCCGCGCCCATTGCTGGCCGGAGAGCTGGGGCGGCGGCGCGGTGATGGTGCGGTGTACGCGCAATGGCGCGCTGACGGACGCCGGCTTTGGCGTCGTGGCGCTGTCGCGCGGCGGCGCGCTGACGCCAACCATTGTTGTACCGCGGCCTGTTGAGCCGACCCCAGCGCCGCCGCTCGGCTCGGTGGTTGTCGCGCCGCAACCGACCACGCCGAACGTAACGCTGCCCACGGGGCCGGTTATTTTGGGCGCCCCCGGCGGCGTCATCATCGACCCCGGCGTGCTTATCCCGCGCCGCGTTGAAGTGGAGGCCTATGCGCCAGATCGTTCGGGTCCGCGGGCGAGCGTTGCTTATAAACTCGCCGGCAAAGGTGAGACGGTTGATATCAATTACGAGATTATCGACGGGCTGGCGGTGACCGAAGGCGATATCATCCTTGGCCGTCACGATGAGATGATGAGCGCAAGCGCCGAACGGCGCAGCTGCCGCGGCGAGGTGTGTTCGGTGCAATCGCCGCTGGTCCGGCGTTCGGGCGAGAATTATCTCTGGCCCGGCGGCGTCATCCCTTACGAAATCGACAGCGCCTTTCCGGCCGACGAACGCCAGGCGATCCTCGACGGCATCGCGCTTATTGATGGACCGACCAACCTGATTTTAAAACCGCGCGCCGGCGAAAGCGATTATGTCCGCGTCAAGCGGGTCGATAAGGGGTGCTCATCAAAAGTCGGTCGCAAGGGCGGAAAACAGGAAGTCAAAATCAAAGGCTGGGATACCCCCGGCTGGTGCCCGCCGGGGTCTATCGCCCATGAATTCCTGCATGCGGCGGGGATATGGCACGAGCAAAGCCGCGAGGACCGCAATAGTTTCGTACGCATCCTGCGGGGTAATATTATCAGCGGCAAAGGCGGCAATTTCGACCGTCATGTCAGCGACGGCGTCGATATCGCCAATTACGATTATGGCTCGGTGATGCATTATGGGCGAACCGCGTTTGGCAAAGACAACCCCGATGGCACGAAGATGACGACCATAGAGGTGTTAACGCCCGGCGCCGCGATCGGTCAGCGCGCCGCGCTGTCGGCCTTGGATATTTCCGGCGTTAATGGTCTTTATGCAAATGAAGACTGTGTCTACTTCGATCCTGACGCCGTTTCAGTCTCGCGCCAGGGCGGCGCCTGGCGTTTGGACGAACGGCTTGCCGATGGGCGGACGCATCAGATTATCACAGCCGGCGACAATCGCCGGGAAGCCAACTTGACATTAGCGCTGGTGCGTCACTACCGGCTCGATCAGGTGTGCTTCGTTGGCCGGCCGAACCCGTCTGCGATGTATTTCCTGTCCGCGGGCTCGGCGCCGGCCGGCGCCTATGGCGGCGACGATTGCACGCCTATCAACCCGGCGGGTTCGCGTGTGGTCAAGGATCGCGGCAAATGGAAGATCATCGAAGATCTGCCCGATGGCCGCTACAGCCTCGCCGTGTTCCCCAATCCGGGGGAGGCTTATCGCACGCTCGATATTTGGCGCCAGCGCGATTTCCGGTTCAGCTGCTACGTCGGCCGCCCGGATCCGGCGGTGTCCTATTATCGTCGCTAGAGGGGGGGGAAGTGCAAGGCGGGCGCCCGGATTGGCGCCCGCTTTTTTATGGCGTCAACGCCAAGCTGTCGCGGGTGTTGGCGCTTGAACAGCGGCGCATTCATGGGCAGGTTAGCTGAGTAATTCGGAGGCTAACTATGGCGCCGCTAAACACCATGATCGCCAATGGCGCCAAACGCGCTGCTTATGTCAGCGCCCAGGCGGCGAGAATTGTCTGGTATACCGGCCATTACGCCGCTGGCCGCCGGTTGATGGGCCCGCTCACCGAACCGGGAGAGGCGCCCTATGCGGAGGAGTTTTTACCGCTCGACCGCCAACGCCTGAAGGATGCTTTTCGCGCCGCTTTTCGTCACGACTGGAAGAATATCGAAGCCGGCCGCTACCGGATGCCGGCTGAGTTGCGTCGGCTGCCGTCACTGCCGGGCCTGATAAAGCTGAGCCGCGACTATATTCGCGATTCCAAAATAGTCGCGCGCCGCAAGCATGCGCGCGGCCATTCGGAAGTCTTGACACGGACGAATACGGAAAAATATCCGCGCTATTTTTTGCAAAACTTTCACTACCAGAGCGATGGCTGGCTGACCTCGGCGTCGGCCGAGCGCTATGACATGCAGGTGGAAACCCTGTTCACGGGCGCGGCCGGGCCGATGCGCCGGGCGAGCCTGCCGCTGATCGGCGAAAGCTTGCGCGGCAAGGATGTCGCGTCCGCGGCTTTGCTGGATATTGGTTGCGGCGGCGGGCGCTACCTGCAAGGCGTGAAAGAAAACTGGCCGCAATTGCCCGTCACGGCGCTGGATTTGTCGCCGGCCTATATCGGCAAGGCGCGCGCCAGTCTCGGCCGCTGGAGCGACGTGCGCTATGTTGAGGCCAACGCCGAGGCGACCGGGCTGGACAGCGGCGCCTATGATGTGGTGACAGCGGTCTACCTGTTTCACGAATTGCCGCCGAAGGTGCGCCGTACGGTGGCGGCGGAAATCGCCCGCCTCATAAAACCCGGCGGCGCCCTGATCCTTACCGACACCATTCAATATGGCGATGAGCCCGGCCTTGATATTTTATTGGAAAACTTTCCGCGCGGCTTTCACGAGCCCTATTATGACAGCTATTGCCGTGCTCGCCTTGGCGAGTTGTTTGCGGATGCCGGGTTAGAGCCCGGCGGCGAGGTAGTTTCCTTCCTCACCAAAGCCAGCGTGTTTAACAAGCCGGTTTCGTAAGCACAAAAAAATCCACGAAAGTGAGTATTCACTTAGTCTTTCAAACTCAAACTAAAGTTTCGCTCTGTCCAGCTCGCAAGGCGCTATTTTGCCATTACGCTTTCAATTTCTTCAATAGTTCGCGGGATGCGCTTTGAGAGTATGACTGGACCTCCCTTGGTAACCAGCACAACATCCTCAATACGAATACCGATGCCCTCTTCCGGAATATAGATACCCGGTTCGACGGTTACGACCACGCCCGGTTTTAGAGGCAAGTCATAATTTCCTGCATCGTGAACGTCTAACCCCACAAAATGACCGGCGCCGTGAATGAAATATTCACCGTAGCCAGCTTCGTCGAGGATATTTTTAGCCGTCATATGGACATCGTTATAATAGTTCGCGCCGGAACGTACTTTCTTGATCGCCGCGTTCGATGCTTTCAGCACTAATTCGTATAGTTCCCGCTCCCGATCTGAAAACGCGCCACTGGCGGGTATTGTGCGGGTAACATCTGCACTGTAGTGCTCCCACGCAGCACCCGTGTCGATCAGTACAAGGCCGGTGTCTTGAATCACCTGGTCATTCTTCGTGTAGTGCAAAACCGTCGTATTAGGTCCCCAGGCCAGAATCGTCGAAAACCCAAGAAATTGCGCACCCTCCATTTCGTAGGTGTGATCGACAATCGATTGCAGCTGGAATTCCTGCATGCCTGGCGCGACAGATTGCATGGCGGCCACCAGCCCCTTGCCCGTTACGTCAACGGCCTTTTGAATGCGCTCAATCTCATACGCATCCTTGATACGTCGCATTTCGGGTATCAAGTCGGCCATATTGTCGAGACTGGTTCCGGGAACTTTTGACTGGCCATCGCGCAGTATCGACAATGCTGGCGGCATGTCAGCTGTTGCGCTTACAATCGGGCCAAGAAAAGCGGCCCTTTTACTGCGCTGCATAATAGCGGTTAGATCGCCTCCCAACCGGCCGATGCGTCGAACTTCTGGAAATCCCGTAGCTTTTTCCAGCGCGTCTCCAAGAGGAGCGCGTCGGCCGTCCCAGTTTTCTTTGTCAGGATTTCTGGGTTGTAGATAAAGTATTTCCTTGTACCGATTTTCTTCGGGCGCGAGAATTAAAGCGGCGCCGGGTTCCGATATGCCGGTCAGATAGTAGAAATTGGATTCCTGAATAAACAGCAGTTCTGTTGTACCGCCAACTTGGCGCGGCGCGCCATACAATACGGCAACTCTACCGTCCAGCATTTCCATTAGAGCTTCTCTTCGCGCTTGGAAAACGTCCGGATCCGCAGCCGCTACTTGAGTAGCCATTGCGCAGGCAATGCTCAGGATGGCAAATCGAATAACAATCTTCATAACTTGGCCTTCGTTACTTGCTGGTTACAGTTTGTGAATTCGCCGCGCCGACGATAACTTAAATCGAGCAACAGTCCAGCCTCGCCCTTAGTGTCTATCCGGGAATAAGAGTTGAGTGAAAGGTCCAAATCAGATTCACCGTATTTTGTTGACAAATATGGAGATCATAGATGGTTTGGACACCTTCCACTCGGGCTGAACATGACAGAAGCCGGCTCAGCTTTG
>JAJFGE010000144.1 GCA_021776295.1 Hyphococcus sp.
CATGTTCAAGATGTATCGGCCTGGCCTGACAAATTTGACCGAACGTTCCAGTGAGCGCGCCATGAAATCCCCTACAACTACAAAACCCCAGCGACGCCCTAGCTTAATTCAAAAACAGGGCCGCGCCAAAGGTCTGTTCCGCTCCGAAGGGGTTTTTTATCGCCAAGCGACCCCGCAACGTCGCTTTCGGTCTTTGGCAAGATTAAAAAGCGTACACAGTGCGCTTAAAAAGAAGGCGCGCACGGTTTCCCGGCACGCCCTTTCGTGATCGATGACCGCGACAGTCAGAGGTCAGACATGGTTTTAACCTCAACCGGTCCCAGATTGAGCGCGCGAATACCGTCCTCAATTTTTTCGCGGTCGCCGACAATCACCCAGACGAGGCTTTCGGGGTGGATAACCTCATCGGCGGCGCTGGAAATCTCATCGGCGTTAAGGGCGTTGAATTTGCCTGTCAGTGCAGCCGGATAATCCCACGCGCGACCATAGCGCGCGCTCGACCGTAGGCTGCCGATAACCGCATTTGAGGTTTCAAACGCGCCGGGCAGAGAGCGTGTGTTGTTGAGGATTGCCCGCTCAATCTCGCGCGCCGTCGCCGGGCGGTTTGATTTGTATGCGTTCAATTCCTTGACCAGCTCTGCGAGCGATTCCTTGGTCTTGTCAGTTTGGACCGGCGCGTAGACCAGCCATGGCCGCTGGCCTTTGGCGCCCTGGAAGAACGTATAGGCGCCATAAGCCCAACCTTTATCTTCGCGCAGGTTCATGTTCACCCGCGCCGTGAACTGGCCACCGATGATGTCATTCATCGCCGTGATCGCGACATCATTGGGCGCATTGGAAGGCGGCGCTACATGGCCAGCGAGGATCAGCGATTGCGGCGATCCGGGCTTGTCGACGATGATGACTTTGCCTTTGGCGGGGCGCTCAACAGCGGCGACATTTTTTGCCGGAATATCGCCGGCAGGCGCGCGCCAATTGCCCAAGGATTTTTCAAGCAGGGGTTTGATTTCTTCCATAGAGGCGTCGCCGACCACGAAGATAGTGGCATTGTCCGGGCGCAGCCAGGTTTGGTGGAAGCGCTGCAGGTCCGTGCGTTGTAGCGACTTGATGGATTCCACCGTGCCCGAGCCGGTGAACGGCACCCCATAAGCATGGCCGGCGCCATAAATTTCCGGCGGCAACATACGCAAGGCAAGCTGCACCGGATTTGCTTTTTCCTGTTCAATCCCGGCCAGCCAGCGTGTGCGCAGCTTGTCGATTTCAGTTTGCGCAAAAGCCGGATTGCGAATGACGTCAGCTAAAATATCGAGCGATCCGCGCAAGTTTTCTTGTAGCGCCGACATGGCGACTGCAGTGGTGTCGAGCGTTGAGTTGGAGGCGAGCGTTGCGCCAAGGGTTTCCAACTCTTCAGCAATATCGAGCGCCGACCGCCGTGCGGTTCCTTCGTCAAGCATGGCGCCTGTAAAGGACGCATTGCCGAGCGTACCGCCTTCAACCGAGTCAGCGGCGTAACCGGCGTCGAACTGCACCGCGATCTGGACGACGGGTACGGCGTGACGTTCAGCAAGCACGACTTTCATGCCGTTGTTTAAGGTCGCCTCGTGAACCTCGGGAAAAATCAGCTCCGGCGTATCGGTGACCGCCGGCAGCCCGGTGGTGCGGTCGAGGTCTGAGGCTACCGTTGAATATTCCGGGAAGGGAAGAATATTGAGCTGATAATAGCCTGCATTCATCACACTGCGCGCCGCGTGCAGAACGTCCGCGGGCGAGGCGGCGTCCAGCCAGTCCAGCTGGGTCTCAATAAATCCCGGATCACCGGCGTAAAGCTCGCCCTGCGCCAGGGCGACGGCCTTGCCGCCAAAGCCGCCAACTTTTTCAAGTCCACGGATAATGCCTGCCTTGATGCCGGTTTTGGCGCGTTTCAATTCGGCGGAGGTCGGGCCTTTGTTCAAAAAGGTTGAAAGAACGTTTTCCATTTCGCGCTCAACCTGCGCGAGGTCGGCGTCTTTATTGGCGTCGACGGTGGTGGAAAAAAAACTCAACAGCTCTTGCGTTTGATTGTTGGCGTTGGCGGCGGTTGCAAGCTGCAACTCGTCAACCAGCTTGCGGTAAAGCCGTGAGGTTTTGCCGCCGCCGAGGACTTCCGCTGCGAGATCCATCAACACCGCCTCGCGCGTTGTACGTCCGGGGGCTACCCAGTTGCGATCAAGGCGCGGTTGCGGCACGCGGTCATACATTACTTCGTTCTTGTTGACGGCAAGCTGTGGCGCATTGGCTTTGGTTTGGGTCAGCGGCGGGCCGGCTTCGATATCGCCGAAATATTTCTCCACCAACGGACGCGCGGCCTCCACATCGATGTCGCCGGCGATCACCAAAACCGTATTCGCGGCGCCATAATATTCCTTGAACCAATTTTTAACGTCGTCGAGCGAGGCCGCGTCAAGGTCTTCCATCGAGCCGATAGTGGAGTGCGTATAGGGGTGGCCGGCGGGCAGCAATCCGGCGAGTACGGAATATTCCGCGCGGCCATAGGGCTGGTTGTCACCCTGACGTTTTTCGTTTTGCACAACGCCGCGCTGATTATCGAGCTTTTCCTTGGTGACAACGCCGAGAAGGTGGCCCATGCGATCGGATTCCATCCACAACACCCGTTCCAGTCCCGGCGTCGGCACGGTCTGGAAGTAGTTGGTGCGATCAAACCAGGTGGTGCCGTTGAGGTCGGTGGCGCCGATTTCCTCCAACGGCTCAAACCATTCGCCGTCATAATTTTCCGAGCCGTTGAACATCAAATGTTCAAACAGATGCGCAAATCCGGTTTTGCCGTCCGGCTCGTCTTTGGAGCCGACATGATACCAGATTGATACCGCAACCAGCGGCGCTTTGCGGTCTTCATGAACGACAACGGTGAGACCGTTATCGAGTTGAAACTTATCGTATGGCAACTCGATGTCGGCGGCGGTGGCGGGTGCTGCGCTGATAAGACAGGCAACGCCAAGAACGGCAGTGATAATACGCATTGAATGGCTCCAGGCTAATGGGTGGCGCGTTTCCGGTAGCTTACCATTGGAAAAAGCGCCGCCAAGGTCAAGCAAGGGGGGATCGTTTAGTCGTCGCAGAGGTTCGGTTGGTCGCAGTGAGAAGGAGCGACATTTGTCGCTGTTTTTTAACTTTAAGCCTATCGCGGCGCGCGTTTGGCGAGGATGCGCTGCAATGTGCGCCGATGCATGCCAAGCCGGCGGGCGGTTTCGGAAACATTGTGATCGCAAAGCTCATAAACCCGCTGGATATGCTCCCAGCGGACGCGATCGGCCGACATCGGATTTTCCGGCGGCGCCGGTCGGGCGCCGGGTTTGGCGAGGAGGGCTTTTTCAACGTCGTCGGCGTCAGCCGGTTTTGACAGATAGTCGATGGCGCCGGCTTTAACCGCGGCGACCGCGGTTGCGATATTGCCATACCCGGTGAGCATGACAACGCGGCAGTCTTCGCGTTTGTCATGGATCTGATTGACCACTTGCAGACCGTCGCCATCATCCAGCCGCAAATCGACGACGGCGAAGGCCGGCGCAATTTGTTTCAGAATGTCCGCCGCATCGGCAACGCCGGCGGCGAGAATGGGCTGGAAACCGCGCTTTTCCATGGCGCGGCCGAGCCGGCTGCGCAACGGTTCGTCATCATCGACGATCAACAAGGTCGCATCTTCCGGCAGGGTGCGGTCTTCTGCGCGGGCGTCATCGAGGCTCGTCATGGCGTTTTTCCATTTGGCTTGGATCAAGTCTTTCTCAGACCATAAATGCTCGTTTTTGCAGGTAATTTCAAGTAAAGGGGCCGGCGGAAACGGCGTCAATCGACCAACGCGCCAAAACACTGGCGCCAGTTTGTTCGGACTTTTGTCCCCATTGGCGGTTATGGAACGCAATTTCAGCGCCGGCGCCTTCAAGCAGGGTTTTGGCGATAAAAAACCCCAGCCCCATGCCGCCTTTATGCCCGATAAGCGGGCGATTGCCGGCGCGGGCGCTGACATAAGGCTCACCAAGGCGCGCTAAGATTTCAAGGGTAAAGCCCGGACCGTCATCATTAATGGCGATCGATAGCTCATCCGCGCTCCACTCCGCCGTCATGACGACCTCGCTATGGGCGAAGCCGGCGGCGTTTTCTATGAAGCTGCGAAGGCCGTAAATAATTTCCGGACGGCGGCGGAGAACAGGTTCCGGGGCGCCATCTATACTGTTTGTTTCTATACGGATTTCGGGGCCGTTTGGCAGATCGATAAACGGCGCAGCGGCCTCGCGCAGAAGCGCAACAACTTCGATGCGGTCATGCATCGCATCGCCGCTATCGCCGCGCCGGGACAGGCGCCCCAATATATCGCGGCAGCGCTCCGCCTGGCTGACCAATAGCGCTGCATCTTCATAAATGTCGCTGTCTTCGGGCGCCTCGCGCAGCATTTCCTTGGCCGTCAGTTGAATGGTGGCCAGCGGCGTGCCGAGCTCATGGGCCGCTGCAGCGGCGAGCCCGCCCAGTGCGGAGAGTTTTTCTTCGCGGCCAAGCACCAATTGCGTTGCGGCGAGCGCGCTGCGCATTTGTTGTGACTCTGCTGCGATGCGGTGAGCATAGGCGGCAAAGAACATGACTGAGAAAGATAGCGCCGCCCAGACGCCGGCTTTGTAAATTGGCGCCAAGGCGAGCGCCTCGCCCGGCCGCCATGGCAACGGCATATGATAAAGCCCAAGCAAGCTGATGCCGGCGAGAGCTAGCGCGCTGATTAGCACTGTGAGGCGCAATGGCAGAAAGCTCGCAGCGATGGTGACCGGCGCGATGATCAGTGCAGAGAACGGATTGAGAAGTCCGCCGGTCAGCGCAAGGAGCGCGCAAAGTTGAATGATGTCGAAGGCGATATAGGCCGCCGCTTCTCGGTCGCTCAAAAACCGCTGCGGTGAAAACCGCAATAGCGTAAACAGGTTGAGCCAGGCGCTGGCGGCAATAACGCCGAGCGCCAGGCCGAGAGGCGTTGCAAAGCCAAGCCCGAAATGAACACCAATGATGGCCGCGGTCTGTCCGCCGACCGCGAGCCATCGCAGCCCGGTCAGCGTACGCAGCCGGACCGGTCCGCGAAGGGCGTTCAAGGCGGCCTGACTGTCAGCAAGCGCGTGCGGCATTCGGCGCTTTTACCGCGACTGTCCCTAAGATTGGAAGCCGTCTAAACATGAGGTCTCAAAAATGTTCAATGGAGCGCCCGTTATGGCCCGTAACCCTGCCGCCCTTCTTGCCGTCGCTCTCGCAAGCCTGACGATCATGAGCTGCAGCCGCGAGGCGGCAACGCCAATCCCCCAACAAGGGGTGGTGGCGTTATCGGAGCAGTTCACCGGCGATTTTGCGCTCATCGATACAAACGGCGAGGCAGTCAGCGACAAGGATTTCGCCGGTAAGGTAATGCTGGTCTATTTCGGCTTTACCCACTGCCCGGATGTTTGCCCCGGCGATGTCGGGGTGATGAGTGCGGCGCTGAACGAGTTGGGCGAGGGCGCCAGTGAGATTGCGCCAATCTTTATCAGTGTTGACCCCGAGCGCGATACGCCAGCCGTGCTGGCGGACTATTTCGCCTTTGATGGCCGGATTATCGCGCTCACCGGCAGTGTAGAAGCGGCCAAGGCGGCGCGCACCGGCTACAAGCTTTTCGCCCAGAAAGTCGCCCTGCCGGACAGCGCGCTTGAATATACGGTGGAGCATGGCCGGTTTTTCTATATCGCCGACCGCGCCGGCCAGCCGCATTATGCCGTGGTCGGCGGCGTCAGCCCGGCGGAACTTGCCGCAATTTTGCGCCGCAGCATCAAGGCGAAGCGGTAAATCAGAATTAAATATAATAAAATCAATTACTTAAATGCATTGCCCGGCTAAATCACAATGTTGCAAAAGCGTTAGAAATGATTGATTTGCCGGGACGGTTGGGCCCATAGTCCGCCTCCTTTAAGACTTCGCACGGGTTTTGTGCTATGCAGCAAGGCCATCAAGTAGCGTAAGGACGGCAATCCTCCATGCTTTATTCAGCCTATGAACTTGCCTATGCGGCGGTCTCGCCGGCACGAATCGCCGCCGGGCTCGGCGCCCAATTCTGGCGCTCACCCTTAAATCCTATGGCCGATAGCTGGGCGGGGCGGTCAGCGGCGGCGACGCTGGATGTTTTGGAAAACACCATGCGGCGTTACCCGAAACCGGAATGGGGTATTGATGCGACGACCACTGGCGGGGTCGATGCGCCAGTTAAAATTGAGGTGGTAGCGAAAAAAGATTTCTGCACGCTGTTGCATTTCAAGCGCGATGCGTTGGCGCTGAAAAAAGCCCGCGGCAAAGCCGGCGCGGAACCGGCGGTTTTGATTATTGCGCCGATGTCGGGCCACTACGCAACGTTGTTGCGCGGCACGGTTGAGGCGATGCTGCCCGAGCATGATGTCTACATCACCGACTGGGTTGATGCGCGCGACGTGCCGGCCGCCAATGGGCGTTTTGATCTCAACGATTATATTGATTACCTGATCGACTTTATGCGGATGATCGGCCAATCTTCGCCAACAAAGAACGTACATGCGATGGCGGTATGTCAGCCGGGCCCGGCGCTGTTGGCGGCGGCGGCGGTGATGGCCGGGGATGACGACCCTCACCGTCCGGCCTCAATCACCTTGATGGGCAGCCCTATCGACACCAGGCTGTCGCCGACCACGCCCAACCTGATTTCGCAAGAGCGCTCTTTTGCATGGTTTGAACAGAACATGATTTACACCGTACCGCTGCCTTATGCCGGCGTGTTGCGGCGGGTTTATCCGGGCTTTATCCAGCTTTATTCGTTCCTGGCGATGAACTCCGACCGGCATGTGAATGCGCATTACGACTATTTCCAGCATCTGGTTGAAGATGACGGCGACAGCGCGGAAAAACACCGCACGTTTTACGACGAATATCTCGCGGTGATGGATATGACCGAAGAGTTCTATCTGCAAACGATCCGCGAAGTGTTCCAGGACCACACGCTCGCGGAAGGAAAGTTCATCCATCGCGGCCGTATCGTGAAGCCTGAGGTGATTACCGATATTGCGCTGATGACTGTTGAAGGCGAGAATGACGACATCTCCGGCATCGGCCAGACCCAGGCCGCCCATGCTCTGTGTGCGAATATTCCAGAAGACATGCAGCTTGATTACGTTCAGCCCTCGGTTGGCCATTACGGTGTCTTCAACGGCTCGCGCTGGCGCCAGGAAATTCAGCCTAAAGTGGCGAAGTTCATGGCTCTGGCCGAGACCAAGGCGGAAAGGCGCGCGCCGCAAAAACTGGCGGCGGAGTAGGCGTTTAAAGCCTCACCAACGGTTAGCCCTCACCCCGGCCGGCAAGCAGCCCAGTGGAACAAGGCGCCGCGCGCTTGGTCGTGGGCAATGTCTTCAATGATCCAGCCGGCGGCGCCAAGCAGGGCTTCAACCTCCTCCAGTGAACGGATGTGATAGACCGCGCGCGGCGCACTGGAGACGAAGCGTTCGTCCCGGGATGAGCGAAAGCCGAGAACAAACCGTCCGTGTGGTGCGACGACGCGATGTATTTCGCGCAACTCTTTGACCGGATCGTCCCAGAAGTAAATCGTATGCACGCTCATCGCCGCACCAAAAGCGGCCATCTCAAACGGCATGTCGCGGGCTTCGCTGCGGACAATTTCGATCGTGCTGGAGCGGGTTTTGTTTTGCGCGACGCCGACCATCACTGCCGATGGGTCGATCCCGGCGACGCGGCCATGTTCCACATGGCCGGCTAGTGTTTCCAGTGAGGCGCCATGGCCGCAGCCGACATCAAGCACGGATTGACCGGGTTCGAGGTCCAGCAAGTCGATGGCCTTCTTATTTTCCCATCCGGTCTCGCGGCTCATAATTTGTGCGACGACCCAGCCCAGAAGGCCTTTCGGGTGAGAGGCTTGGCGGGCGATAAAAACGGGTTTTCCCATGGTGCGTTCCTAGATTGCGTTTTAAGGAGTGCAAGTTTGCGGATTTGCGCGCTGCGGTCTTGCCGACCTCGAAAAACCATTGATCGAATTTGAAATTCACCGGGCTATTTTGAATTTTATCCCGCAATATTGAATGCTGCGGCTGAGGGCAGAGCTGTCCGCCTTCGCCAGCGCCATCGCCACAGCAGAAAATCGCCGCCGCTTATGCTTTTGCTCCCAAGCTTAAAGCTTTTTCCCCAGGCTTGAGCGCACGGTTTTGCACATCATTGGCGCCGGACAGTTTACAAAGCTTGCTCCCTAGAACTTTCATCGCGTCTCACCTATTCATGAGAGCCAACCTGATCAGGAACGATGCTGAATGTCTGCAAAAACCAAAACGCCGATCCGTCTCTATCTGATTGATGGTTCTGCCTATATTTTCCGCGCCTATCATGCGCTGCCGCCGCTGACGCGCAAATCCGACGGCATGCCGATCGGCGCGGTTTCCGGTTTTTCCAACATGCTTTATAAATTGCTGACCGATATGGTCGATCTGCATGATCCGACGCATTTTGCGGTGATCTTTGATTATTCATCGAAGACGTTCCGCAACGAAATATATTCTGAATACAAAGCAAATCGCCCGCCGCCGCCGGAGGATTTGCGCCCGCAATTTGCGCTGGTGCGCGACGCAACGCGCGCTTTCAATGCGCCTTGCATAGAAATGGAGGGTTATGAGGCCGACGATTTGATTGCGACCTATGCGCGCGAAGTCGAGCGCCAGGGCGGCGAGACAGTGATTGTCTCGTCCGACAAAGACTTGATGCAGCTTGTCAGCGACAAGACGACGATGTTTGACCCGATGAAGAACAAGCTGATCGGCCCTGACGAAGTGGTCGAAAAATTTGGCCTCGGCCCCGACCATGTTATCGATATTCAGGCGCTGGCGGGGGATTCCAGCGATAACGTGCCGGGCGTGCCAGGCATCGGCGTGAAAACCGCCGCGCAGCTGATTTCTGAATATGGCGACTTGGAAACGCTCCTCGCCCGCGCTAGCGAGATTAAACAGAACAAGCGCCGGGCAAACCTGATTGAATTTGCCGACCAGGCGCGGCTTTCAAAACGGCTTGTAACGCTCAAAACCGACGTGCCGCTGACGGACAATATCGATCAGTTCGGCGTGCGCCCAATCGACCGCGAGCGGCTGCTGTCGTTTCTGGGTGAGATGGAGTTCACCACCTTAACGCGGCGGGTGAGCGCAGACCTTGGCGCTGACGAAAGCACGGGCGAGGCGTCGCCAGCGCCGCCGCCAGGCGGCGGCGAATATGAAACCGTGTTTGATGAAGTGCGGCTGCAAGCCTGGGTCGACAAGGCCTATGAGCGCGGCGTTATCGCGGTTGATACCGAGACCGACAGCCTAAACGCAATGCGCGCCAATCTGGTTGGGGTGTGCCTGTCGGCGAAAACCGGCGAGGCTTGTTATGTTCCTTTGGGACATGGCGGCGACGGGTTGGCGCTTGATGATGAAGACGCGGCCCGGCAAATCAAACTTGAAAAAGCCCTAGCGCTGTTAAAACCGATGCTTGAAGACCCGTCGATTTTGAAGATCGGCCAGAATATAAAATATGACGCGCTGGTGCTGTCGAAATATGGCGTTTCCATAGCGCCGATTGATGACACGATGCTGATTTCATACGCGCTTGATTGCGGCAAAGGCGGCAACGGCATGGATGAGTTGGCCAAACGCCATCTTGATTACGACACGATAAAATTTTCCGATGTCGCCGGCAGCGGCAAGAAAGCCAAAACTTTCGATCAGATTCCGATAAAAGAGGCGTCGAAATATGCCGCCGAAGACGCCGACATCACTTTGCGGCTCTATGAAATATTAAAACCGCGCCTGACGGCGGAAGGTAAAACCACCGTCTATGAAACGTTGGAGCGCCCGCTGGTTCCGGTGACCGTCGCGATGGAGCGCGAGGGAGTGAAGATTGACCGGGACGTCTTGTCGCGTCTGTCGGGCGACTTTGCGCAGCGCATGGCTGTGTCGGAGGCAAAAGCTCACAAGCTTGCCGGCGAGACCTTCAATCTCGGCTCGCCAAAACAGATTTCGGACATTCTATTCGGCAGACTGGCGCTGCCGGGCGGGCGCAAAACTGCAAAAGGCGCATGGTCGACCAAGGCTGATATTTTGGAGGAGCTGGCGGTTGAGGGCCATGAGCTGCCGCGGGTCATTCTTGACTGGCGCAGTCTGGCGAAACTGAAAAGCACCTATACGGACGCGCTGCCGGGCGAGATTAATGAAAAAACCGGGCGTGTTCACACCTCTTACTCGCTGGCCGCGACAACCACCGGGCGGCTCGCCTCCACCGACCCCAATCTTCAAAACATCCCGATACGGACAGAAGACGGGCGCAAGATTAGAACCGCGTTTGTGCCGGAAGCGGGAAATCTCCTGATATCAGCCGATTACAGCCAGATTGAGCTACGTCTGCTGGCGCATATTGCTGACCTAAAATCAATGAAACAGGCCTTCGCAGACGGTGTCGACATTCACGCCATGACCGCGTCGGAAATCTTTGGCGTTCCAGTGGAGGGCATGGACCCGATGGTGCGCCGGCGCGCAAAAGCGATTAATTTCGGCATCATCTACGGCATTTCAGCCTTTGGCCTGGCCAATCAACTGACGATCTCGCGCAGCGAAGCCAAGGACTATATCGACAGCTATTTCAAAAAATTCCCGGGCATCCGTCAGTATATGGACGATACCATCACTTCGGCGAAGGCCAACGGCTATGTCGAGACGATTTTCGGACGCCGCACGTATGTCGGCGGGATTAACGACAAGAACCCGGCGATGCGCGGCTATTCCGAACGCCAGGCGATCAATGCGCCGATCCAGGGCGCAGCGGCCGACGTTATCAGACGGGCGATGGTAGCCATGCCCGATGCGTTGGCGGCGGCGCGGCTAAAATCACGGATGCTGTTGCAAGTCCATGACGAGTTGATTTTTGAAGGCCCCGCCGGCGAGGCTGAAAAGGCGTCTAAGGTTATCGTCAATATTATGCGCCGCGCGCCGGAGCCAGCGGTCAAGCTTAGCGTCGCGCTCGACGTGGAGGCGCGCGCTGGCAGGAACTGGGATGAGGCGCATTAGCCGGGCGTTCATTGCCGGGCGGCCTTATCGGCTGAGGGGTGAGTTTTGGGCGATGATTTCAGATTGTGCGGTTGGCGCCGTCTCGCTTTGCGGCTGATCGGCGTCTTCCTTGGCGTTGGGTAGCGACATAAGCCCTAAAATTAAAAACGCCACTGCAAAAAGTACGGTCTCAAACTTCATCTTCGGTCCCCAATCACCCAACGGCGGCCTCTTCGCACATGCAGCATGGGTCTGCAAGGGCTATTCGCAGGTGCAATATATTGATGCTGAGACCAGCCAGATGGCGCGGTCAGAAAGTGCAGCGGCTGTGCCCGGAAGCAAGGGTGAAAAAGGCGAGCCGGGGATCGCCCGGAAAGGCGCGCTCGCCAGCCCATAAGGGTTGCGGCGCAATTGCGCCCTCGGGCAGATACGCCATCATGAGCCTGGCGACCGTCGAGTTGTGGAAATAAACGCATCGGCCGGAGCGCTCAAACGCCGCCGCCGCCGCCAGCGATTGCGCGACATTGTCGTCAGTTGCAACCATCACCGCGGCGCCGTCCGTCTCCGCCTCAATCAACAGGATTGGCAACTGCGACAAGACCAGCGCATCGTCGGCAAGGTCGCGCGCAATGGCGCCGGCCATGGCGTGATGTCTTGCGCGCGCTTTGGCGTCATCAGCGAAGTCGGAAAAATTGACAAAGGCGCTATAGCTCAGCGCGAAAATTGCTGCGCAATAGGCGGCCCGGGAAATTCGCACCGACCCCGAGCGATATAAGAACGCGACAGCCAATCCGGCGAGGATGCCGGCGATTACCCATTGTGGATAGAGCGCGGCCGGAGCATATAGCGTCGGCGATCCCTGGCTTACCGTCTGCATCAGGAAATAAGCAACCGCTGCCGCAACGATCATAACCAGCGTAGTCTGCCGGGAGAATGCGCCCTTCACGGCGATAGCGTGTAACCCGGCGGCGTTTAATATGGCGATGAATGGCAGCGCCGGTATGAAGTAGCGCATATTATAACTGCCGCCGCCATGCCACTGGTTCATTGCGTAAAATACAACCGGCGCGGCAATCGCCAACAGGCAGAGCCCGACGCTGGCGACATCTTTTCCACGGAAAATTTGAAAAGCCGGAATGATGGCGAGCGGGACAAAGACAAGGCTCTGGACCAGGGCTTTTTTTGCATATCCCCAAAACAAAAGCTGGCCGAAGGAGTTGCGCTCAACGCCTTCCTGAAAATAAGCGTCATGAGCCTGAAGGTTGATAACCAGCACATAGGCGCCGTAGAGAATTTTCCACAGGAAATCTCCGGCGACCAGAACGCCCACAAGCGCCGCAACGCCAACTGCGGCGACGCAAGTTCTGGCGCCAAATCGCTCAATCGCAATGCGCGCCATTTTGGGTATGTTGATGAACCATGCGCCAGCCAGCAGCGTTACGCCTGCGACCATAACCGGGATGTAACGCTCAATACTGTCGGCGCCCTCGCTGGGACCGTAGGAGAAGGGTGAGAAGGCGCCAAATTTCATTAGATTGAGTTGCGAGGCCAGCATGAGGCCGGGAGCCATCCCTATAAGGAGGAAAATCGGGCTAATCCGGTCATCGGGCCTGGCGAAGAGCCGCAACCAGAGAAATAATATCGGGAACGCCAGGATAACATCGACACGGATGTTAATGCCGGCGCCGATGAGCAATCCGCTCGCGACGATCAGCGCCAACTGTCTCAGCCGTGAGTAGTCCTTCGTAGCGGCGACGGCGCAGTAAACTGAACCAAGCCAAAAACCGAGCGACAATGCGTGCGGCCAGATTGAAAACGCATAGCTGAGAATGAAGGTCGCCAGGGCGAAGATGATTGCCGCATAGCGGGCGATTTCCGCCGAATAAAAATATGCGGCGATACGCCAGGTGAGCCAAATCGATGCGAAGGCCGCGCCTGCATTCATCAACATCAGACCGCGCACGCCCATCAGCTTATAAAACGGCGCCGCGAGCAGCGCGTAGCCGCTCGGATATTGCGGATAGACGCGGCCATCAACGCCATGGGTGAGATATTTCGTCAGCGCGGGCGCACCTTCAACACCGCCATTGCCGGCAATCGCAAGCGAGCCGTCATTGGCCATGGCGCGGGCCATATCGAGATAAATCCCACCATCAATAATGAACGGCGCCGGCGCGATGAGAAAGACACCGGCGAGCATAAGCGCCAAACCGCCGCAAATTGAGATAGTGCGCCAATTAGCGGCGGTGCCAACATCCGGGCGCGCGAGTGTGGAAGAACTGACCATCATCAGTGTTTTTCGCCAAAATTTAACAATATATTCTTTACGCATTGAGGCTCGGGGCGCCCCTGTCGTGAGGAATAATAATTACCCAGCTCATGATGTGTTCGATGGTCATTAATTGTTAATGCGACATAAACAATAGGCGCGGAAAATGGCTTCATGAAGGATATAATCACCGCGCGCGGCGCGCACGCCCCTATCATTGGCGGGTTTGAGAAAGTTAGAAACAGATTGCGGCGCCCCGCGGTTCAGCGGGCGGTGTTCTTGTGTGCGGCGGTTGTGTTTGGCGGCGGCATTGTATTATCGCTAGGGGCAAGTCCGGGTTTGCTGTCGCAGCTGAAGCCAATGCCGATTTTACTGCTTGCATTCGTGTTTGCACCGGTTTTGGTTGTCCTCAACACCTCGCTGCTGCTTATAACATGTAAAATCACTGGCGCCAAAATGACCCTGGTTGGCGGATTGAAGCTATCCATATTAAGCAGTGCGGCAAATTACTTGCCCCTACCGGGCGGTCCGGCGCTGCGGATTGTTGCGATGGCGGAAAGTGGCGCAACGCTGAAAAACGCATCTCTCGCCAATGTCGCAGCTGCGTTAGTTTGGTTTGGCGTAACTTTTCTTCATGCAGGATTTTGGGCGTATACGAACGGGTCGATACTATTTATGGCCTTGATTGCCATTGGCCTGACGGCATTTGGCGCCGGCGTTTTTCTTGTCCGTCTGGTCAGCAGCAGTATTTCGCACATTATGGGTTTAACAATCATCAGCTTACTGACAGCAATATGTTATGCCGGCGGATTTTGGTTTGCGCTTCGATCAATCGGATTTGATGGCGGGTTTGCGCCGGCGGTTATTATTTCGATCGCCGGCGTCATTGGCGCGGCGGCTTCTTTTGCACCGGCAGGTCTTGGCGTGCGCGAGCTAGCGGCGGCATATGTGGCCTCGCTAGTTGCAACAGCTCCGGCCCTCGGCTTCCTCGCATCGGCGATGTTGCAGGTGGTAACCATCGCGCCGCTTGCATTTGCAGCTATTATTCTTTCGCTCAATTCCCGGCCGCCAGAAGCAAAAACAAGCGCGGCAATGAATCATTAGATAGGGCGTTTGGGTTTAAAAATATGGAAGTTCGCGAAAGATGTGTTTTGCGGATCTTTCCAGTCAAACGGATGACGGTTTGGAATGTATGCTGACTGCTCCCAGCCCGGCATTTTTCTCTCTACCCAATCGGTGAAGCGCCTATGACGCACATGTGGGTCTGCGGTTTTTTCATCTTCATTGCTCGCATATATGACAACACACTGTGACGCGGCCTCAAATAGCGAGTGCATATAGGAATCGAATACAGTGTCCTCTACGAGATGATAAATAACGTCCAAAGAAATAGACATGTCGGCCTTAAACGGAGAGGCGTCATATTCAGCTAGCGTCAGAAAGGATCGGGTGCTGTCACCTTTGAATTTTTCGCGACAATGCGTAACGGCGCGCTCGGACACATCAATCCCATGATAATGCTCGATGTCCAGCAGCGACAATTGCGCGCCGTCACCGCAACCAAATTCTATCGATGTTGTGTAGCTTTCATCCAGGATGAACTTGTTCAATGTTTCGGCTTTGAACAAGGCTAGCCGTCCATAAGATCCCGCGCCTGAGTTGCCGCCTCCGTGATAGCGATCATTCCAATATTGCGCGGAGTTTTGAAACTCATTTTTTTTGAAAAAACCGTAGAGATGCGCCAACACATCGCCGAGCACTGGTATGGCGCGGACGGCGGTCAGGTATTTTTTAGTTGTGATCATCATCTGAAATGGCCCCCATACACCGCCAACGTGTCGCGCGCAACGCGGGACCAGGAGAAAAATTCCGCCGTCTCGTTCACCGAGCGGGTTATGAATTTCTCTCTTTCTTCTTGCGTCCAATCTGCGATCGTTTCGATTTTCCGGACCCAGGCTTCCGGCTTGCCCGCGGGCAGCAAATACCCGGTGCGCCCGTCCATCACAGCGTCCCGCAGGCCAAAAACATTAGCCGCCAGCGCAACGCCGCCCGCAGCGGAAGCCTCCGTCGCCGCCAGACCGAAGCCTTCGAAATAAGTCGGATCGCTATCAATGTTTGGAATGACGACGGCGAGCGCATTG
>JAJFGE010000145.1 GCA_021776295.1 Hyphococcus sp.
CTCGCTCCCCGCCTGACCGCGTAACAGACCGCTCAATAACCAACTGCCGTCGCCCTGCAACACCGCATCGCGAAACTGCGCCACTTCCCAGCCGCCATTGGCGCTTGTCACCGCGAACAGGTTGGCGCCGGAAAAAACCTCCTCCTCCGCGCGCGAGGCTAATGCGCCAAAGGACAGTTTGACGCTTGCCGCGCCATTGATCCAGCGCCCGGATGCGGCCGGCGCCAGCGCGCTGACCAACCGTCCGAGCACAGCGCGCGCTGGCGCCGCGCCGGCCAGCGCCGGAGCGCCGGCGCTCTCGCCAACCGCGCGATAGAGCGCGACGCCGCCGGGCCAGGGGTCGGCAAAAGCGGCAAACCATGGCGCCGCCGCATCGTCGCTGTCGCGCAACAATGGCAAATCCATCAACTCCCAGAGCGGGCTGGCGAAAACCGATATCGGCGCCGGCGGCGTAAACACCGCCGGGCCGACCGGCGCTTCATATACAGATGGCGAGACCCGTACCAGATCGGCGCGGCGCTCGGTTCCGTCGTCAATTTCAGTGATGCGGTAGCGGCGCTGCGTCCCCAGATCATTTAAAATAACAGCGTCGCCGGGCTCCAGATCAAGCGCTGATGGCGGCAGCGAGAACGACAGCGTCTCGCGCATCACCCAGGCGTCGGCGAGGATCGAGCGGGCGCGCGATTCCGCTTCCGCCGGGGCCAGCACCGCGGCGATTTCCGCGCCAATCTCGCGCGTTGGCGCCGCGCCCGGATCGCGCGCTTCCACGACCGCGGGCGCGAAGTCTTCCTGCTCGTCGATAAAGCCGAGCCGGAAGGCGGCGGGAAGGTCAAGCTCTTGCCCGAGTGAAAGCGTGAAAGCGCCGGATTTTCTGGCCGCCAAAGCGTTCGCGCCAAGGGTTAAAACCGGCGCATCGCTCCTCGGCTGAAAACGGATAATCTCGCCGGCCTCAACCATATCAAACTGAAACACATCCGCCAGCGGATCAATCATCTCGCGCGGGCTCATCGGCCGGTCAATGACATAGCCGGTCAGAACGCCTTCGAGCCGGCCGGTTTCTACCGCACTAAAGCCCGCCTCCGCGCCGAGTGCTGCAACCAGAATATCGAGCGGCGCACGGCCGAGCCGGCCGTTCAGCCAATGGCCCTTTTCCCAATTCGCCGCATCGCCCCAGACATCGGAGCGCGCCGGGAAATCCGGAAAGGGCCGCGCATCATAGGCCCAGATGTAGCGCCGGTCGGCCTCGACCATCGGCCCGGCATAGACGCTTGATGTCGGATTGTTCGCCGCATCGCTCCAGAACGCAGCGCCCGCTTCCAAGACCCGGCGCTGCGCTAAATCATCGCGCGCACCGGTGGAATAATATGGCAACGCGCTCTCGGTGCTTTTCGGATCGACAAACACATTGGGTTGGTTCGCACCCTTGTCGACGGCCGGCGCGCCGGTCTCGGTAAAGACGATTTTTTTCGATTGCGGAACCCACGATGTTGAGGCGCCCGCACGCACGCCGCCGGGGCGATTGAAATGCGCATTCGCCCACCAGCTCCACAAGTCCTTATAGCGAAACACCCAAGGCTCACTATAGGTCGTATCGGTGATCGGTGTTCTGATTTGCGCGTCACGGTCGGCGGTCGATGCGTAAAACCAGTCAAAACCCTCGCCGCCATTGATGTTGGATTTTAAATAATCAACATCATACTGACTATTGGCGCCGCCAAGCGCATCCACATGACCGAAGCCGTCACGCCAGTCGGCAAGCGGCATATAATTATCGATGCCGATAAAATCTATATTCGGATCGCTCCATAGATCGTCCAGATGAAAGTAGACATCATTGGTTCCGTCCGCCGGTTGATGGCCGAAATATTCCGACCAGTCGGCGGCATAGGAAATTTCCGTTGACTGCCCAAGAACGGCGCGCACTTCCGCAGCGAGGCTTTTTAAAGCCGCGATGGCGGGGAAATTGTCGCCGCCGTCGCGGGTTCTAGTGACCCCGCGCAGCTCCGAGCCGAGCAGGAAGCGGTCAACGCCGCCGGCGAGAAAACAAAGATGCGCATAGTGCAAGATCATCCGCCGCAAGCCCCATTCGGCCGGCCCGGAATAAACCACTTCGCCGGCGTTAAACGAGAAGTCGCTGGCGCTGGCGGTGCCGAAAAATGCGTTGATGTCTGTCACGGCGGCGGCGGTTTTGTCATTGCCGCCGGCGTCGATGCGGCCGCGCCACGGGAAACCGGCGGCGTCAATTAGAATAAACGGATGAAACATCACCTTCAGCCCGCGCGCGTTTAACGAAGCGATCGCCTCGATGACGCTTTGGTCCGACGGCGTGCCGCCAAACGCCGGAACGCCTTCATAAAGCGAGACCAGCCGCGCATTGCTGCGGTTTTCGCCGGCGACCTTCCAGTCATAAGGCGCTGTTGTTTTCACCGCCGTCTCAACGCCGGGCCTGAGCGTTACCGAGCCGGCGCTCAAACTGTCGCCGAACCACGACACCACCAACGAGACGCCCGCAAGGTTCTCGGCCGTTTGCGTTAGCGCATCAAGCGAGGCGGTAAAGTCCGCAGCGCCGGAAATATTGTGGATGTTTTCAGAAATCGTCACGCCCTCGTCGAGGGTGCGCGCAACGCCCGTTGTCCCGTAGACGAACTCGCCGGAACCGGGGATCATCGACACCGCCGTCAGGCGATTTTCCAGCGTGTCAGGATCGGTGTCGGTGAGGTTTTTTTCAATCTCAAAGGACAATTGCGGAATGCGATTGCCGAAATCTTTCAGCGGTAAATCCTCAAACACGATATAGGCAAGACCGCGAAAAGCCGGCGCCGCGCCAATGCCCTCCACCGTTTCAATCAGCCCGTCGGGGTTTTGCGTCTCGGTTCCGTTATAGATGCGGACATTATGCGCTGAGATATCCAGCGGCTTGCCGTCGGCCCAGACCCGGCCGATACGCGAGACTTCTCCCTCGCACAGCCCGACCGCAAAGGATATCGAATATAAAAACTCCGTAAACGTTGTTTTTGCCGCCGGGCGCCCGCCCTTGCCGCCGGAAGTCTCGACCGTTTCCGAGGTGGTTTCCTTAAAATTCGCCGCCCAGATCAACTGTCCAGCGATGCGCGCGCGGCCAAAGACGCGCAACACCGGCGCGCCTTCCTGGCTTGCCTGAACCTGGAAGCTCTCCAGCCGCGGGCCCTCCACTTTGCGCTTGGCGGGGCCGAAAATCAGCCGGTCAACATAACCGGCCGCAAAAGAGGCCGCCGTGGTCGCGGCTGTGCGCGCAATAAACGCGCCAATGCCAGCTCTGGAAACAATCGAAGCTGCGCCCGAGGCGGCGGTAAGGAGGAGTTGGGCCATTAGTTGGTTCCCTGATTGTTTATTACTGGTTGCGCTGTTTGTTGTACGGGCTGTGATAAATTCGAAACTGGGGGAAAACCCCCTCCGACGCCTTTGGCGCCACCTCCCCCATAAACGGGGGAGGAATTAGGTTGTGTTTGCCGCCAGCTCTTTCTTCTCCCGTTTACGGGGGAAGTGGCCGCGAAGCGGTCGAAGGGGGGCCTTTCGATGCAAAAATAATTCACCGCCATCACTCCGCCCCCGGAAAGATGAACACCCCAGCAAGGCGCACGCGCCACCAGCGGTTGAACCAGCTTTGCGTCACCTGGCGCCCGGCATAGGCGTGGATGAACTGGTCCGGCCCGGAGACGAGACCGCAATGTTTGGCCGGACCGTCAGCGGCAACGCGGAACACTAAAACATCGCCAGGCTCGAACACCGGGTTTTTTTATCGTCGATGCGCGGGCGCCGGGTCATGTGGCGGGCCGCCGCTGACAGCAGCGCCTCATCGCCGCTGCCGGCCTTCCACTGGCGCTCGTTCCAGTCCGGCGTATAGGCCGGCGGCGCCTCAGGCTCGGCGCCATAGATCTCGCGCCAGACGCCGCGAATCAGCCCGAGGCAATCAGATCCCGCGCCCTTGGCGCTCGCCTGATGCACATAGGGCGTGCCAATCCATGACCGCGCCGCATCAATAATCTGTATACGCGATATTGTGGAGGAGAAAGTTGGGATGTTAGACATGATTTGACATCTTATCACTTGCTGAGCAGGCCCCCTCCGACGCCTTCGGCGCCACCTCCCCCGTAAACGGGGGAGGAATAAGATCCATTACTCGACTAGCTTTTCTTCCCCCGCTTGCGGGGGAAGTGACCGCGAAGCGGTCGAAGGGGGGACTTGCGAAACGAAAATAAAAACTGCTCATTTCAGTTTGCCCCCGTCATTGTTCTCCGCGCGCAACGGGTATGACACCGCGAAATCATTGCCGGGCATCAGCGGGAAGCCGCGAAAGTTTATGGTGTTGGCGAATTTATCGCCGCAGGTTGCAAACCGCTTGTCGCAGCCGGCAGTAGCGGTAAACGCGTCGCCAATGGCGATGTCGGCGCCGGCGGGCAGCCATAGAGCCACCGCGCCGCCTGTCCCTTGAGTTTTGATATGAACGCGCGCGCCCTGATTAGCGCCGCTGGTCCAGGTCAGCAATCCGTGTGCGAACCAGCTATCGGCGAAGGCGCCAAAACCGCTGGCGATAAAGCTCTGATCATCGCGCAAGGCGGTGACGGCGCCGGTGGTATTATACGCCGCATCGCTGAGATCAACGCCGCATTTGGCGTCGCCGAGATTGACGTCGCAGAGCCGCTGATAGACCCGGCCGGTGGTCTGGTCGAGAAAATGCGACAGCCCGCGCAACTCCGCACGGAACGCATCGCCGTCGCGGCGAACCTCGCCAATGACGGCTTTTTTGAGCAGCAGCCGGGTCTCGGGCGAGGCCCAATTGACGCGGAAGATTTCCACCCCGGCGCCGTCATAGCGTCCCGCCGCCAAATCATCAGCGCTAAGAGCCGCGTCCGACAAGGCGCCTTCAATCTCGGCATTGTCCACCGCAAGGTCGGCGGTCGAGGTTATGCCCGAGCCGGCCGCCCCGCTGTCGGGGAGGAAACTTGTCCCGTCAAAGGCGAGCGCGCGATCATGATCGGTAAAGCCCAGCACCGCGCCATCAACGCGCGTGATGCGCCAGCAAGTGGCCAGCGTCGTCGCGCCGCTGTCGAGGAGGGTTTTCAAATTCGGGTCAAGCGCGCGCATCAGACCAGCACCTCAATTAATGGGATCGACGGGATATCGCCGGCTTTGAAGGCGGCAAGGTTGATGCGTAATTCATCCGTATCAAAACGAACTGGCGTATCAAATAAAAACCCGGCCGTGACAACCGCGCCCGAAGCTGGCGCCTGGCTGAGCGTGATGAGACCAGTGGTGTCGTCGAGGCTAAACCCTGCGCCTTCGCTTTGGCCGATGCCAGCGACCGCAACCAGGACAGAGCCCGCGACCGGTTTTTTGATGGTGCGCGTATAACTCGCCGGACCGGACGGATATTGCTTTACCAGTTGAAACACCGTCGCCGCACCATCCCCGGTCCCGAGCAACTGGTCGGCATCCGTAGGAGTTGCGGCAATTTTGCTGCTTTTAAAATCAAACGGATCGCGAAACCGGAACCCGAACAGGCGGCCCTGGCGGGCTTCAAAAAACGCGATGATATCTTCAATATCGCCAATCGATTTGACGCCGTAACCGGCATTGAACGATCGGCGCGAGCCGACCCAGGGGGAGTTGCGCTCCTCATGGCCGGAGACCAGCGCGACAATATCGGTACGCCGGGTAGGTCCGCCTTCAGAGTTGAAGGCGATGTCGATGGGGAATAAGACTTCGTGAAAGGACATTTTTGATACTCAACTGGTTTGTGTTGTCGCGGGCAGTAGAGAGCCCCCTTCGTCCCTACGGGACACTTCCCCCGCAAGCGGGGGGGGGAAGAAAGATGGTTGCAATTATTAGCAACATTGTTCCTCCCCCGTTTGCGGGGGAGGTGTCAGCGAAGCTGACGGAGGGGGCTCTTGAAACAATGGCATCACAAATTCCGTTGCCCGCGGCCGACCGCTCTTGCGAGCGCGGCGGCGATTTGGGTTTCGGAACGGCGGAAGCTTTCCGCGTCGGAAACGCCCGGCAGGGCGATGTTGACGGTGAGGCCGGAAGCGTTCAGGGGGCGGACGGAACCGGCGGCGGCTGGCGTGAACAGTTCCGGCCCGCGCTCGCCGACCAGGAAGGATTGCCCCGGCGCGACCGGACCGCCGCCGGCCCTTCCTCCACCAAATTGGGCCCCGCCAAACGGCGCGGCGAAAAGGTTTGTCAGGAGGTTCTGCACCGGCTGACGCACCAGGCTATCGATCGCAAACCGCCGCAGGTCACGACCTAATGCGCGGGTCAGTTTCCTCAATGAAATCTCGCCGCGCTCGGCGGCGCGCGCAAGATTGGACTGGATCGACGAGGCCGCTTCAGCGAAGGCTGCATCGATCAGGGCGGCTGCCGGCGCGATTTCCTCGCGCACGACACGTTCAATTTCCGCGCCCGCCTCGCCAAGCCCGGCGGCGAGCCCTCCGGCGTCGATTTTAAGGTTGATATGTTGGTTCATGGGTTTTTATCCGGATAAAGATGAATGAGAGATTGCAGCGTTGCGGCATCGGTCGCCGCGCCATTGGCATATCGGCCAAGGCTGGCGCCGAGCAGCCAACGCCATTCGGCAAGCGGCAGCGCCCAGAAATCGCTCGCGCGAAGTCCTAACTGCAAAACCGCAAAGCTGTACCACTGGCGCCATTTGTCTACGCCTCCACCGACGATGCCGGTTGGGGGGGGGATGGAGGGGCTGATGGGCTGGCTTGCGGCTTTCCCGGCGCCTCCGCATCGCCAAGCGCCTCAAACGCTATGGCGATGGCGCGCGCAGCTTGCGCCAGATCTACGTCGCTGGCTTTTAAAAGCTGTAGCGACAACCCGGCGCCGCCGCCGATTAACAACGCATGCAAGATTAAAATCACATCGCTGATCCGCGGGGCTTGAAGCCGCGCTTGCAACGCATCGAAATCACCGCCCAGCGCATCCTCGATTTGCGCCAGCGCGCCGAGCGTCAAGCGCAGCTTCATGGCCTCGCCATTAACAGTGATTTGTGCATCTCCGGGACGCTGGGTCATCACACGCCCTCCGGCGTGAAGGCCAGCGCACCGGCCGATTCCAGCGCTAGCGACATGGTCGCCTCGCCGTCATGGTCGCCGGCGTAATCGAGATTGGAAATCTGAAACGGGCCGGCAATCTCGCCGAAGCCGGGAACGATTACCTGCCAGTTTCTAATCTCGCTATTGAAAAACGCCGAGCGGATGTCTTCCGCCGCACCGGCGCTCAAAAACACCCCGGCCCCGGCGATCGACGCCTGGCGCACGCCGGCCCCGGCGAGCAATTCGCGCCAGCCGCCGGCGGAGGTTGAATGGGTGATGTCAACGCTCTGCGCATTGAGCGACAAGCTTCGGGTGCGCAGCCCGCCAATGGTGTTGAATATTTCCGGCGCGCCATTATCGCCGAGCTTTAAAAGCAGGTCTTTTCCTCTTTGTGCGGACATGTTGTGTTCCTTTACTATACTACGTCGTTGCGGAAGGTCGCGCTGTAAAAGCCCCCTTCGACCGCTTCGCGGCCACTTCCCCCGTAAACGGGGGAAGAAAGAGGGTGCGGCAAATGCAACTTAATTCTTCCCCCGTTTACGGGGGAAGTGTCGCCGGAGGCGACGAAGGGGGTTTTATCGTCACAAATTATATTTCTACTCAGCACACCAATCACTCCGGCTCGGTTACGGCGCGGAAGCGGATCGCGCCTTGATAGGTTTCTCCGTCCTGACGACGAAACGCGTCACCGAAGACGAAACGGATATTGACCAGGCGGTGGCCGACCAGGGTCAGCGTCGCATCGTGAAGCGCGTCATAAACCGCGCCCATGATGTGTTTCACCTCGCGCCGTCCCGCATAACGCGAGAACACGTGAAACCGAATCTCGTGCTCAAACCCGCCATCAACGCCGCGCCAGTCACGGGCGCGCGCCTCGCCCAGCGTCATATATGGAAACGTCGCATCGTCAGGCGGGTCGTCATAAATCCGCGGCGGATCGCCGATTTCAGCCTTGACGGCCGTATCGGCGGCGAGCGCCTGATAGACTGAGCGCTGCAACTCCCATTCAGCATTACTCATCCGCCGACCTCCTCGCAAATCAATGTGATGCGCCGGCCTTGCTCGTCTTCGCTCTCGATACTGACGACTTCGAAATTATCATTGTCGAATTTAAGCTGCTGACCGAGCGCGACATCGGCGCGGTAGCGAATGGACGCGGCAATGCGCATCAGGCGATTGTTGCGATCGCCGGCAAAATCGCGCGTGGAGGTGAGCCGTTCCACCCGCGCCCATAATTCCGAGCCGGGCAACCACGTCACCAATGCGCCGCCGGCGTCGTCAACCACCCGCAACTCGGTCAGCAATTCGATTTTATGTCTGAGCGCGCCGATCATAACCGCACCTCGCGATAGGGCGCGATCAGCGCATCGATGCTTTGCGGCACGGAAAATAGGCGGTCCTCGCTCGCCGCCTCGCGGGCTTGGAAAAAATGTGCCGCGAGAATTTTTACCGCTTGTTTGAGCGGCTCCGGCGTTGACGCCGCATTGGCGTAGCCGACGGTGAAATCAATCCGTACACCATCGAGGCGCGGGCCGGGACCCGGCCACGGTGCGGCCGGACGCAACCTTCCGGGCGCGCCGGCGGCGGTCTCGTAAAGCTCTGTGGCCAGCACTTGCGGGACACCCGCCGCATCGATGACTGTCACCGCATCGATGCTCGCCACCGGGCTGAGCGGCAAGATAATGGTCTCGTCCGGCGCTGCATCGAGCGTTAAACGCCATTGCTGCGCCAGCAACGCCAAGCCCCCGCGCGCCTCAACCGCGCGCACGGCGGCAACCAGCGCGCCATTAATCAACGTGTCTTCATTGGCGTCAGTGATGCGCAAATGGTCTTTCAGTTCACTGAGCGTTATCGGTTCCGCCGAAGGCGGAGAAATCTGGGTCAGGGACATTACGCTACTCATCCTTTTTGTAATGGGGCGCCGTCATCCCGTGTTAGCGGCGGCGTACTGCTTTGTTTCGTTCATTCTCCCCATGTCATCCCCGGACTTGTTCCGGGGATCCAGATCGTCGCATATAAGCCTTTGCGGTTTTCCTGGATTGCCGGAATAAATCCGGCAATGACGTGAACAGGAATTCTCGTGAGCACTTCGCTCCGTACCCACACGGGATGACGAAGCGCTACGACAGCGAGAATTTCAGGAACTTGATCGCGTCAAAATCCTGAACGCCGCCGCCGACGCGCTTGGTGGTGTAGAACAACACAAACGGTTTGGACGAATAGGGATCACGCAATACCCGCACGCCGACCCGGTCGACAATCAGATAACCGCGCCGGAAGTCGCCAAACGCAATCGAATGGCTATTCGAGGCGATATCGGGCATGTCTTCGGCCTCCGACACCGGATAACCCAAGAGGCGCGCCGGCTCTCCGGGCCGGACATTAGGCTGCCACAGATAATTGCCGTCGGCGTCCTTGAATTTGCGCAATTGTCCGAGAACGGAGCGATTGAGAACGAACCGGCCATTGGCGCGGAACGCCTGTTTCGGCGCATAGATGAGGTCAAGCAACACGTCCGATGGATTGGCCACTGGGAAACCACCGTCAACGCCGGTGGCGATATAGCCAAGCTCGCCCGCCGCCTTCACGGAATCTTCCGCAATCACGTAGGACAAAAACCCCTTTGGCTGGTTGATCCCGTCGCCGTTCACAAACGCCGCCGATTCCTGCACCGCAAACTCGCTCTGGACTTCGTCAGCCAGCCATTGGTCGATATCGACAATCGAATCGTCGAGCAATGTCTGGCTCGCCGCCGGCATCGCGTAAAGCTCCATCGTCGGGAAATCGATCGCGGTAATGGTCGGCGATGTGGTTTCAACACGCGCGCCGGTCTCGCCAACCCAGCCCGCAGCGCCGTCGCCATTGGAAACGGGTTTGCGAAACATATTGGCGCCGATTTCGCGTATGGAAGCAATCTGGCGGATCGGCGAGATGTCTTTTACTGCCGCGGCAATGATCGCCTCGGTCTGTTCCGGCGCCAGATAGCCGCCTTCAGGGTCGGTCCCGGTATTCAGCGATTTCGCCTCCAGCGTGGTGATCGCGGTGGCGTCGCCAACCCGCATATAGCGCTGGAACGCGGCTTTGGTCTCGTCCGGTTGAATGCGCGCCGCACCATCGAGGCGCGGGCGCTGGCCTTTCAGCGTGATACGGTCAACGGCGGCTTTTTGTTCGCTGACCGCGTCGTTGATACGATCAATCTTCTCACGCAGGACAACATCGTCTTTGCGTTTTTTCTCCAGTGATTTCAGGCGCTGGTCATTGGCGTTTTTGAATTGTTCAAAAGCGCCCAGAAACTCACGCATAGCGCCGCGCACATCCGCGCCGCCTTCGGTTCCGGCTTTGGTTTCGATAGTCATTACTCATTTACTCCTTATACCGAGGGCTTATCACCCTCTAAGATTACTAAGCTTAGGCAGTCATGGTAGAAGCGATTTTTGCCGCGCTGCGAAGCGCGTCAGCAAAATGGCGGACGTCTGTTGGGGGGAAGGCAGACGCCCGCCCGGGTCGCATCTGCGACCCGTTTTCTGTCTGCGCGCCTTCGCGCCCGGGTCGTGAATACGACCCGTTTTCTGGTTGCGCGCCTTCGCGCGCGGGTTCCGTTTGCGCGCCTTCGCGCGCAGGCCGCGAAGGCGGCCCACATTCTATCTGCGCGCTCTCGCGCGCGGGCCGCAAAGGCGGCCCAAAATATATCTGCGCGCACTCGCGCGCAGGCCCGATATGGGTGATGCGCGCCGCCGAGGCCATCGGAAAAGTCACGATAGAGACCTCCCATAAATCTGCTTCGGTAATGCGCCGCGCGCCCAGCGGGCCTTTGCGGGCCTTGGCCGCCTGATAGCCAATCGACAGGCCATCGAGCGCGCCGCCGCGCAGCAGCGCATGCACCTCGCGCGCCTTTGGCGACGATAAAATGATCTCGCCACGCACGAACAACCCGCGCCGGTCTTCAACAAAAGATATCCAGCGGCCAATCGGCGTATCAGCGGCATGCTGATAAAGCATCCGCACCGGCGCCGCACGGCGCGTCAGCGAGGCTTTAAACGCGCCCGGCGCGACGATGTCGCCATTCATGTCGCTTGTGTGAAACACCGATGCGTAGCCCTCAATATCGGCGATGAGCGTTGTGTTGTTCATGTGCGGCTCCCTCGGGTTTTGTTTGTGTCGGAGGAACCCCCTCCGTCCCTTCGGGACACCTCCCCCGTAAACGGGGGAGGAATAGATTGCGCATGAGGCAAACTCTTTCTTCCCCCGCTTGCGGGGGAAGTGTCAGCGAAGCTGACGAAGGGGGCTCTTTCAGCATCAAATAATTTCCATACCGAGTGGTTTGATAGCTTCATGACCCACTCTCCATCATCGACCGATCAAGCTTGGCCTCGATGCGCACCAGTGTTGCGGATGCAAAGCGGACCTGTTCTTCAAGCCGCGCGGTGCGCTCAATAATTTCAGCGTTTTGTTCCGCGCCGCGCTCCAGCTGAGCGAGGCGCTCTGACGCGGCGCCGGTCCAGACCAGCGCCAGCGCCGCCTGAACGATGAGCGCCGCGCCAATCGCGAAACTGATGCGCAGTTCCGGCGGCCGCTCAATCGCCAATTTCGGCAACGTTACCCTATGCATGATCGCCTCGCGCATCTTCATCGAGGGGCGGGAAACCGAGCGCAGCGCGCTTTTCATCATCGGTAAGAAAGTCCGCACGGGAAATTCGCGCCCAGGCCGCATCGCGTTCTGCGGCGAGCGCATCAATCTCCGATGTCTGACAAATAATTTGCGCGCCCTCATAGGCCGGCGCCAGCCATCCGGTCAGCGCCGCGGCGGTCTTCTTGACCAGCGGCAGGACGGTCTGTTTCCAGAAGGCGAGATTGGCCTGTCTGTAGTTCGAATAGGTGTTGTCGCCGGGGATGCCGAGCAGCATCGGCGGCACGCCAAACGCCAGCGCAATCTCGCGCGCGGCCATGTTTTTGGCGTCGATAAAATCCATATCCGACGGCGACAACGACATCGAGCGCCATTCCAGCCCGCCATCAAGCACCAGCGGGCGCCCGGCGTTTGCCGAACCCTGATAGGCGTCTTCAAGCTCGGATTTTAGCCGCTCAAACTGATCGGCAGAAAGATTTTCAGCGCCCTCCGGGCCTTTATAAACCAGCGCGCCGGACGGCCGCGCGGCGTTGTCTAAGAGCGCCTTGTTCCAGGCCGAGGCGGCGTTGTGAAGATCAACCGACGAGGCCGCAGCCTCAAGCGGCGAGAAACCGTAATAATCATTGGTCGGATGAAACAGCTTGAGGTGCAGGATCGGCGAGACGCCCGCACCGTCATCGGGTTTGGCGAACACCACCTTGCGGCCGCCAGCGGCATATTCATAGCTTTCCGGCCAGCCGGATTTGCCAGGCCGGGCCTTCATCCGGTCCGGACGCAGCGCATAAAGCTCACGCGGGGTTCCGTCGAGCGCGACCGCTTCGAGATAGGCGTTGCCCGCGGTTTGTAAAAACCCGTAGAAACTTTCCAGCAATTCGGCGCCGGACTGGGCCGGGTTTGGCCGCGCCAGCAACTCAATCAGCGGATGGTCGCAGTGGACGGCGCCGTCCTCGACCACTTTCAGCGGCGCGGATGCGGCCGCCTCCGACACCAGCCGGACGCAACGATAGGCGATGACGTTTTTCTCATAGCCCTGGCGCGCCAGCGACGCATAATCGCGCGGCGTCCAGGCCGGGGCGCCAAGCCGTTGCAACGCGATCAGTCCCTTGGCGGCGGAAGCTTTCGCCTCGGGCGGTTTTTGTAAAAAGATTTTGGGGATTAACGGCATCGGCCGGCTCCTTTTGGGAGAACATAATGGGCGCTGAAAGTACCCCCTCCGTCAGCTTCGCTGACACCTCCCCCGCAAACGGGGGAGGAATAACATAGCGGCAATACACGAGTTAGATTCTTCCCCCGTTTACGGGGGAAGTGGCCCGAAGGGCCGAAGGGGGTACTCAGCATAACAATCATTCCTAATTCAGCCGCCAATTTCTAAACTTCTGACGCCGGGTCTTGGCGCGGCGGGGTTCAACATTAAATCAGTGAGCGCCCAGACCAGGGCGTCGAGACGGTCGGGGCTTTTGCCGGCCGAACTGGCGCCTGTATTACCCGTGCGCGAAGGCGCACCAGTGTAAGAACTCATCTGGTCTTCAAGCGCCGGGAAGGCGCCGACATGGCGCACGCGCGCCTGCTCATAGAGCGCGGCGATCGGCTCGGCGCGCAGGCGCTTGCCTCTGGTCGCGTAAACGCTTCTTACGGGCGCTGTGGCGTCAACCTGGGCGATCACGGCCTTGACCATCTCGCCGCCCTGATTGACTTCAACGACAATCCGGTCGGCTTCATATTCGTGGAAAGCAGCAACCGCGCGCTCCGCCCATTGCCGTGGCGACAGTCCCGGCGCGGAACGGTCCGCCAGCACATAAGCGATGCGCTCGCCATTCACTTCGCCAATACCGGCGACAATGACGCCGCACTCATCGGCGTCAGGCCCTGAGGTCGTCGGCGGATCGACCGCAACGACAATCCGCGACAGCGGCGGGTAATGAGATATCCGCGACGCTTCAATCATGTTCCATGACCACAAGGCGCCGGTCACATCATCAACCATCTCGCCCAGCAATTCCTGACGGCCGAGCGCCGTGCCCTCGTAAGCCGCGGCGATCTCGGTGAAGAACGCTTCGGACAGGTTCGCACGGTTGGCGTAGCTGGAGGCGCGCGTCAGCTTCGTGGTTGCGGCGGCAATCAGGCGTTTGATCAGCGCCATCGGCCGCGGCGTCGTGGTTGCGATCTGGCGCGGCCTTTTGCCAAGCCGCAAGGCGAGCTGGAGGTTCGACCAGGTCTCTTCCGGATAGCGCCACTTACACAACTCATCCGCCCACGCAGCATCAAACTGATAACCGCGCAGACCATCGGGGTCTTCTGCGGAAAACGCATAAGCGACTGCGCCATTAGGCCATACCAGGCGGCGGCGCGACGGCTCATAGGTCGGGCGCGAAAGGTCCGCGGCGACGGCGCACAGGCCGGACGGGCCCTCAATCATGACTTCCCTCGCATCGGCATAGGTCTCAGCCACCAGCGCGATGGCGCGGGCCTTGTCGCGATCCGGGCAGTCGTCATTGGCGGCGCTGCCGTCGCTGACGGCGCCGTCCGCGACGAGCGCGCGGATCCATTCCGCGCCGGCTCTGGTTTTACCGGCGCCGCGGCCGCCGAGAATGAGCCAGGTTGTCCAGTCGCCGGAGGGCTCGATTTGGTGTTTATGCGCATGGCTCATCCACGCCTTGTGCTTTTGCTGTTCCAGCGCCAGCGCAATCATCGCCCGCACCGTCTCCGACCGGATCAGCAGTGTTTTCTTCTTCCTCGCGCTCAATGCGCTCGACCCGCGCGGTGATGTCGCGGTAGATGTTTCGGATATCTTCGTCGCTATAGGCTGGCGTTTTGGATGCTCCGTCATGGAGGTCTGTTTCCTTTTCGTCCTGGTTTTTCATGCGGCGGGCGATTTCCGCCGCGCTCATTAATGTGCGCAGCGCCCGCGCGCCGCGGTCAAAAGCTTCGTCGACGGCGTCCTCTTCCATAAGGGCGGCCGTTCGGCGTAGCGCGATGACGCGAATGCGTTCATAGAGCCGTTCCCAGCTCTGGTTTTCGTCTGTGTGCGGCGGGTTTTCCGCAATTGGCCCATCAAAACAATTTTTCATCATGAAAAGCATGATAGGACCGCCCAAACCCGTGAGGATAACTTTTCACCAAATATAGGTTTTATGGCCAACTACCCTCTCAGGGTTGTATTTTCGGAGAATCGACTCGCCTTATTGGGGTGCGATTTTGGGGGTTTTTTGGGTACGGCGTCGGGATGTGGGGTTTTGCCGGGATTTCGCGGATTTTTTGAGATATTGGCGACTTTATTCGTCTACGGACAAATCATGAAAAAGACGCACTCCGCAACCTGTCCTTCGAGACGGATTGGATAGTTGAAAATACCCAATCCTCCTCAGGATGAGGGTGGTTGATTACCAACACACACCTCCCTCATCCTGAGGAGCGAACCGAAAGGTTCGCGTCTCGAAGGAAAGGCCGCAGCCGCAGGATCAACCCAATGCGCCCCGGCGCCGCTACCGCGTCTTGGTAATCCGCGATTCCAGCAGCGCGTCGTCGATATCGTCTTCACAAATCAAATCCGGCGGGACCGCCGCCCCGGCGCGTTCGACGCTTGACGGATCGCCGGTGATCAATGGATGCCAGTCCGGCAGCGTCTTGCCATTGGCGAGGCGGCGATAGGCGCAACTGTCCGGCATCCAACTCAGCGTCTTGGCGTTTTGCGGCGTCAGCTGCACGCAATCATGCACCCGCGTCAGGCGGTTCTCGTAATCCCGGCAGCGGCGCTTTTTGGCGTCAAACAAGGTGCAGCCGACATCGGTCTCAAACACATCGCCGGTCTCTTCATTATGAAGAATATAAAGACAACACCGCCCACAGCCATCGCACAGCGATTCCCATTCGGCCTGGCTCATCTCAGTGAGCGACTTGGTTTCCCAGAAGGGTTTTTGATCATTACCCATAACCTTAAGCATACCCCCTTCGACCGCTTCGCGGCCACTTCCCCCGTAAACGGGGGAAGATAAAGCCTCCCATACAGAGCAGTCTAATTCCTCCCCCATTTATGGGGGGTCAAAAGTATACTTTTGACGGTCCGAAGGACCGGAGGGGGCATTCCGCTGAATATCATGCCGTCTCCTTCACCCGATAAACGCACCGCCGCGCGCCGGCGAGGATGTGTTCTTCGCGGGTGACGGTTGCGTCCTTGCCCAAAACGCTTGCGAAAACTTTTTGCTCATTAGCGCAAAGGCCGGTGCAGGCTTTTGCGGCGGAACAAATCGGGCAGTGGTTTTCTATCAGCAACCAGTCGCGGCCGTCGCGTCTGGCCTCAGCCATATAGCCCTCGCCCGAGCGCGCGGCAGCGAGACGGCGGACGCGATCGCCAAGGGTTTTGGCGGGACTAAGCTTTTCGCCATAAGTGATGCGTTGCCTGTCCCCATGTTTCTTCACCAGCCTGGCAAGGCCAGCCGCGCCGAACAATTCTTCAACCGACTGGATCATCTCCACCGCAAGGCCCTGATGCGCATCGGGGAAGACCCGCGCCGCCGCCGCGGTTAGCGACCAGTATTTGACCGGCCGGCCTCTGCTCCTGTTTTGGGCTTTCGCTTCAGAACGCTCCTCAACCAGCCCCTCGCCTTGCAGATCATAAAGATGCAGCCGCGCCGCCATCGGCGTGACGCCAAGCGTCTTGCCGAGGGCGGATGCGGATTGCTCGCCCTGGCGCTTTAAGAGGTCGAGGATCGCCTGGCGCGTGGGCGCGCTGGCCTTGCCGGATTTCTGCGGTCTATCGGTTTTTCCGATGGACCGGTTCGGTATTTTGCTCATCGTTTCTTTTATAAAGCTATTGCTTTTAAAAACAAGCGATATTATTGAAAGGATATACTTTCTTAAATGCAATAACAGGAGAGCAAAAATGCCCAAACTTGAACACGCAAATCTCGTGGTCACGGATATTGACCCCACCGTGGCGTTTCTTACCGCCGCTTTCCCGAGCTGGCATATTCGCGGTGGCGGCAACCAGCCCTATGCGGGAATGGCGCGCCAATGGGTGCATCTCGGGGACGATGATTTCTATCTCGCCCTGACTGCTTATGATGTTGACGACGAGAAAAAAGGCGCCCAGCGTGATCTCAAAGGCCTAGCGCCTGGCCTTGCCCATATTGGATTTGAGGTCTCAGACCTCAACGCAGTTATAGCCCGCCTGAAAACTCACGGATTCGAGCCCCATCACCTTGGCGCGGATCACCCTCATCGCAGGAATATTTATTATATTGACGGTGAAGGCCTCGAATTTGAATTTACCGAATATCTCAGCGATGCGCCCGAGGAGCGGAACCTTTATGTCTGACGGCGGTGAACTGGCTGAGGCGCTGCGCCGCATCTTTGAGCGGCCGCGCAGCGAAGTTGCGCCGAGTGAAATCCTTGGCGTCCTCGGCTCAAGCAACAATGACGGCAACACGGCGGCGCTCGCACGCGCCGTATTCGCCCCCCTGCCGAATGCGCAAATCATCAGCCTTAGCAATCTTGCCATCGCGCCCTATGATTACCTAAACCGTCATGACAAAGACGATTTCCTCCCGCTGGCGGAAAAAATCGCCGCGGCCAAGACCCTTGTCTTCGCCTCGCCGGTCTATTGGTATTCCATGAGCGCACAGATGAAGCTGTTTTTTGACCGGCTGACCGGCCTCACCGGGGCCCACAAAGCGCTTGGCAAGGCGCTGGCCGGTAAATCCGCGTTTCTGATCGCCACCGGTGGGAGCCCCAAGCCCCCGGCCAGCTTTGAGCCGCCCTTTGCCGAGACCGCGCGCTATTTCAACATGCGCTGGGGCGGAATGTTGTACCGGCCAGGCGACGAGGCGGTTGATGCGGGCGCCGCAAAAGGTTTTGCAAACCGCATTGCCGGCGGCGTTCGTGAGGCTTGCGTGCAGGCGGCGTGATTCACAGTTTGGAACAATCTGAGAGTGTATAATTCGCCAATCCCTCCCCCTTACAGGGAATTAAGCCGCGTCGCTACTGGCGCCCGGAACTCTCCAAACAGCCTAACCTTTGGCGTTTGCCATAAAATCTCTCTGCTTGCGCCTTGATGCCGCCGCCTTTATCGACGCATATCGGCTGAAAATATGGGCTGTATCCAGACCGGCTGCTGACATAGTATGGGGCGATGACAAAATCTGGCGAGCATAAGGATGATGGCGGGCTGCCGGCTCGGATGGGCCCGGCACGGCAGGAGCCCCCGCTTGAGCACCCGGCTCGCAAGGGGCTTGCAGCATCGCTTGCCGCTGATTTTCTGCGCGGCGCGCGGGCGTTGCCGGGCGATGTTGCGGGGTTGTTCCGGCGCAAGCCCAAGCCGGCCGCGGCTACGGGACCTTATACAGAAACCGTCAAATATGCGCCCACGCCGGGCGGCGGCCGGGCGTGGCGCGATTTGTTGTGGAGCTTTGCGGCGGCGGCGACTTCGCTCAGTTTCTTCGGGGCTATTGCCGGATTGTGGCTCGGCTTCATCATCATGGCGCCGCGCATTCCCGGCGGCGCCGATATGTGGAACGTCAATCGTCAGTCGGCGATTATTGTGCTTGACCGTAATGGCGAGGAGATTGCCGCGCGCGGCGCGCGCTATGGCGAACAGGTCGAGCCGGAAGAATTGCCCGGCTATTTCATCCAGGCTATTCTGTCCACGGAGGATCGCCGGTTCTATGACCATGGCGGCGTCGACTTGCGCGGTATTTTGCGCGCGGCGATGACCAACGCCAAATCCGGCAGCGTCGTCCAGGGCGGCTCGACCATCACCCAGCAGCTCGCCAAAAATCTGTTCCTGTCGCCGGCGCAAACCTACGAGCGCAAAATCCGCGAGGCGCAGCTCGCCATGTGGCTTGAAGGCCATTACACCAAGAACCAGATCCTGTCGTTTTATATCAACCGGATTTATCTCGGCGCGGGAACCTATGGCGTTGAATCCGCAGCGCAAACTTATTTCGCCAAATCAGCGCGCGACATAACACTGGCTGAGGCTGCGATGCTGGCGGGCCTGCCCAAGGCGCCCTCGACCTATGCGCCGACGCAAAACCTCAAAGGCGCGCAGCGGCGCGCTTCTGAAGTGCTGGACAATCTGCTTGAGACCGGCGCCATTACGCCATTTGACGCACGCGCCGCGCGCCAGAACCCGGCCCAGGTAATTAATCAGAATACGGATAGTGACCTCGGTTATTTCTTTGACTATGCGGCGGCGAAAGCCAAAGCGCTGGCCGTCAACATCGCCGGCGACATTGTGGTGACGACAACCATCGACCAGAAACTGCAACGCGACGCGGAAGCCGCGGTCGCTGCCGGGCTGACGGTTGAAAACCGCCTTAAAGGCGCCGACCAGGCAGCGCTCATCGCTTATGACGCCGACGGTGCGTTGCGCGCCATGGTTGGCGGGCGGTCTTATAAAGAAAGCCAGTTCAATCGCGCCGTGCAAGCCAAACGCCAGCCTGGTTCGGCATTTAAACCTTTCGTCTACGCCGCCGCCATGGAGGCCGGGCTGACGCCGCAATCGCGGTTTATCGACCAGCCGGTCAGCTATGACGGCTGGTCGCCGACCAATTACACCGACGGCTATATCGGCCCGGTGCGTCTGACTGAGGCGATGGCGAAATCGATCAACACCGTCGCCGCGCAAGTCTCCGAGCGGGTCGGCCCGTCAAAAGTTGCAGCGCTCGCGATGCGCTTTGGCATTCCCGATGTCTCGTCCTTTCGCGCGATTGCGCTCGGCGCGGTTGATCTGACGCTTGAAGACCTCACCGGCGCCTACCTTCCCTTCGCACGCAACGGGATGAAGCCCGAACCTTACGCGATTGCGAAAATTGAAACCCTCGATGGCGCTGTCATCTATGAACATCGCCGCAACAAACCCAAACGGGTGATATCCAAACGCTCGGCCAAATATATGAACCACCTGCTCTATCAGGTGATGCATTCCGGCACCGGCCGGCGCGCCAATCTCGGGCGGCGCAACGCCGCCGGCAAGACCGGCACCACCAATGACTGGCGCGACGCCTGGTTTGTCGGCTACACGCCGCAAATCACCGCCGGCGTCTGGGTCGGCAATGACGACTACCGGCCGATGGACAAAGTCACCGGCGGCACGATCCCGGCGGAAATCTGGAAGCGGTTTATGATCTCTTCACATCAAGGGCTGCGGCTGGCCAAGATTGACGGCGCTTACCCGGCTGTCTCTTACGCCGCCGAGCCAACGCTGCTTAATTTCTACACAGATGTCTCAAGCGGCTTCACCCGCGTCCGTCGCGACGGCAACGAGCGCCGGGCGCGAAGAAGGCGGCGGTAGCTTAACCTAATGCAGGTCCAAACCTCCGGGCCGATTAGATTTTCCAGGACCGCCCCACCGACCGCCGCCACCGCTAGAGAGTAGGTTTATTGTTAGTAGGCTTGTCGGACCGAGCACTAAGAAGATTAGTCCCGGATTGTCCGTAACAAAATCAAAAAGCTCTAATAGCTGACTGAATAATTCGCTTCCAAATCCTTGCATGGCGACCTCCTACTGTGTCACCATGCTCATATAGGCAATTAAATTGCTTTTATCAAGGCAATTGCCTTGCTTTTATAAGACTAATTTTTGCCTTTTCGTCAAAGACTCGCTCAGCAGTCCCCTAATCTCCTCAATAACAACCCGCCGAACAACCAGTGGCGGCGAGGCTTTGCCTGCCGCCCAACGTCCAATTTGTGAATTGGCATATTTTATTTTCTCGGCCAAGGCTGACTGACGGATCAGCCGATTTTCAATCGCATAGTGCAAAAGATCGGAAAATGCTTGGTCATCGTCGATGGCATCCATAATGGATGGCAGCTCAAGCACGCTCAAAAACTGGCGGCGCCACTTAATTTCATCCTTGATTGATTCGTGCAGAAGCGGACTGGCTGCTTCTTTTCTTTGAATCGGGTAAGCCGTTGAATTTACGTGTGCTTCGGACAATTTCAATTCCCCATTTTATAAACGCAGAAAGTTCTCGGAGACCCTTTTGGAAACCGAGTTGCATTCGCCCGCAAAAATGCGAAACACAATACTGAAGATATTGCACCTTTTATTGCTATTGGCAAGTGCATTGCCATGCGGTAAATTTTCCTGCACAATATGCAGTGGAGAACACTGGTTCGTTTACCCAAATCTGGTCAGGGAGGCGCAGATGGCTTTTGACGATTTTGGCAGATTTAATGATAACCAATTTAGCGTCAGGCCAGCGATGCTAGAGCATGACCCTGTTCGAATCGCCGTCACCGAAAAAGTAAACAATCAGTACGCCAATCTCCCTCCTCACTTGCGTGCGAGCTTACTAGTGGACCTGTTGCAGGTTGCTGCAAAGCCACTCAATGACTTTGTCCACAAACGCTTTCATATTGAGTGCGCGCAGTTTGGCCTGGACTATTACATCATAACGCAGTTCGGTTTTGCTGAAGTTGTTTTTTGGTGCCGTTCAGCTGAAAACATAATTGAACTCTCGAACATCACATATGATTTTGACGATGGCCCAGGCGGCTTTCCCACAGGATCGCCGCCTGGACTTTTAATCTCGCAGAAAACCAGCCAATGTAGAACCAATTTTCCCGAGTTGATCAGAACTGAACTTGCAAATATGCGAAACCATCTCAGCTTAGGCGGAGTTTTAGGCGCGCTCTCTCAAATCCAAAGAGATTCTGGAAACAACTATCGGTACAATACCAACTGTATGCTCACCGAAAATCTTGATCTAGTTTCAGATGAGAAAGGCGGGGTTATTCTCACAGCGGCTATGCGCCAAGAAAATTACGTATTTTCTACAAAAAGCCCCAATTGACTGCACGTAGAACATGTACATAAGCTGAACCTAAAGTGCCGAGCCAACGCTGCTTAATTTCTACACGGATGTCTCAAGCGGCTTCACCCGCGTCCGTCGCGACGGCAACGAGCGCCGGGCGCGAAGAAGGCGGCGGTAGGAGCGCATTCACAAAAAGTGTGAGCGGTTTTTGGGTTCGAATGCGCGACAATAAAAATCTAGACCACGTTCTAGATTCAACAATTTATGAACCTGGTCTAGAGCATTTCCGGATAAGTGTGACGCGTTGAAAGCTACTCACTTTCAACTCCGATAGAAATGCGGCAAACAAAAAATCTAGAGCAAATCCATGATTCGATTTAACTCGGATTTGCTCTAGGGACCGTTAGGCGGCGGCCTGGCTTCCAGAAGGCTTGCCACGCAATACAATCTCTAAGGCGTCACGCAAATTGTCCGCCGATATCGGTTTTGGCAAAAATTCATCAAACCCGGCTTCCAGCAACGCTTCGCGCTCGCCGCCCATGGCGTCCGCCGTGCAGGCGGCAATCGGCGTTACACCGAGCGGCGCGGCCATGGCGCGAATTTTTGCGGTCGCCTCAACCCCGTCCATCACCGGCATGTGTTTGTCCATCAATATCGCATCAAATGTGTGCTGCTTGATGATTTCAAGACATGCGCCGCCATGTTCTGCGCTTTCGGTTACCACGCCCAGGCTCAATAACAGCTTTTCGGCGACCATACGGTTGACGATATTGTCTTCGACAATAAGAACGCGCCGTCCGGTTAGCGCTTGTGTGGTGTTTTCATCATTCGCCCCGGCCGGTTCAATACTCGGCGCGGCGACGTCAATCGGCACAATGAGATAAAATGTAGCTCCCTTACCCAGCTCACTTTCATAATGAACCGCACCGCTCATTAACCTGGCCAGCCTTTGACACAGAGCCAGCCCCAGCCCGACGCCGTCCTGGCTTCGCGAGCGCCCCTGTTCGGCCTGCTCAAACGGATTGAAAATCCGCTCGGCGGCGCCGTCCGGTATGCCGGGGCCAGTGTCTTTGACAGCGACTTGCAATGTCGCGCTGTCGTCATCATTGACGATGACAGTCGCAGAAATCGCAACGCCGCCAGTTTTTGTATATTTCACAGCGTTGGAGACAATCTTGGTGACAATCTGGCGTATGCGGAGTGCATCGCCGATAAGATTTTGCGGCGCGCCGTCGTCAACCGCAAAGTCTAATTTCAGTCCTTTTTCTTCAGCCGGCAAACGCCAGGCGCTAACGACCTCACTGAGCAGGCCAGGCAACGCAAACCTCTCCGAATTAATCTCAACCGTCTCGGCATCGATATTGAGCATATCCATGATGTCGTTCAAAATGCTCAATAGCGAGCGGCCGGAGCCCTCAATATCGTTCATTAATTTCGCTTGTTCGTCATCGAGCGTAGTCTTTTGCATCACTTCAGACAGGCCGAGCACGCCGTTCAGCGGCGTCCTCAACTCATGGCTCATGGCGGCGAGGAATTGCGCTTTGGCGGCCTCCGCTTCCCGGGCGCGGCCGATGCTGGCCTCCAGCAGATCAAACGCGCGGAAAATATTCGCGCTGAAGACGGTCGAGATAATCGTCACCATGACGACGACAAATCCACCTTGCATCGCCCGTTGAAGGTCGTCCACCGAATAAACCGCCGCGCCGGTGATATCGTGGGCTGCAGAACAATAGTATAACATGCCTATCGCTGCGAGCATGAGAATTCCGCTAAAGAAGGCAACGCGCGGACCGCATATGAAACCGTTGAGCATAGGCGTCATAATTAAAATCGGAATTAGCGCCGTGTTTATTCCGGTATGCGCGGGCAAGGCCGAGGCAAACACGCCGGAGACGGCCAGAATCGCAATAAATATGCCATATACAGAGTAATTTTTATAATACCGAAAACTGTGTATGGCGAATAATAAAAATATAATTACCCCGACACTGATCGTATGGCTGGATGTCCAGCGACCGTAAATCAGTGTAATGTTTACAAGATTAAGGGCCTGGAGCAGCGCATACGCCCAGCCGAGCCAAACTAAGGCGCGCGCGCGGACCACATCCTTCGCCTTGCCGCGTGGATCAATCCTTAAAAAAGCTTCGTATGCAGCAAAAGCAGTCCGCAGCACTGCGCATCCCTCCAGCCTACCCGCATTATGTGTTCTATTGTTAATGATTGCGCAAATTGCTTAAGAATACCC
>JAJFGE010000146.1 GCA_021776295.1 Hyphococcus sp.
TTTTGTAGCCGGCCTCCGATTGCGCCAACAGAACAAGCCCGGGATGGCGTGCGCCGCGCGCCAGCGGCAGGGAGAAATCCGACGCCGCGAAGGCCTGTTCGATGCCGATGATCGGTTGCACACCGGCGCCTGCTAGCGATGTCGAAACCTCAAGGGCGCCAAACAGATTGTTTGTATCGGTGACGGCAACCGCCGGCATCCCCATTTTCAGGCACAGCTCCATAAGCCGCGATACTGGGATAGCTCCCTCAGAAAGGGAGTAGGCAGAATGCAAATGCAGGTGAATAAATTGCGTCGTCATCAGATGAACGCGCTTCCTACTATATAAGCCGCCGCCAGCATGTACTTAGCCCACCAATAGCGCGCCCCACATTTGCACAGCGCCAATCAATAGCAGCAATACGCCGAGTCCAGCGACGTCGCGCAAGGTTTCGTTTTCCATAGCCCTAACCTCATGTGTTCCGTATTTGTTCTATATTCCCTTTTTGTTCTCTTGACAAGTGAACGGCCCGAAGAAAATTGGCGTCGCAGGAATAACAACGGATTAGCGATAACAGCTGGTTTATGGCGGCTGTGTTGAGCGCTACGTCGCCGCCTCCAGTGCTGCGATGTCACCTTTGCGGATCGCTGGGAGATTGGCGGTGATTTTTTCCATAGGCCAGCCCCGCCATGCGGTCGCATAGGCGCAAAATTATTCCTCCACCCCTCTTATACCTGGTCCGGAAATTTCGGCGTCACCTGCGCGTAGAACGCCTTAATCGCTTCAAGATCGCCTTCATAATCGCCGCTTGTGGGCATCACCATGCCAATGCCGCCAACCTTGCGAGCGTAGTCAAGGAAGCCCAGCGCAATCGGCACGCCGGCGCCATGGGCGATGTTGTAAAATCCGGTCTTCCAATAGCGGGTTTTTGAGCGCGTTCCCTCCGGCGGGATCGCGACCGCGAGCTTGTCCGCCCGGCCGAAAATTTCCACCATCTGAGCAACGACATCATTGGCCTTTGAGCGATCAATCGGGATGCCGCCGAGAGAGCGCATGACCCAGCCAAAAGGCGGCTTGAACAGTGTATCTTTTCCCATCCAGCGCAGGCGCACACGAAAATGCAGCGCTACGCCGAGCATCAGCGGCAGGTCCCAATTGCTGGTATGCGGTGCGGCGATGACGACAAACTTATGTTTTTGCGGCGCGGCGCCTTCAACCCGCCATCCGGCAAGGCGATAAATTCCGAGAAGAAGTGCGCGCATCGCTTCACCAGGCATCGCGCGTACTGACACTACGTATACGCCGCAATCAAAATAACGCCCGCCACCAGTAACAGTAAAATCAGGCTGAGCATCAGCCAGTGTTTTGACGTCATGATTGGGAAACCTTGTTTTTGGCGCTACCGGCCGTCGCGCGATAGAAACGTCAGGACCAACGCAACTAGTCCCGGGACTGCCTGGGTGTAGAGGATGGTCGGCTTGGCGGTGACGGCGCCAAAGACGCCGGCGATGATAACGCATAAGAGAAAAAAGATGGTGACATCGCGCTTGCCGGTAAACAGCCCCCACAGTAACCCGGCCGCAAGGAACCCGTTATAAAGCCCCTGATTGGCCGCCAGCACCGCCGTTTGCGCAGATTGTTCCGGCGTCATGGAGAATACTTCCCGCCCGATCTCATGGTCCCAGAAGAACATCTCCAACGCCAAAAACCCGCCATGTAAGGCGGCGACAAAGAGAACGGTGATGAAGGCGAGTGTTTTATTCATGGTGTTTATTCTTTCTCCGCGCCGCTCACTCGCCGCGCTCTAGTTTTTGTTGCGCCAGGACGAAGTCGGGCTTTAACGCCAACGCTTTTTCGTAAGCTTCGCGCGCTTTGGCGGGTTGTTTCTTTGCATCATGGATGAGGCCAATATTATACCACGCCGCCCATGGCTTGGAGATGTCGTTGGCGAGCGCGGTCTCATATTCCGTGAGCGCATCGCCAAACCGGCCGGCGAGGAAAAAGCTGTTGCCGCGATTGAGATAGGCCTCTGCCAAGTCGTCATCGATTTCCAGAGCGGCGTTGAAATCATCAATGGCGGCTTCAAGATCGAGATTGCGGTTATGAATAATCCCGCGATTAACATAGGTCTTCATCTGATCGCGCCGCGTTAGTCCGGTGTCTTTGATTGCTTTGTTGCAAGGCGCGGTGTCGCTGGAAAGCGCATTATTGGCGTTTTCATAGCACGCCGCCGCATCGGTCGCGCCGATGGTCGTCACTGACATTTGCGCGGTTGCGTTAGCTGTCAGCGCAAGCCCTGAAATCATTGAAACGCAAACAAATTTCGTGTGCGTTTTCATGTCATACTCCAAGTTGCCTAGCGTCATATTTGCCCGCACTAGCAAGCATACTGATATCCGTTGAAAACATATAGGGGTTTGGACGCCTTCCGAGCCAACACCGTTGTCATTGTGCGGCGCAATAAATAAGATGCACGCCAAATCACTGCTAAACCAGAGAACAAATCTCATGACCAAAATGCATAACGCGGTTGTCACCGGCTCCACCTCGGGCATCGGCCAGGGCATCGCCACAGCTTTTGCCGCTAAGGGCTGGAATGTGATGCTCAACGGCTTTGGCGATGCCGGCGAGATTGAGGCGCTGCGCGCGGGACTGGAAGCAAAATACGGCGTTACAGTTCTCTACAACGGCGCCGACATGACCAAGCCGGATGAAATCCGCTCCCTGGTAGAAGAGGCCGAAGCCTCCTTTGGTCAGGTCGACGTACTGGTCAACAATGCTGGCATTCAGCATGTCTCGCCGGTTGAAGACTTCCCCGACGCAAAATGGGACGCGATTATCGCCATCAATCTGTCGTCGGCGTTTCACACCATCAAAGCCGTGATGGCGGGCATGAAACAACGCGGCTTCGGACGCATCATCAATATCGCATCCGCCCATGGCCTCGTCGCCTCGCCGTTCAAATCCGCCTATGTCGCCGCCAAGCACGGGATTGTCGGGTTGACAAAAACCATCGCGCTTGAAGGCGCCGAACATGGCGTCACCTGTAACGCCATCTGCCCAGGCTATGTGAAAACGCCGCTGGTTGAAAAGCAAATTCCCGACACCGCAATAGCCCGCGGCATGAGCGAAGAAGAAGTCATCGAAAAGGTTATTCTTGCGGCGCAGCCGACCAAGCAATTTGTCACCGTCGAACAAATCGCCGCGCTGGCGGTGTTCTTGTGTTCTGAAAACGCCGCCCAAATCACCGGCGCCGCACACCAGATTGACGGCGGCTGGGTCGCGCGGTGATATCTAAAACACCCCGCGCAATGTCAGTTTAATGTTTCGCCCCGGCAATGGCGTGGTCTCTTTCAAGAAAGACGTGTGCAGTCGCGCGTCTTCATCCGTGACATTATCGGCGCGAAGCTGCACGGAAAGACCGTGATCTTCCCCGCCGGGACGCCAGGTCGCAGCGAAATTGACGAGCACGTAGCTATCGGTCGGCAGCTCAAACGCGCTGATGTTGTTTTGCGCACCCGCAAGCTCGACCTCGCCGCGAAGGTCGATATGCGGTGACGTCGCCTCCATCCCGATGATGCTGCGCAGTGGAGGAATGCGCGGAACATCGCCGCCGTCATCTTTAAACTTGGCTCGGACATAATCGAGTTGAGCGCTGCCAGTCACGTCAAACGCTGCGACGGAAAACAGATCCGCCTCGGCGAGCGCTTCAAAGCCTTTGAAGACCACATCATTCGCGACAAAGGTAAAGATCGGTAAGCCATCTTCTTCACCGCCATTGGGCGTAAGCGCGATGAAATTCTTATAATCCGTATAGAACCCATTTAGCCTGAGCGACACAGAGCCAAATTCGCTATGCAGGGAAGTTTCAACGCCGCGCGCTATCTCCTTGCCTAAGCTCGGATCACCTAACTCAAAGGCATTCGTCGCCAGATGCGCCCCGTCAGAGAACAGCTCCTCCGGCGCAGGCGTGCGTTCGGTGCGTAAGAGGTTTACGCCAAAGAACAAATTCTCGCTGGGCTCAACCCCAAAGCCGGCCGACACGCTGAACGCATCAAACTCACGCTCCAGCCCGATGCTCCTCGCCTCGATGCTGGTGTGTTCATAGCGCCCGCCGAGCTGAATATGGAAATTTCCGGTCTCATATTCACGCATCGTGAAGACGCCGAACTGGTCGGTAATATTCGGCGGCGTGAAGGCTTCATCGCCGATCGCTTCAAAGTCGCGATGCTTGAACTGAAGCCCCGACGCACCGCGAAATTTACCGAATGTCTTTTCAATAAATTCAATGCGGCCCTCATAGCCTTCATTTTTGAATGTTGTGCCAATAGCGCCGCCCTCAAGCTCGCGATGAACATAGTCGGCGTAACCGATGCGAATTTTCGTAGTTTCAAAGATCAGGAAGTCGTTGTTCAATTCGCCCATGAGATCAAAACGCTCCTGCTCCAGCTCGATCCGCACGGTTTCTATTTCCCCGCCGGGGCCCTCTTCTACCGCCCCGGGGACGCCATAATTGGAACGGGTTATTTTGCCGGAAACGCCGAAAAAACCATTTTCGAAAATCAACGAACCGCCGATTGAGCCGCCTTTGGATTCAAGGTCGGAATTTTCAACGACGCCCAAAGTCTCGTCGCTGACGGCGACGCCATCGAGTGCGCGTTGGGCTTCAGATATGGCAAAGCGCGGAATCTCGTAATCATCTGTATTGCGAGCAAACCCATCACCATGAAAGACGAGATCGGCCGCGCCGACTGAGCCCAGATTGATGTCAACGCCGCCTGCCGCCTCCACAGAATCGTCACCCGAGCCGAGACTGGCGCGCAAACCGCCAGCGATGCCGCCTTCTGGGGCCTTGTTCGGGATGCGGCCGTCAAAAACGTTGACGACGCCTCCCGCGGCCGAGCTGCCATAGTAGAGCGTCGCCGCGCCGCGGACGATTTCAACCCGCTCCGCAGTCGCCGGTTCCACCGCGACAGCATGATCATCGCTCACCGATGACGCGTCAATCGCGCCTATGCCTGCGTCAAGAACACTGACCCTGTCGCCGCTTAATCCGCGAATGACCGGCCGGCTGGCGGCGGGGCCGAAAAATGTCGATGACACGCCAGGCTCACGCCGCAGCAATTCACCGATGGAAGATTCGCCGCGTTTGGCGAGGTCTTCTTTTGTCAATACAGAGGCGGCGATAATCGATTCATGTTCCGGATGGGCGATTGGCGAGCCGGTGACGATGATCTCATCGTCACTATGCTCGTGCTCGTGCTCGTGCTCTTCCTCCTGCGCCATGGCGCCAAACGGACACGATGCCACAACACCTGCGACCGTTAGTAACAAAACTTTCTTAAACACTTTTTCTCTTCCTTAACCGATGAGGCATCGCCCACGCATCATTAATACGTGTACGGTACATAAATTTAACGAAAAATGAGTTTCATAAAATTACCGGTTAGGCGGGTCGCGCGAATGCGCGGAACGGATACGGACAAGCGCCGGCGCGCGGCGAGGCGTCGCAAAACAGACCCGCCACAGCGTCAGGGCGGCAGCTACAAAGACAAATCCGGCGGAGGCGACCAATTTGTCGCTGCCCGACGCTGCAAGAGACAGAACACAAGCCTGTCCAAAATGCTCATGAGGGCTGTCGCCATATTTTGTGGAATGGTAGGAGGCAAAAATTTGCGCTAGCACAAACGCCGCGACAGCGACAATAAACGCTGCGCGCAGTGTTGGCGCCCGACCTGTTGACATCGCAATCGACATCAACGCCTCATCACGTTGCTAATGCCGTTACTCTATCACATTTTCTTAACAAAACTACGCCTCATCCGCCTCTGAAGGCCTTCCGTCGCTGTCATCCTCTTCCGCCGCCGGAATTGCATAGGAGCCGCTGAGCCAGCGGTGGAGGTCGACTTCTGCGCAGCGCTTTGAACAGAACGGCGCATATTTCTCAACCGCTGGCGATTTGCACAGCGGACATGCGTCGGCGCTCCGGCCCGCGCCATTATCATTGCTCGGAGAGTTCAAAACCACGCTCCTCAATCTTGTTATCTGCGACACTGTCGAACCGTGCGCCATACCGCTCGCGCAGACGATCAAACCATGTTCCACAGACCTTCATATAGTCATGGAGCGACAAACCCAACCGCACGTGCAAAACAGCGCGCGGCGCGGCGCGCAAGCGGTGTTCAAGGCTGCGGATGGCGGACTTTGCCTGCCAGTCGAGCGTAAACCGGCGACCGGACGATGGCGCTGCCGGCGCCGTATCCGTAAACCGTTCCTGGACCGACTGCGCATAATGCGGCGCTGTAAAGGAAAACAGCCCCGATTTGGAAAAGCTGGATGCGCCGGCGCCATCAATGCGCGCCATCGCCTTATGCAACTCTTCCTTAAATCGCGCGCTCGCCGGCTTGCCGCTGACTGACGGAAAATCAATGACGATGTGACCGCCAATATTGCGCAAGCAGACTTGCCGCGCGGCTTCATAAGCCGCCGCAATGGCGATTTTCTCGCGAAGACGCGACGGCGAGGAAGCGCTAAGGGCTCCCGTATCAACATCAATCGCGGTCAACGCCTGCACCTCGTCAATCACCAGATTGCCGCCGCCGCTCAAGGGCGCATTGCGGTCAAACGCAGTTTCCAGGACGCTTTCCGCATCATAGACTTCAAACAGCGCCACAGAATGCTGCTCATAAGAAATATTGGCCATAACGCCGCTGGCTTTCAGAACCGCGCTCGCCTTGCCGTCATCGATGGTAATTTCTTCAACGCCCTCGCCGATCGCGATGGTCGCCTCAATCGCTGCATCGTGAAATGGCGCCAGGCGCCCCGGCGCTTCGCGGTCGATATCAACATCATCGAGATATTTTAAAACCGCGCCCTTGCCCTGACGCGGCGGCGACTTGACGACGACGCCGATCAGCGCGCCTTCGGTGACATGCGGTTGGTTGGTTTTATTGAGTGGCAGATAAGCATCCAAGCCGTCGCCGACATCGACGAAAGCGGCGTTAAGCGAACGATCGATGACCCGCACCCTGCCGGCAAAACGACGTCCTGCTCTGGGGGCAATATCCTCGGCCTCATCACCGCGCGCCGGACCGAACCAGAAGCGCCGGGTCTCACCATTTTCAATCAGCGCCGCGCGAGTCTCCGCGACGCCGCATTCAATGATGAGCGTGCGGGTGCTCACTTGCTTACATCGGCGCCGCCACCGGCGAGAAGATTGGCGACCTCATAAAGCGGCAGGCCCATGACATTGGGATGCGAGCCGATGATGCTGGCAATATGCTTGGCGAATAAGCCCTGAATGGCGTAGCCTCCCGCTTTGCCGTCCCATTCCTTGCTATCGATATATTCCTGGACGCCCGCCGCATCGAGACGGCGCACCTTGACGCGGGTCTCAACAATCCGTGTCCGGACGGCGCCGTCAGGCGTAACCAGCGCGACGCCGGTATAAACCCTGTGCGCACGTCCGGACAGCAGCGCCAGACACTCCCGCGCGGTATTTTCGTTTTCAGCCTTGGGCAATATCCGCCGGCCGCAAGCCACCGCCGTATCCGCGCCGAGAACCCGCGCACCGGAATTGGCGCCCGCGACCAACAGCGCCTTCTCACGCGCCAGCCGTAAAACATAATCGCGCGGCAGTTCCGCTTTCAGCGGCGCCTCATCAATATCAGCGGCTATGATTTTGTCGGGGGGCACGCCAATCTGCTCAAGCAACGCCTTGCGGCGCGGACTGGCGCTGGCGAGGATGAGCGGCGCGGCCGTCATCGATGCGGCCTATTTAAAGCGATAGGTGATGCGGCCCTTGCTGAGGTCATAGGGCGTCATTTCCACCAACACCTTATCGCCAGCCAATACGCGAATGCGGTTTTTACGCATCTTACCCGCCGTATGCGCGATAATCTCGTGATCATTTTCAAGTTTCACGCGAAAGGTCGCGTTTGGCAGCAGCTCTTCAACTGTGCCCTCAAATTCTAAGAGTTCTTCCTTCGCCATTCATCCCTCAATTCAGCCGACCCGCGCACGCCAATACTGGCCCACCAACCGTTGCGGCGGGAAAATGAGTGGGAACGTACATAAAATCAAGGGTTTTAATCAAGCTCGGGAAATCGGTCGCGCAGACGCCCGGAGAGCTCGTCCCGCGCCCGGCGATAGGCGTCTATCACCGCCTCGCGGCCGCCGCGTTCATCGGACGGGTTTTCGATGTCCCAGAACTCAATCGTTCCACCCGGCGCGAGGCGGCGCGCCTCAACCGCGGCCTCCGGCGTCAGCGCGATCACCACGCCGAATTTTGACAGATCGGCGCCTGCTAGCGTCTTGGGTTCATGGCCCGCCATCGAAACGCCGAGCTCGTCCATGACGGTTTCGACAAACGGATCCAGCCCGCCTTCATAGACCCCGGCGGAATCAACGCTGATCCGATCACCGCTGGAACGTCGCAACAACGCCGCCGCCATCGGCGAGCGCACCGAGTTCATATTGCATGCAAACAAAACCGATTGGGCCAATGAAAAATCCTTATCGCATGTGGAAGCTGCAAATCAGCGTGAACAGACGCCGCGCAGTGTTGACGTCAAGCTTGATCTTGTCTTTGAGGCGCTCGGTCAAAATCTCCGAGCCCTCATTATGCATCGCGCGGCGCGCCATATCGATGGTCTCAATCTGTGACGGCGCGGCGCTGCGGATCGCATCATAATAGCTCTCGCACAACAGGAAATAATCTTTGATGATGCGGCGGAACGGCGTCATCGACAGATGCACCTGGCCGAGGGCGTCGCCGCCCTCGCGGCGCACATCCAAGACCAGCCGGCGCTCGACATTCGACAGGTAAAGCTCAAACGGCCCTTCCCCGGCGCCGACCGGGTGAAAATAGTTCTCCTCCAGGAGGTCGTATATGGCGACTTTGCGCTCATGCTCGATATCGGCGGTGGCGGGCGCAAGCGAGCGCTCGTCCAGATCAATCTTGACGATCTTGTAATTTGCCGTGCTGTCGCCGTCGCCGGACATGCCTCTCCCCGAATCGGTCCTGTTCTAGAATCGTTCCGCCGTTGTAACCGCAGCCCGAGCGTGCGTCACGGGTCTTGAACCGCCGGCGAGGCCGGGACCGCTTGAGCAGGGCCCTTGAGTGACGTAAAAGCCGGCCATGTCCCAGATTGTTGTCGCCGCCCTTTACCAGTTCACGCCCCTGCCCGATTTCGAAGATCGCCAGGCGCGCCTCCTCGACACCGCGCTGGAACACGGCGTGCTGGGCACCATTTTGCTGGCCAGCGAAGGAATCAATGGCACCATCGCAGGCTCACGCGCTGGCGTAGACGCGGTGCTTGCGCATATAAAAACCTTCCCCGGCTGCGTAAATCTCGACTGGAAAGAATCCTATACGGATGAAAACCCTTTCTACCGCATGAAGGTGCGCCTCAAAAAAGAGATCGTCACCATGGGGGTCGGGAATATCGCGCCGGAACAAAGCCATGAGCGTTATGTCGAACCCCAGGACTGGAACGCGGTGATATCCGACCCCGACACGCTGGTGATAGACACCCGCAATGATTATGAGGTCGGCATCGGCGCGTTTGAAGGTGCGGTTAATCCGCAGACAAAATCTTTCCGCGACTTCCCTGCCTGGTTCCGCAAGTTCCGCGAAGACAACGACATCAAAAAAGTCGCGATGTATTGCACCGGCGGCATCCGCTGCGAGAAATCAACCGCGTTTTTACGCAGCGAGGGCGTTGACGATGTCGTTCACCTCAAAGGCGGCATCTTGAAATATCTCGAAACCACGCCGCAAGAGACAAGCCTCTGGCGCGGTGAATGTTTCGTCTTTGACCAGCGCGTATCGGTAGGCCACGATCTGGCGCCCGGCACTTACGACATGTGCCATGCCTGCCGCCAGCCGATTACCGAAGCTGATAAGGCGTCAAACCATTATACGCCAGGCATTTCCTGCCCGGCCTGTTACGGCGAACATTCGCAAGAAACCAAACGCCGCTTTGCCGAACGCCAGAAGCAGATTGCTTTGGCGAAAGCGCGCGGTGAGAAACATATTGGCAAGGTTGTTGAGAAAACCGGCCGGGATGCCAGCCGGGGTGGATGACGCACCCATCCTCTATTCCTTCCGCCGTTGCCCCTATGCGATGCGCGCGCGGATGGCGCTCAGCATCGCCCAAACGCCGGTGCGGCTTCGTGAAATTCTGCTGAAGGACAAGCCCGCCGAAATGCTCGCCGCCTCGCCAAAGGGCACGACGCCGGTGTTGATAGACGGCGATGAGATCATCGACGAAAGCCTTGACGTGATGGCCTGGGCGCTGGCGAAGCGCGACCCCGAAGACTGGCTGGCGCATGATGGCAACGTGCTGGTGGCGGAAAATGACGGGGCCTTCAAGCACCATCTCGACCGCTATAAATATTCAACCCGCTATGACGGCGCCGACCGCGAAGCCCACCGCGATGAGGCGATGGCGTTCATCGAAAAGCTTGAGGTGCGCCTTGCAGCATCGGCCTATCTCAACGGCGACAAACGCACCCTCCCCGACATCGCCATCTTTCCTTTTGTGCGCCCATTCCGCATCGCCGATGAAGCCTGGTTCAACGCCGCGCCGGTCCCACATGTGCAAGCCTGGCTGAAAGGGCTGATGGCCAGCGACTTGTTTCAATCGGTGATGAAGAAATATCCGTTGTGGAAAGAGACGGGCGAGGAGGTTAGGTTTCCCGGGTTGTAGCTCAGTTATTTGCGTCTACTTCAGGACGGTAGAACCCAATAAAAATTCCCCCAGCTCTTGCTCCGAGCCGATGTGAATCATTTCAATGATATTGTGGTATGCACCACTGTCTTTGCCGGACTTGTTCCGGCAATCCAGAACGACAAGCGCCTTACCTACGAGTCTGGATCACCGGGACAAGCCCGTGATGACAAGATTATGAAGGG
>JAJFGE010000147.1 GCA_021776295.1 Hyphococcus sp.
CGTGCAGCCCTGGTCCGGCGTTTTGAAAAGCGCTTTGGCCTGTTCGGAGATCTCGCCGGATTCATCAACCCATCCCAGCGTGACCATCTCTTCGGTTTCGAGATGCCGCTGCAACGGTGTCATGATCCCGCCGGGATGCACAGAAAACGCCCGAACGCCATCGCTCGCCAGACGGCGGTTGAGTTCTAACGCAAACAGGGCGTTTGCTGTTTTGGACTGCCCATAGGCCTCCCATTTTTCGTAATCGCTATCTCTGAAGTGAATATCTTCAAAACGTATGGGCGAGCGCTTATGCCCCAGCGACGACAGGCTTACAACACGCGCGCCTTGCGCCTTCTTCAAGCAAGACGCAAGCTCTCGGGTTAGCACAAAATGGCCAATATGGTAGACCGCAAACTGCGCCTCCCACCCCGGCCCGACCCGTGTTTCCGGACACGCCATGATGCCTGCATTGTTGATTAGTAAATCAACCCTGTCCCAGTGGCCCGTGACATCCGCAGCAAAGGCCTGAACGCTCGCAAGGTCAGCCAGATCCATCGCGCGCGTCTTGACCGCCAAACCGAGCGCGTTAAAATTCTCATCGGCCTTGGTTTTGTTTCTAACCGGAACAATTACATCGGCGCCCGCCGCTTTCAGCGCCTTGGTGGTTTCAAGCCCAATGCCGGAATAGCCGCCGGTGACAATGGCGTTCTTTCCGGATAAATCAACGCCGCGCATAATCTCTTCAGCGCTGGATTTGGCGCCAAAGCCAGAGCCGAGCGGTTTTTGGTTTTCTATAGCCATTACAACCTTCCAAATTTATTGGTGTGAACCCTAAATGGCCTTTGTAACGAAGGCTACAGCCCTTTAATACGTTCAAAAACGCTGCAAAATTGCCAATCGGTAATTTCTTTTGTGATGAGCGCCTCTTGACTACATCTGTAATCGACGCTTTAGACTACAGTTGTAATCAAATGACGGCAACGAACGCAAATATGTCCGAGCAAATCACAAAAGCTGAGTTTGAAGTCATGGATGTCCTGTGGGCGAAAAGCCCGCTGGCTGCAAGCCAAGTCGCTGATCGCCTTTCGGCCCATAACTCCTGGAGCCTCAAAACCGTTAAAACCCTTCTTAGCCGACTTGTCGATAAAGGCGCCGCAAATCACGAGACCGAAGGAAGGCGATTTCTCTACTACCCGGTGATAACGCGACAACGTTATGCGCAGTCTGCCGCCGGGCGTCTCGTTGATCAGTTGTTCGGCGGACGCGCGGCGCCGCTGGTGACTCACCTAGCTGAAGGGCGCGGGCTGACGCCTGAAGATGTTCATGAACTTGAAAAGCTGATAAAGGACCTGAAGCGTGAGCACGACTGAAATCATTCGCTGGGTTGCTGAGACTTCTCTTGCCGCCAGCCTGCTCATTATTGTTATTCTTCTAATTCGCCGGCCGATCGCGAAAACGTTTGGCGCTGAGACCGCGTATGCGTTGTGGCTCGCGCCTTTGATAAGAATCTTTCTCCCCGAATTTTCTATATTGCCTGCGCCGCATGGAACCGTCTCTGTTCAACAGGCGCCAATTGACCTAATTGCTGTCCAGCAAGGCGTCAGTGAAATTACCACTGTTACGCCCATATTTGACTTCTTGGCGCTCTCCGCCGGAATGGCTTTACTGGTTTGGATAATGGTCGCCGTCGCCTTGGTGTTTGTGAGTTTGGAGAAGCAGTCGCGCTTTTTGCGTGCAGTTTACGCGTCGTCAATACCTGCGCCGGCTTCTCTACAACACGAGGCGTCGATAGTCGCGAAACAGTATAGCGTCAAACGCGCATTTCAACTCCGCCTTAGTGACAATGAATTTGGCCCGTCGATCTGCGGGTTGTGGCGCCCCGTAATTTGTCTGCCGTCGAGCTTTGAAATCGATTATTCTGATCGCGAAAGACAGCTCGCACTTGGACATGAACTGGCGCATTTAAAACGCGGTGATGTAGGCGCCGCCATTCTCGCATCTCTGTTTCAGGCTGTGCAATGGCCAAACCCGCTGGTTCATTTGGCAATGCGGGCATTTCGCTCCGACCAAGAAGCCGCTTGCGACGCGTTTGTATTGCGCAAACAACTCCGAAATGAAAACGCAGCGGGTGATTACGCCTCCGCTATTTTGAAGTCAGCGCGCCACACTGCTGACGCCGCCGTTTACGGATTATCTTTAGGACACCCAGTAAAGGAGAGACTAATGCTATTGAAAAACCAAAAACGAAGCCCGCTACGACGCTTTTCCGGCGGCATTGCCGTTGTGGCCTTTTCCGCAGCCGGACTCGCTGGAACCGCAAGCTATGGCTTCGCGGCCGATGACGAAAAACAAAAGATCAAGATTATCGAAAAACATGAAGCCATTGTTTTGAGCGGCGATGATGACGGAGAACTAAACCACCGCGTCATGGTTTTTTCTGGTGATGGCGACGAAGCAGTAGATGTTATGATGTTTGGCGACGGCGATTTCACAATGATGGAAGACGGCAAGGGCCGGCACGTCACAATGGTTGTTAAAGACGGCAAAGGCGCTGACGCGCACTTCATTGGCAATTGTTCCGCCACAGACGGAACACAGGGCGACAGCGAACCGGTAAAGCTGGAATGGAAAGAAGAAACCGGCGAAGGCGATGAAAAAATGATCTCGCATTCCATCATTTGTCTGACCGGAGATGAAGCATCCGGCGACCCGAAAGAACGTGCTAAGGCTTTGCGCGAAGCGATCGACCGCATGGAAGAAAATGCGAAGAAAGAAGAAGCACGGCGCAAAAAAATGATAGCTGCGCTTCGCAAGCAATTGCGCGCGTTGGAAAAGAAAAGCAAATAGGCTCCGAACAACAAGCGATGCGGCGGCCCGCTCGCCGTATCGCCTCTGCTAACCCCACGCCTCTCCAAGGCTGGAATAAGCAACCCCGCCGTCTACGGCCAGCGTATCGCCCACCACATAGTCCCCGGCTTTCGACGCCAGGAAGACGGCCGCGCCCGCCATATCTGTCGCCGAGCCAATCCGGCCCGCGGGCACCATCTTTGCTACCGCATCGCCCTGGTGTTTCGCCGCCTTGTTCATTTCCGAAGCGAAGGCGCCGGGCGCGATGGCGCTGACACAGATATTGTCGCGAATGAGTTGCGCGGCGAGGCGCCGCGTCAAATGGATCACCGCCGCTTTTGACGCCTGGTAGGGATAAGTCTCCCACGGATTAATTTTAATCCCGTCGATCGATGCGATATTGATGACCTTTGCTGGGCGTTCAGCGGATGCCGCTTTCTTAAGCGGCTGAAATAACGCTTGCGTAAGGAAAAACAGCGACTTGACATTCAAGTCCATGGTCTTGTCCCAACCGCTTTCAGGAAACTCTTCAAACGCCGCGCCCCAGGCGGCGCCGGCATTGTTGACCAGAATATCGAGGCTATTTTCATGTTGCGCATATTCCGCCGCGAACGCTTTACAGCCGTCAACGGTCGAAAGGTCATGCGGCAAGGATATGCACGCGCCAAGCTTCGACAACTCTTCGGCAGTCTGATCGCAGGCCGGCGCCTTGCGTGCGGTAATATAAACCTTGGCGCCTTGCTCAACGAAACCTTGCGCTATCATTTTCCCGATACCGCGCGAACCGCCAGTGACAACCGCTGTGCGACCGGCGAGCGAGAACAGATCTTTCATCATATTGTTATTTCCTTACTGCGGCGGCAAATACCAGAACCGCTTCACTTTCCCGTCGGTAATTTCATAGACGACAATGGACGATTGACGTTTACGCGTTCCGTCCTGGTCCCAGACCGTCGTCTCAACAGCCGTCACATAATCCCCGTTCACCGATATCTTTGCAAGGCTCGACGACACCGTCGAGAAGGCTTCAAAATAGGAAACCAGTTCGTTGCGCAGCTGACTGGCGCTGGAGGTGACGACGCTCGACTGATCGCCGGTGATTTCGATCCAGGCGACATCGCCATGCCAGAATTCACGCATCGTATCGGCGTCATGGTCATTAAACGCCGCCATCAACCCATTGACGACTTCAACATTGTCGCCAACCGCTTGCGCCGGCGCTGCCCGTTCGGCATCCGGCGCGCATGCTGCAAGCATGCCCACAATCGCAAACATAATCATCCGCATGACGCCCACCCTACCCCGCACCAAATTTCTGACGCCACTCTTCGACCTGCTCATCTTCGATTTTTGAAAACAGAAGGTCCGGCAACGCGAAACTTTCACCACCCTTGAACAAAGATAACGCCTCGCTCGCACCCGAAGGCCATCGCGAGGCCACCTCCGGGTCGAGGCTGAAGATTGCAAACATCTTATCGGCGGTAAAGGGGATGACCGGCCGCGAAAGCACTGCAAACAGAACGATCAGATTAAGCGCGCACCGCACCGACGCCGCCGCCTGGTCTTCGTCTGTCTTGATGGCGACCCATGGCGCGGCGATCTGTAGATATTCATTTCCCGCAACCCATATGGCGCGAAGCTCAACGAAGGCTTTGCGAAACTCCATTTCCTCAAGGTAACCCGTATAGGCATTGATGCGCTTGTCGAGTTCAGCGATCAATCCATTTTCAGCGTCGCCATAGGCGCCCGCTGACGGCACAGACATACCGAAACGCGCATTGCAGAACCGGGTGATGCGGTTCACGAAATTTCCCAGCACATCGGCAAGATCTTTATTCACAACGCTCGCAAAATGTTCGAGCGTGAACGATGCATCGTCAGATTCCGGCGCATTCGCCATCAGATGCCAGCGCCAGTAATCGGCCGGCAATATCTCTAACGCCTGGTCCATGAAAATGCCGCGGTTCTCGCTGGTGGAGAATTTACCGCCGTACCAGGTAAGCCAGTTCAACGACTTCAACGTATCAACGGTTTTCCAGGGCTGCTCGGAGCCCAAAATCGTGCACGGGAAACTGACCGCATGAAACGCTACATTATCTTTACCCATAACCTCAACATAACGGACATCTTCAGCGCCCTTATCGGTGCGCCACCAGCGCTCCCAGTTCTCGTTATGCGCGATCGCCCACTCTTCTGTGGCGCCGATATATTCTATGGGCGCATCAAACCAGACATAGAAAACCTTGTTTTCAAAGCCCGGGCGTTTCTCGCCTTCACGCTCAACTGAAATGCCCCACTGCAAATCCCGCGTGATCGACCGATCACGCAACCCTTCCTTAAGCCATTTTTGAGCAATCGACTTTGTCAGATGCGGCCAGTTTGGTTTTGAATTGATCCACTCAGCAATCCGGTCCTGCATCTTTGATTGCAACAAATAAAGATGTCGGGTTTGGCGAACCTCAACGTTCTTTGATCCTGAAATCGCCGAATACGGATCTTTCAATTCAATCGGGTCAAGAAGGCGCCCGCAATTATCGCATTGATCGCCGCGCGCTTTTTCATAGTCGCAATGAGGACAGGTTCCCTCGACATAACGGTCGGGAAGATAGCGCTGGTCATCGACCGAGTAGATTTGTTCGTCTACGCGTTCTTCAATCAACCCGTTGTCTTCCAACACTGCGGCGAAATGTTGCGTCAGGCGATGATTGGGCGGGTTCGAGGAGCGCCCGAAATGATCGAAGGAAAGCCCAAACGCCTCACCCGCCCGGGCCTGAATGTCGTGCTGCTCTTTGCAATAATCGCGCACCGTTTGTCCCGCCGCCCGCGCTGCCAGCTCCGCCGGGGTTCCGTGTTCGTCGGTGGCGCAGAGGAATAGAACTTCGCGCCCGCGCTGGCGCTGAAAACGGGCATAGACATCGGCCGGAAGCATGGAGCCAACAAGGTTCCCCAAATGCTTGATTCCATTAATGTATGGAAGTGCTGACGTAATCAGAATTCGGGGCATCCGGGGTCTTTCATGAGCCTGACCCCGGTCTATAGCGGCAAGCGGCGTATGGCGGCAAGGTGGGTTGGCAATGCGCGAACGCGGTCTTTAGCTGGGGTCGCTCCCGCCGGGCTGCCAAAGCTCGATCGGATTGCCCTCAAGGTCATAGACGCGGGCGAACCGGCCATTGGGATAGACTTCCGGATCAACCTCAACTTGATTGCCATTGTCACGAATTTGCTGAACCAGCGCATCCAGATCGCGCACGCGAAAATTCAACATCCATTGTTTATTGTGATCGCCAAAATATTCAGTGTCGTGCTGGAATGGCTGAAACACCGTTGTGCCAGCTTCCTGGCGCCAGGGCATATCGTCATAGGACTTTGGCGGCATGGTTACACCCAGATTATCGCTATACCATTTTTCCAACGCCTCTGGATTTTTTGCACGGAAAAAGAACCCGCCAATGCCTGTTACCTTAATCATCATCTTGCCTCACATAGTAATCACGCCGGTGTTAGCGCAAGCACGTCTCACCACTCTAATGTTCTAAACATTATATGCGCATCAACCAAGCCCAGCTGCGGATGACGAAAGGCGCGCGGGACCGTGCCGATGATCGCCATCCCGGCTTTTTTCCATGCGGCGATTGCAGCCTTATTCGTCACGACAACAAGATTGAACTTCATCCCTGTAAAGCCCATCTCTGATGCTTGCTGCTGCGACTGCCTGCATAACACGG
>JAJFGE010000148.1 GCA_021776295.1 Hyphococcus sp.
AAAAGCGTTTTGATCCATCAGAATTAAGCAATTGAAATGGCTTGTCTTGTGTTATTCAGCCGGTTTTGTCGCGGCGTTCGTCACAAATTCAAGCCCGCCGGCAACGCGTGCAATCACCGGATGGTCGGCGGGAATACCGTGACGCCGGGCGAGATAGTTAATGTCGTTATACTCAACGCAAATCACGCCGTCCGCATCTTCGAAAACCAGCGCCTTCAGTGGCAGATCAAGTCCGATAGACTGGCTGGCAGCCATCAGCTGGGAGCCAATTGCGGGATTGCCGAAAATCAGCAGCGTTGTTGGCCGCAGAGACTGGCCGACGGTTTCAGCGCCCGCGGCATGATCGATCTTGTTCATCACGCCGATATTGCGCCCGGCAAGCGCCGCCTCCAGCTTGGCGACGGTGTCGTCAAAGGAATAAGTGCTTTGTTTTTTGATAAGCCCGTCGTCCGCCATCGCTGCGCCGACAAAAAGGCTGGCGAACGCCAGAACGATCGCCGCTGAAAATATCCGCATCATTTATTCCTCCCGAATTACGCTGATCGACTTTCTAAAAGGCTGGCTGAAAGCACAACCATTTTCGCTTTCAACACCCAGCCCCTCACGCAAACGTGCGCGCGGCACCAAACATCCGGCCCAGTCAATCGCCTTATTCAGCCGCGGTGGCGTGCGAGGCTTCTTCTGCGGCGAGGAATTTTTCAGCTTCCAAAGCCGCCATACAGCCCATGCCGGCGGCGGTGACGGCCTGGCGGTAAATGTCGTCGGTAACGTCGCCTGCCGCATAAACGCCGGGAATGTTTGTCTGCGTCGAATCCGGTGTGGTTTCCAGATAGCCGTGCGAATTCATTGGTAGTTTGCCGACAAAAAGCTCGGTAGAGGGTTTGTGGCCGATGGCGATGAACACCCCGTCAACGGCCAGTTCTTTCATCTCGCCGGTTTTAGCGTGCTTCAGGCGCGCTCCGGTGACGCCTAGCGGGTTTTCCGTACCCAGAACTTCATCGAGCCCGTGATCCCAGATGACTTCGACATTTTCCTTGTTGAAAAGCCGGGTCTGCAAAATTTTCTCGGCGCGCAATTCATCGCGGCGATGCACAAGGGTGACTTTTTTGGCGAGGCTTGCAAGATAGAGCGCTTCTTCAACGGCGGTGTTGCCGCCGCCGACAACGATGACCTCTTTGCCGCGATAGAAAAAACCGTCGCAAGTCGCGCAGGCCGATACACCGAAGCCTTGATATTTTTCCTCCGACGCCAGTCCGAGCCATTTGGCTTGCGCGCCGGTGGCGATGACCAGCACGTCAGCGACATAATCCTCGCCGCTGTCGCCTTTCAGCGCGAACGGCCGCTTGCTGAGGTCGACATCGACAATGATGTCGTTGATAAATTCGGCGCCCACATGCTCGGCCTGCTTTTGCATCTGCTCCATCAGCCACGGGCCCTGAATGACATCGGCAAAGCCCGGATAATTTTCAACATCGGTGGTGATGGTCATCTGGCCGCCGGGCTGAAGCCCATGGACAAGGACCGGCTCCAAACCGGCGCGGGCTGCATAAATCGCGGCGGTTAACCCGGCCGGGCCGGAGCCCAAAATCAACAGTTTGGTTTGCTTCACGTCATCCTCGCTCAGTAGTCTGGGGCTCGCAAAATGGTCCCAAGCGCATCAAATGGTCGGGTCGGCGGTTCGGCGCAAGCCTTTACGGCCCCAGTCGCGCAGGCGTTACCAAACGCAGGTGGCGAGGGAAAGGGCCAAATTCCTCAGCTTTACCGCCTATTGCGGGGTAGCGGACAAAATGGTAACAAATGTTACTAATTTGAATGTCCCATGGAGATGACCTTATGGCCGGCAAATGGATCACAGCATCGCGCATAGAAGGCGCCGCCTCGCGCCAGGCCCATGCAGATATGCCTGCTGGCACTTATGAGCGGGAAATCTCCAAGGAAGGCTTTTTCGGCCCCGCCGCCTTCATGCATCACAAGCGCCCGCCAACCGGCTGGGTGAATTTTGAAGGCCCTTTGCGCCCGCGCGCCTATCATCTGGTCGCGTTGGAAGAGACCAGCAGCAGCCCATGGAACGCGCCTGTTGTCCTCCACAATAACGCCACCGATATCCGGTTTTGGAAACTTGACAGGTCAATGTCGTCGCTCGCTCGCAATGGCGACGGCGACCAGCTGTTGTTTATTCATCAGGGCGAGGGCGATCTGTTCTGCGATTACGGACATCTCGCATTTGAGCCGGGAGACTATATTCTCCTGCCGCGCGGAACCATGTGGCGCCTCGCGCCAACGTCACCGACAGCCATATTAATGATTGAGGCGACCAACACCCATTATACCTTGCCGGACAAAGGCATGCTCGGGAACCACGCGGTGTTTGATCCGGCGATGATGGAGGCGCCGAAAATCAACGATGCGTTCAAAGCGCATCAGGCCGATGACGGTGAGACCAGGGTTGAAATTAAAAAGCGCGGGCAAGTCTCAGTTGCGACCTATCCCTATAACCCGCTTGACGTTGTCGGCTGGCACGGCGAGTTGTCGCCGGTGCGGTTGAATGTCCGTCACATTCGCCCGCTCATGAGCCACCGCTATCATGTGCCGCCATCAGCGCATACGACATTCGTCTCGGACCGCTTTGTCATCTGCACATTTGCGCCGCGCCCGTTCGAGACCGATCCCGGCGCATTGAAAGTTCCGTTCTTTCACAACAATGATGATTATGACGAGGTACTATTCTACCATGCCGGTGATTTCTTCAGCCGCGATAATATCGACGCCGGGATGATGACGTTTCACCCGGCCGGCTTCACCCACGGGCCGCACCCCAAGGCGCTTCAAAATATGCTGGAGCAGAAAAATCCCGGTACGAATGAATATGCGGTGATGATTGACACCCGCGATCCGCTTGATATTGGCGAGGCCACTGCGTCTGTTGAAGATGCGGATTATGTCAATTCATGGAAGGTGCGAGAGTAGCCAATTTGCATGGATTTGGCGGACGCGCCTGCGCGTGGTATTGACAGGAACTCAGCGCATGGGATTGCGCATGCGCGGCGTATCATGGCGCGTTTTTCAAATATTGCAGGAGGGGTTTGATGAAGGTTTTTTTCTGCGCGGGGTTCGTTTTACTTACGACTATCGGCGCGGCTGAGGCCTATTGCCCGTCCGTTGGCCGCGCGCCGCAACCGCCGCAATCTTATGAGCGCCCGCGCCCGCCTTCATGCCTGGCGGATGCGCGTTTTGGCGAAGAAAATGATTGCGACGCCCGCGTGCTAAGCCGTTACCGGAGTGACGTTGCTGCTTATATCTCAAAGCTGGAAGATTTCGCAGCCGCCGCCGAGCGCTATGCAGATGGGGCGGCGAGATATGCACGTTGCGAGGCCGATGAAGCGCGCGAAAGCTTCGACAATTAACAGCAAGAGCTGACAGGAGACTGCAATTGACGACAATACGCGCATGGGCCGCCGCGGGTGCGAAAAAACCCTTCAAACCTTTCGAATATGAACTCGGGGCCCTTGGTTCCGACGAGATTGACATTGATGTCGATTATTGCGGGCTGTGTCACTCGGACCTGTCGATGTGGACCAATGAATGGGGCCGCACGGCCTACCCTTTTGTCGGTGGTCACGAAGTTGTTGGCCGCGTCCGTGCGCTTGGCGCCAATGTCGCCGGGTTGACGGTTGGCCAGAAAGTCGGTCTTGGCTGGCTCTCGAAAAGCAATCTCAATTCGCAGCAAAGCCTCAGCGGCGATCATAATCTTTCGCCCGGTAATGAGGCGACAATCATTGGCCGTCATGGCGGCTTTGCTGATATTGTCCGTTGCCAGTGG
>JAJFGE010000149.1 GCA_021776295.1 Hyphococcus sp.
TCGAGCAGCAGGGCGACGGGGCTTTGCGGATTACGTATGATTTGAAAAAGTCTCGCCGGGCGCTCCTTTTCGGGGCGCTTGCCGCCGGTCATCGCGCGCGCCGCTGGAAGATTGAAACACCAGGCTTAAAGCTTGCGCGGCTCGATGATGGCGACCGCATTACCCGCAGCGACGGGGCGAAGTTCAACCGTGTCGTCTTGACCGCATCGCCCGACCTTATCCGTATACAGAAAAATTACCAGCCGATTACGGCCTATGGCGAGGGCGGGGTGATGGTCTATACCGGCCACTTCTGGCCGCTGACGCAGCGCGGCGGACGGGTCAATACGGTGTTTAATTTTATCCCGAAGCCGGGCGCCAAGGCGGTGGCGTTTGGCGCTCGCGCTGACCGCCTGGTGGACTGGCGCAGCCCCATGGCGCATCCCGCCTTCATCTATATGGGCCCGCTGGAACCGGTTGAGACCCGCGACGTAATGGCGGTGGTTGACGCCGCCGCGCCGCAATGGATTAGCGATGAGTTCTATACGTTGACGCCGCGCGTCTTTGCCCATCTCTCCGGCGCGCTGGGGTTTTCGCTGGCGGTCAAACCGAACCTCTTTCTGGCGGCGCCGCTAGGGCGAGAGCAGGGGCGCTTGAGCTATTCCGGCGATGCGTTGCCGGCGCAATTTCAAATCACGCTGGAGGGCGGCGCCTGGCGCGAGCGGTCGCCCAAGGCGCTCGGCGTCTTTCGCCGCTCGACCATCCATGAGGCGGTGCATCTGTGGCAGGCGGCGGTGCGGCCGGGCTCTGATCAAGTCGCCGGATGGATCCATGAAGGCGCCGCCGACGCCATCGCCGCGGAAACCTTGCTCGCCCTCGGACTATGGGACGCGGTGGATTATAGCGCCGATTTTGACCGTGCGCGGGAAGAATGCGCGGCTGAGCTTCGGGCCGGACCGCTGGCGACAGCAGAAGCGCGCGGGCGCTTTCGGGCGCTCTACGCCTGCGGCCACGTCATCGCTGTTGCGGTGTCCTGGGCGAATGGCGAGACCGTCTCGGAGTTCTGGAAGGGGTTTATCGCCGAGGCGAAAAGCGACGGCTATGACGAGGGCGATTTCTACGACTTTGTCGCCAAACGCAGCGACGAGAGGGAGTTTGTCGTGGCGCTACGCTCTTTTGTCCGCACCCCGCTGGCCAATCCGGCGCGCGAAGTGGCCCGGCTACTTGATGCTGCGGGCGCGCCGTTATAGCTGATCGAGGTGATTTTTGATTCTAAACCGGCGCGACTGCGCCCCGGCGCCTTTGCGTCCGACCGCGAAGGCGGTCATCTTAGATAGCGCGCCTTTGCGTCCGACCGCGAAGGCGGTCATCTTAGATAGCGCGCCTTTGCGCGCGGCCTCTTGAACCTTTGGGCGCCCGTTGATAGGCCAGCACTGACGAGATAACGGATTGGACCCCCATGGCTGTCGATAAAGAGACCGTGCGCAAAGTGGCGCGCCTTGCCCGCATCGCCGAACCGGAAGATCGCTTGGCGCCGCTGGCCGAAGAGATATCCGGCATTCTCGGCTGGATTGAGCAGTTGAACGAGGTCGATATTGAAGGCGTTGAGGCGATGGCCTCCACGGTCGATGTCAGTCTTGCCCTGCGCGCCGATGCGCTGGGCGATGGTCCAACCGGCGGCGGTCAGCCGGACAATATCGTCGCCAATGCGCCCAAGACCCAAGACCATTTCTTTGTCGTGCCGAAGGTGGTGGAGTGATGGGCTATTCTTCGTCATCCCGTGCGCGCTGCGGTGTGCAACACCGCTTTGCAGACACGGGATCGCTCACGGGTATGCCTATAACGGTCCCGGACCAGCACAGCAGCACCCGACCGCGAATGCGGTCGAATCATATTGCGTGCATTCGCACGCGGGTGCTGCAGTGCATCCGGGATGACGGGATAATTTAATGACCGACATCACCGACCTCTCCCTCGCAGACCTCCGCGATGCTCTCAAGGACAAAAAAGTCTCGGCAGCGGAAACCACCGACGCCTATCTTGCGCGCATCGATGTTGCAAAAGATTTGAACGCCGTCATCACCGTGACGGCGGACAAAGCCCGCGCCATGGCCAGGGCGTCGGACGACAGGCTTAGCCGCGCTGAGGGCAATGGTGAGATTGGGGCGCTTGAAGGCGTCCCGCTCGGCATCAAGGATCTTTATTGCACCGAAGGCGTCTTAACGACCGCGGGCTCGCACATTCTGGACGGGTTCAAGCCGCGCTATGAATCGACCGTAACGTCGAATCTATGGCGCGACGGTGCGGTGATGCTCGGTAAGCTGAACATGGACGAGTTCGCGATGGGCTCGTCGAACGAGACGAGCTTTTACGGTCCCGTGGTTAGTCCGTGGCGACGCGAAGGCGATGAAACGCCGCTGACGCCGGGCGGGTCTTCCGGCGGCTCGGCCGCCTCGGTTGCGGCGCGGCTATGCGCCGGCGCCACCGCCACCGACACCGGCGGGTCAATCCGCCAGCCGGCTTCGCTTACTGGTACGGTCGGCGTCAAGCCCACCTATGGGCGCTGCTCGCGCTGGGGGATTGTCGCCTTTGCCTCCTCGCTCGACCAGGCCGGTCCGATTGCTCGCGATGTCCGCGACGCGGCGATTATGCTGCGCTCCATGGCCGGACATGATGCAAAAGATTCAACCTCGGTTGATTGTCCGGTCCCGGATTATGAGGCCGTCCTCGGCCAGTCGGTTAAGGGTCTTAAAATCGGCGTGCCGAAAGAATACCGCCTCGACGGCATGCCTGACGAAATTGAAAAACTTTGGCAGTCCGGCATCGCCTGGATGAAGGACGCCGGTTGTGAGATTATCGATATCTCCCTGCCGATGACCAAATATGCGCTGCCGGTCTATTATATCGTCGCCCCGGCGGAAGCCTCGTCGAACCTGGCGCGCTATGATGGCGTCAAATTCGGCCATCGCGCCAACGACTATGACGACATCTTGTCGATGTACGAGACCACCAGAGCCGAAGGCTTTGGCGAGGAGGTCAAGCGGCGGGTGTTGATCGGAACTTACGTTCTGTCGGCGGGCTATTATGACGCCTATTATTTGCGCGCCCAGAAAGTCCGTAAGAAGATCTTTGATGAGTTCACCGAGGCCTATAAAAAAGTTGATCTCATTTTAACGCCCTCGACGCCGTCGGCGGCGTTTGGGCTGGGCGAGAAGACCGGCGATCCGGTGCA
>JAJFGE010000150.1 GCA_021776295.1 Hyphococcus sp.
AACCCATGGAAAGCGAAACATGACGCTTGACCTTCCGCCTGAGGGTATTGCCAATGACTTCATGCTTCGCAATAAACGCATCTGACGTCACCCGTTACAGCTTCTAGGGCAATTGGGTGGTGGTGAATCCCCAATGGCGGAGAGAGAGGGATTCGAACCCTCGGAACGCTTGCGCGCTCAACGGTTTTCGAGACCGCCCCGATCGACCACTCCGGCACCTCTCCGAGAGGCTGCGCTATAGCGCTTCGATCGGGGGTCTGCAACATTTGGCCGCTCTTTTTGGCATAGCGCCGGGCGAAAAAGTGGAAACCGGTTTTTCGCGTCCGACCGCAAAGGCGGTCTAATTATTATCGCGCGCCTTCACGCGCGGGCCGGCGCGCAACAAAGGATCTAGACCATCGGGCGATTCCTGTTAATCGCCCGACGCTCTAGCCGTCTACAGTGATGGGCTTCGAGGGCATGGGCTTCGCCAATGAGAGGCTGCTCGATTACGTTTTACCAACAGTTGGGCCTGACGTGGTGTCGTGAGGAATGAAGATACTCAACAAAAAATATGGTGTGGGTCGGCAAATGACGACGCCCATAGCCCCGCCATGACAGATTATCCGCCAGGCGGCGTTTATTTTGAAATATGCTGGTTGAAAGAACCCGGCATATTAGTACAAGAGCGCCGACACAACACAAGGTGACGCATTCGTGAATTTTACCGCTGACGCTTTCCGGGGGCGATTTGAGGTTATCAGGCAGGCCGGCGCCGATGATCCTTTGGTCAATCCGGTACAGAAATTTGCGTCTGAGACTTTTCTCGATCTCGAACACGGGAACATTTCAACTGCGGATATTCATCGCATCATCTGTGAGGTCGAATTGGATGCCTTTGAAGCGCGCGCGAGGGAATTTCATCGCCGCCACGGCCCGCAAAGAAGCGGGCTCGGCGATAGCCTGAAGGCTTTAGACAAGCTTGACTTCAATGCCTTCCGCCAGCGCGTGGAGCATACTTGCGTCGGCGCCGTTTTTACGGCGCATCCGACATTTGCGTTGAGCCAAGCCAAGTCGGACCTCATCGCGCAATATCCCAGTGATGCGTCGCCAGAAAAACTGCGAATGTGGCGCGCGGAAGCTGAAAGCGCAATCACCACACGCCTGGACGCTATAACGCTGCAGCATGAACACGACCATGTTCGTCTCGCGATCACGCGAGCGCAGGATGCGGTTCGCGATCTTAACAAAGACATTCTCAAGCACGCACACACAAAGTTTCCCGATAGCTGGACATCGTTGACGCCGAACCCGGTCAGCCTGGCGACATGGGTCGGGTATGACCTTGACGGCAGAACCGACATTCACTGGGGGCAATCGGTTCGAATCCGGCTTGAAGAAAAAGCCGAGCAACTGAACCGTTATGCGCTGGCGCTGCAAGATATTTTGGCCGACTGCGAAGATGCGCGACTTAAAAAAATCAACGACCGGCTAGCTGGCGCTGGCGCTTTAACACGCCAGCAGGCGGAGCGATTTGCCGGCGATCTCAACGACGCTGAAATTGTTGTTACGGCGGCCAACTTTTTAACCGAGCAAAAAGCCGAGAGGTTAAACAGCCTCAAGCCGGTCATTGAGGAAATAACAGGAATTATCCTCAGCGAGACCGATGAAGAAAAAGCGCTGGCGCTGTGTTTGCTGCGGGCGGAAATGGAGGCTTGCGGGTTGGGTGTTGCGCGCATTCATCTTCGCGTGAACGCCGCGCAAGTGCGCTCGGCGCTTAAATCAGATCTTGGGTTAAACCCGGACACAGATTTCTTCGACCGTTCGGCTCTCGATATCGCATCACGCAAAGCGCAAACCACCGATCATCGCAATATTAATTTTGGATCGGTTTTCCTCGAGCAGATGACGGCGCGCCGCCAACTCATGCTTTGTGCACAGATATTAAAACATATTGACGCCGATACGCCGATCCGTTTTCTGATTGCCGAATGTGATGCCCCGGCGACGGTTATGGGCGCGATTTATCTTGCACGACTTTATGGCGTTGACCACAAGCTTGATATTTCACCACTGTTTGAAACGCCGCAAGCGATGGAGCGCGGCGGGCGGTTTATCGAGCGGTTATTGGTCGATCCTGAGTATGTTGACTATGTGAAGAAGCGCGGTCGGATGGCCATTCAGATTGGATTTTCCGATAGCGGGCGCTTTATTGGCCAGTGCTCGGCGTCTCTTGCGATTGAACGGTTGCAAGTTCTGTTCGCCAAAGCGTTGGGTAAAGCGCGGCTGCCTGATGTTGAGGCGCTGATATTCAATACGCATGGGGAATCGATGGGGCGCGGCGCCCATCCCGGTAGTTTTCGCGAACGGATGAACCATCTTGCGACGCCATGGGTCAAAAGCCGGTTTCAAAAAGAGGGTGTGTTTCTCAATTGCGAATGCAGCTTCCAGGGCGGCGAGGGATATTTGCATTTCCAAAACCCGACCCTGTCTGCAAAAACCATACGCATGCTGTGGGAGCAGGCGGGCGAGCTGCCGGTTCCGGATTTTTCCGACCGGTTCTACGATGATATTAATTTTTCCTGGGATTTCTACCGCGGCCTGAAAGCCTGGCAGGAAGCGCTTTATGAGCGTGAAGATTATCGCGATCTCCTGTTCGGATTTCCGCAACGCCTGCTCTACAAAACCGGCTCTCGCGAGGCAAAGCGCCCACGCCATGGCGCCGGGCCGGCGGAGATACGGTCGATGCGTGCAATCCCGCATAACGCAATATTGCAGCAGCTTGCGATACCGTCGAATGTCTCGGGCGGCATCGGTGTGGCGAGCGGACGTGAAGTTGACCGGTTTATCGATCATGTGCGCGCCTCGCCGCGCATGCGGGAGCTTATGCATCTGGCGTTCAAGGCCCGCGCGCTGACAAGCGTTACGATTTTGCGCGCCTATGCGGGTATCTACTCCTCGTCTTACTGGTCAGCGCTTGCCGGCGCCGCCAGGAAAACAAAAGACGCTGAAATCTATGAGCGCGTTTTGCAGACTTTAGTGCATCAAGATACGTCTGGATCAATTGACCGGCTGGCAAATTATCTTGCGCATGATCTGCGCACTACCGATGCGCTGCGCGAAGCTCTGGCGGTAGACGACGATGAGGCGTCGTCGGACGGCATAGATGTCGATCTCGGCTTACTACACGCGCTGCGGCAATCCTTGCTGGCGCGCGCCGTCTCAATTGTTGCGCGTGCGCCCGCATTCTCGCGTCGCCACGATATCGACAAGCATGACCTTATCGATATGGCGTTGCACTTAAGGTTAGACGAGGTCGCGATGTTGCTAAGGGAGATATTCCCGAAAGAAAGCCCGGCTGAAAACCTGATGTCGGGACTTCAGGAAGCAATTGACGATAACGATATCCATGGCGGCGCCTATCCGGAAATTCACGCCAATATCATAGAGCCGGTCGATGATATTAAGGCTGCGCTGGTCGCTATCAGCCACGCGATATCGAACCATTATGGCGCCTTTGGTTAGAATCTCTTTCGACGGGCTCACGCCTCAGGCGTCGAACGCTTCGAAATAATGCTTTCGGCAAAGCGCGGTGTAGCGGTCGTTACCGCCAATCTCTACGGTTTCACCGCGCGTCACTGCCGTTCCTTGCGCGTCAATGCGTAAGTTCATAATCGCTTTTCCGCCGCAGTGACAAATCGTTTTTAGCTCGCGGATTTCGTCGGCAATAGCTAGAAGTCGGGCGCTGCCTTCAAACAGTTCGCTGCGAAAATCGGTGCGCAACCCGTAACAGATAACCGGGATATTAAGCCTATCGACAATGTAAGCCAGCTGCATGACTTGTGCCTCGCTCAAAAATTGCGCCTCGTCGAGAAAAACGCAATCTATTTTGCACTGCGCATTATGTTCGGCGACAACTTCGTGCAGGTCGGTATCCTTGGCAAAGCAATAAGCGTCCTTCTTCAGACCAATGCGCGAGGAAATCGAGCCGTTTTCGTCGCGGTCGTCCAGCTCTGCTGTGAATTCGAATGTGTGCATGCCGCGTTCGCGATAATTAAAACTCGCCTGTAAAAGCGATGTCGATTTTCCTGCATTCATTGCCGCGTAATTAAAGTAGAGCTTCGCCATAATTATATAGTGTCCGCAAGAACGCCCTCCCCGTCATCCGATATCGGCCCGGTCATGATGATGTGATTATCTTCGCGCCACTCCACCGCCAGCTCGCCACCATCAAGGATCAGCGTTGATTTGCGCTCAGTGAGGCGCCGGCGGTTTGCGGCGACCGCAACCGCGCAGGCGGCGGTGCCGCAGGCTTTGGTAATGCCAACGCCGCGTTCCCATACGCGCAAGCGAATGGTGTGTTTGCTGAGCACTTCCGCCACGGAAACATTGGCACGTTCGGGAAATAGCGGATGGTTTTCAATCAGCGGTCCAAACCGGTCGAGCGCTTGGGCTTGTGCATCGTCAACGAAGAAGATGCAATGCGGATTGCCGACATTTACCGCCGACGGGCCCCACAAAACTGGGTTATCGATGGGGCCAAGTTTAACATCGATAAACCTTGTATCATCCATTTGTTCAGAAAGCGGAATATCGCGCCAGTGAAATTTGGGCTCGCCCATATCGACGGCAATGCGGGCGGCGCCAACTTTTGATGCGGTCAAAGCGCCGGCAAGCGTCGTGAGCGATGCGTCGTCAGCGCCGGTCTCTTCCATCAGCAACCAGCCGACGCACCGCGCTGCATTTCCACACGCGCCGACCTCGGAGCCGTCGGCGTTCCACACGCCCATAAAGACGCCCTCGACGCCGCGACGGTTCTCCAGTGAAATTACCTGATCGCAGCCGGGCCCGGTTTTTGGGTCGGCGATCTGGCGTGCGCTATCTTCATCCAGACGGGCCTCAGACTGGCGCAAATCGAGGATAACGAACACGTTTCCGAGCCCGTTCATTTTTCTATAAGGATGGCCAGCCAGTGCGCTCATATCTCTCATCTCGTTTGACAGATACGATATAATGTCAATCGCCGCCTAGGCCAGGTTTATTTTTTGACTCTGTCGCGCAGCGCGTCTTTGCGTTTTTGAATGGCGACGGCACTGATGAGATGGTCGGTTTTTTCCCAATAGTGAGGCCTGAATATGATTTGCCAAAGCGCCTTATAGGCGGCGATGGACGCCAGCAGCCAGTAGACCGGAGCGGTCAACCCGAAGACGCATAAGTGCCGCCAGCCGCGTTTTAAGGGTGCGATCACGGCGAGAAAAATAAAGAACAAATTGCCGAAAATGAGGGCAAAAATGTTGAACCACAGGAGCGGTCCGGGGAACGCTTCGGAGATTAATGGCGAGGCTGTGAGCAGCCAGCCGATGAACACCGCCCATAGGATCGGATTGATAAGCGCACTGAAGACATTCCCCGCTGTGAATAGTTGTATCGACAATAAGCCCGACCACCCCGTGGTCGCGACGATATCGTTGGGGCGGCGCATATGCACAAGCCAGGTCTGGAGATAGCCCTTCATCCAGCGCGAGCGCTGACGGATCCAGTTTCCTGTCTGGCAGTTAGCTTCTTCATAAGTGGTTGAATCCAAAATCTCGACGCGATAGCCGAGCTTAGATAATCGCAATCCGAGATCAGCGTCCTCGGTGACGTTAAACGGGTCCCAGCCGCCAATTTTTATCAGCGTGTCGGTCTTAAAATAGTTGGATGTGCCGCCGAGAGGAATGGGCGCGCCCTGCGCCTGCAGCGCCGGCAACAGCCAGTCGAACCATAAAGAATATTCTAGCGTAAAAAGCCGCGTCAGCCAGTTTTCATTCGCGTTATAATAATTAAGCCGCGCCTGAACGCAGGCAAGCTGGTCATCGCCATTGTGAAAGGCGCTCGCCGCTTTGAGCAACTGGTCGGGCTCGGGTTGGTCTTCGGCATCAAAGATCACAATCAAGTCGCCGCGCGCCAGATGCATGCCGTAGTTGCATGCCTTGGGCTTGGTGCGCGGGCCAGTGGCGGCGACGGTGATCAACTCATAGCGCTCATCCAATCCAAGACGGCGCGCTTCACTGATGGTTGCAGCATCGTCCTCTTCAACTAGGAGCTTTACGTCTTTTTATCAGCTGGGTATTGCAACTGGTCAATAGCCTGGCTGAGCGTAACGATGGCATCGGCGTCGTGATAAAGCGGCAATAAGATTGTGATCGTTGGTAGCGCATCATCATCGAGCACGAGGGGCGTGCCCTTTGTTCTGAAGGGCGCGGCGGGCGTGAACACAAGGATAATTCTGTAGGCGATGGCAAGCAGAAAATAAATCGTGACGGCGGTGTTGGCTGCGATAATGGTCGTCATCGGATAGTTGAAGAGCACAAGGGTAGCTACCAGCGTTGACGCAACAAGGAGAATTTTCTGCGTTACATTCAAAACCCCCGCGGCGGACCGGTCGGGGTGTTTTTCGCGCAGGTCGCGAACCGATGCAGTTGCAATGTCGTCGGCAAAGCGTTCGCGAAGATTTTCCTGGAAAATTTTCCGCGGCGCAAAGCGATGCGAGCGTAACGGAAACGGGATGCCGTTGCGATAGCCGACATCTTCGCGCGTCACGATATCCTGATTGCAGAGATTTTCACGCTTCCAGGAAGAGATTTTCCGCCATGGGATTTTGCCTGATTTCACATAGCGGCGGAGATCGACAAATCTTTGCAACTCGAAATCCGGCGGCGGCACGTCTGTATCCAACGATTTATCCGTATCGAATTTCGGCGTGCTATCGAACATCTAAAAGCTCGTCCACAAGCCAAAAAAATAAGTGCGGCCGCTTGAGATGTTTCGGCTGCCCACCTCTTCCGTCATCCCGATCTGAAACGCCCACCGCCTGGTCGCTCGCCATAGCAGCGACGGCTGGATTTTCACAATGTCGAAATCTGCGCCGCCAACATTTTCGTTTTGTATTGAAACTGTTGAGAAAAAATCAAATAGGAGGAGAACCCGGTCGCTCGGCTCAATACCAATAGTTGCATCCATTCGAATATGGTCGGCAGAATCGCTAAATCTTTTCCGATACCCAATCTCAGTAGTTGCAAAAATCTTCACTGGGGCGCTTATTATATTTCGTCCGTATAGCGCCGAAATATCTACATCGACGCCGTCGCTTTGCAACTCCGGGCGCGATCCGGATGAGAATTTTGCAGGCCGTGCAATAGCAAGGCGCACCGCGCCAGCGTGGGCGGGTGATCGAAGCACTTGATACTGAACATATCCTTCAACTTCGGAGAACCCTGATGCTACCTCGGTCGCGGCGCCGCGGGTCAACCAGCTTGTGCCGTAAAGCGCCTTGCCGCCGATGGTAATTTTTTCGGTCAATCCGTATTCAAGATAGGTGTTTGACATGAGCCGTTCAAAACGGCTGTCGACTATCCCGTTATTAGTGTTGACGGGACCGAGGTCGGCTTTGAAATAATCGGCGCGACTTATGACAAACAACTCATTGTCGGTGCGCGCCCAAGGCGAGGCGATGGCAGCGCTGCTGGCTGCAAATGCGATGCACCAGATGAAAATATTGATCAGACGGAAAATCCCGAACACCCCAGTTCGCATGAAAAGCGGCGTTGAGAGTACTCAATTAATGGTTTCAATCTACAAACTAGAGATAGTAAATAATTTATAAAACAACCTTAGATTGAAATCTATACATACTCCCTCTTGACTTTAAGACTACGCCGCCAGTTTTCTGATGACGTAATGTAGAATTCCGCCATGGCGGAAATAGTCTAACTCGTCTGCAGTGTCGATGCGCACCAATAGGTTGATGTCTTTGACATCGCCATTGGCGAATTTAACCGACGCATTGATCGTGTCGCGCGGGCTAATGTCGTCGATGCCGTGAATGGTGACCTCTTCGTCGCCGGTCATGCCAAGCGCCTGCCAGCCATCATCGCCCGTAAACTGCACGGGCAAAACGCCCATGCCAATGAGGTTGGAGCGGTGGATGCGTTCAAAGCTTTTGGCGATGACCGCGCGCACGCCAAGGAGAATTGTGCCCTTCGCGGCCCAGTCGCGTGATGAACCGGTTCCGTATTGCGCGCCGGCGACAACCACCAGCGGCGTTCCGGCTTGTTGATATTTCATCGCCGCATCATAGATCGGCATGTCTTCGCCGGTCGGCGCATATTTGGTGACGCCGCCTTCCGTACCCGGCAGCATCTGGTTCTTGATGCGGATATTGGCGAAGGTGCCGCGCATCATCACATCATGATTGCCACGCCGCGAGCCGAATGAGTTAAATCCTTCCACCGGCACCTGATGCGATTTCAGATATGCACCGGCCGGCCCGTCTTCCTTGATGGCGCCGGCGGGAGAGATGTGGTCGGTGGTGATCGACTCGCCAAACATCGCCAGCACGTGCGCGCCTTCAATCGGCTTGACCGCTTCCGGCTCGCGTTTCATGCCGTCAAAGAATGGCGGCTTGGCGATATAGGTCGAGGGCGGCCATTGATAGGTTTCCTCACCGCTGACAGCGATGGCCTGCCATTTGTCATCGCCTTTGAAAACATCGGCGTAACGGGTCGCGAACATCTTCGCGGTGACATGCTCGCGCACAACATCGGCGATTTCATGGTTCGACGGCCAGATATCCTTGAGGAATACATCATTGCCGTCTTTGTCTTCGCCAAGAGAGTCGGTGGTCAGGTTGACGTTCATCGACCCGGCCAGCGCATAAGCCACCACCAGCGGCGGCGAAGCCAGATAGTTGGCGCGAATATCGGCGGAAATCCGGCCTTCAAAATTTCTGTTGCCGGAAAGAACCGACGCGACTGCGAGATCATTTTCATTGACGGCGTTTGAAATTGGCTCGGGAAGCGGTCCGGAATTGCCAATGCATGTGGTGCAGCCATAACCGACAAGATTAAACCCGAGCGCATCGAGATCATCGGAGAGCCCGGCGGCATTGAGATAATCGGTCACCACCTGGCTGCCCGGCGCCAGCGATGTTTTGACCCACGGCTTGACGGTCAATCCTTTTGCGACAGCATTACGCGCAACCAGACCTGCAGCGATCAATACGGACGGGTTCGAAGTGTTGGTGCAGGAAGTAATCGCAGCGATGGCGATGTCGCCATGGCCGAGGTCGAAATCTTCACCCTTAACGGCGACGCGTTTGCCGGCTTCTGCGGCTTTTCCATATTCCTTGTCGAGCGAGGCGGCGAAACCTTGCGACGCCTCGGAGAGAAGGACGCGGTCCTGCGGACGCTTGGGTCCGGCCAGGGAGGGAACAACAGTGGAAAGATCAAGCTCAAGCGTGTCGGTGAACACCGGATCGGGCGTAGACGCATCGCGCCACATGCCCTGCTCTTTCGCATAAGCCTCAACCAGGGCGATACGGTCCTCATTGCGGCCGGTGGCGCGCATATAGCGCAAAGCTTCTTCATCAATCGGGAAAAACCCGCAAGTCGCACCATATTCTGGCGCCATATTGGCAATCGTCGCCTGATCTTCGAGCGAGAGATGGTCAAGCCCGGCGCCGAAAAACTCAACGAACTTGCCGACCACGCCTTTCTTGCGCAGCATTTCAACAATCATCAGCACAAGGTCGGTTGCGGTCGCGCCTTCGGGCATTTTGTTGGTCAACTTTAAGCCGATCACTTCCGGGAGCAGCATTGAGATCGGTTGACCGAGCATCGCCGCTTCCGCTTCAATCCCGCCAACGCCCCAACCGAGGACGGCCAGACCGTTGACCATCGTGGTGTGGCTGTCAGTGCCGACAAGCGTGTCGGGATAGGCGTAAGTCTCGCCCTGATGATCGGCGGTCCAGACAACTTGCGCAAGATATTCAAGATTGACCTGGTGGCAGATGCCGGTGCCCGGCGGTACAACGCGAAAATTATCGAACGCGCGCTCGCCCCATTTCAGAAACTTATAGCGCTCGCCATTGCGTTCATATTCACGCGTGACATTTTTCCCGAAGGCATCGGACGCGCCGAAATAATCAACCATCACCGAATGGTCGATGACCAGATCAACCGGCGCTTGCGGGTTGATTTTTTCAGGGTCCTCGCCCAGCGCCTTCATCGCATCGCGCATCGCCGCAAGATCGACAACCGCCGGAACGCCGGTGAAATCCTGCATCAACACGCGGGCCGGCCGATAGGCGATCTCGCGGGTTGATTTGCCGGAGACGGCCCATTCGGCAAAGGCTTTGATGTCATCAACAGTGACAGAGCGGTCGTCTTCAAACCGTAAGAGGTTTTCGAGCAGAACCTTGAGCGAAAATGGCAGACGCGAAATATCGCCGATTTGCGCGCCGGCCTCAGCGAGGCTGTAATAGGCGTAGCTTTTGCCGGCGGCGGTGAGGGTTTTTTTGGTTTTCAGCGAATCGCGTCCGGGTATCATTGAGCGCCTCCGGTTGGAAAAATATCAGGAATTTCAGCGTTGTTTATGGCGCCTGCGGCACGCCCGCGCAATTCACGCTTTTGCCCAAATTTTGACAAGAGACTCGACAAAAGTCGCGACATATTCAGAACTAGCCTGCGTACACTTTTTGTCGAATCAGGGACGCAGGCAAGATTCTTTAGTGATCGCGTGTTCGAGCCCAAAAACCGCTCACACTTTTTGTGAACACGCTCTATGATATGGGGCGCAAAGACCCGTTTTTGTCTGTCCGCCCATTTGTGTTTGCCCAAAGGAGACCCGCAGCCATGGCTCGTCCGATCATTTTCGCCGCCCTCGCCGTTATTACCAGCTTTGCCTCGTTCAGCGCCCTGGCCGCCGAGCCCAAGGCGGTGGCGACCTATAAGGACTGGCTCGTCTTCGTGCGCGACGCCGGCGGCGATAAAATCTGCTTTGCCGCGACCGAGGCCAAGGACAAATCGCCCAAATCGGTCAATCACGGCGATGTCTTCTTTCTGGTCTCGAGCTGGAAATCCGGCGCTGCGACCGCGCAGCCGAGCCTGATGACCGGCTATGCGCTCAACGCCAAGCCGGAGCCGACATTGCGGGTCGGGTCCGATAAATGGAAAATGTACACCTCTGAGAACGAGGCCTTCATTGAATCGGCTGATGAGGAAAGCCGGCTGGTGCGGGCGATGCGCCGCGGTGCGGATATGCGCGTCAGCGCCGTCTCTCAGCGTGGCACCGCGACCAATTACGTGATGTCGCTGCGCGGCGTTTCCGCCGCGCTTGACCGCGTCGCGCGCGAGTGCCGTTAAGACGCGAGTAGGGTATCGAACAATAAATCTGAGCCACGCACCAACATTCCGCTCATCCCCGCGATGCGTGCGTCGCGGGGATGAGCGGCGGGTGGGTTTGCGCCTGAATCTGAATAATCGACCGAAGATATAACGCCGACCAACACCTGTTACGGCTTCACCGCTGTCAGCATGTAGTTGACGGCGGTGTCGTCGTTGATGCGCCAGATATCCATCAAGGGGTTGTAGCCGACGCCGGCCTCTGCGGTGACGGTTAGCCCCGCGCCGGAGAGCGCGGCTTTTGCTTCTTCCGGCTTGACGAATTTGCGCGGGTCATGGGTGCCCGCCGGCAGCCAGCGCAGAATATATTCGCCGCCGATTTTCGCCAGCACCAAAGCCTTCAGTGTACGGTTGATTGTCGCCATCACCATCATCCCGCCGGGCTTGACCATGCCGGCGGCGGTTTCAAGAAACAAATCGACATCGGCGACATGCTCGACCACTTCGAGGTTTAAGACGATATCAAACGCCGGCTCGCCAGCTGCGGCCAAGTCTTCAACGCTGGTGTTGCGATAGTCGATGGCAAGGCCCAGCGGGCCCGCATGCGCCAGCGCGGTCTTGATGTTGCGTTCCGCTGCGTCAATCGCCACCACCTCCGCCCCGAGACGGCGCATCGGCTCAGCGACCAGCCCGCCGCCGCAGCCAATATCGAGCAGGCGCAGGCCTTCAAACGCTTTTTTCGCCCGCCGGTCGAGGCCAAAATGGGCGCAGGCGGCGTCGCGAATATAGGCCAGGCGCACCGGGTTGAACTTGTGCAGCGGCTTGAATTTGCCGAACGGGTCCCACCATTCATCGGCAATAGCAGAAAATTTCTCAATTTCCGCAGGATCTATCGTGGTTTTGCCTGATGCGGCTGGATTAAACGTCTCGGCCTGCGCCATGATTAAGTTTTCCTCGCTTGCCTTGCCGGGGGCTCGTGCCTAGAGATACCCGCGAAAATGCCCCCTCCGATTAGCGGTGACAAGACGGCAAGACCTCGCAGGTTAGAATAAGATATGGCGCGCATTGTGATGAAATTCGGCGGCACTTCCGTCGCCAATCTAGACCGCATCCGCGCGGTCTCTGCGATTGTGCGCCGCGAGATAGACGCCGGACACAGCGTCGCCGTTGTGGTGTCGGCGATGGCCGGCGAGACCAACCGCCTTGTCGGCCTGTGCGATGAGGCTGGCCTGCCAGCGCCGGCGCTTGATGCGCGGTTTGTCGAACATGACGCAATTGTCGCCACCGGCGAGCAGGTGACCTCCGGTCTGTTGGCGCTGGTGATGCAAAACCTTGGTTATCGCGCGCGCTCCTGGCAGGGCTGGCAGATTCCGCTCAAGACCGACCTCGCTCATGGCCATGCCAGGATCAGCGCTATCGAGGATGAAAGTCTAGGGCAAGCGATTGACGGCGGCGAAGTGGCGATTGTCGCCGGCTTTCAAGGCGTCGGCCCGAGCGGGCGCGTAGCAACGCTTGGCCGCGGCGGGTCGGACACCTCCGCAGTGGCGCTCGCTGCGGCTGTCAAAGCCGAGCGCTGCGACATCTACACCGACGTTGACGGCGTTTACACGACCGATCCGCGCATCACCAAGCAGGCGCGGCGGATTGCGAAAATCTCTTATGAAGAGATGCTTGAAATGGCCTCGGTCGGCGCCAAGGTTTTGCAAACCCGTTCGGTTGAACTGGCGATGGCGTACCGGGTGCTGTTGCGTGTGCTATCAAGTTTTGATTCGCCCGATGCGCCCGGACCCGGCACGCTAATCTGCGATGAGGATGATATTGTGGAAAAGAATATTGTAACCGCCGTCACGCCGGACCTGAATGAGGCGTCGGTAACGGTGCTGGCGGTGCCGGACGAGCCCGGCCGCGCTGCGGCTATTTTCACCAAGCTCGCCGAAGCTGGCGTCAATATTGACATGATTGTGCAAAGCGCATCGCGTGAGGTTGGCTTTGCCAACACCTCCTTCACCACTAAGGAAAACGACCTCGACCGTGCGGTTGAGGCGTTGAATGCGGTAAAGGAGAAAATCGGTTTCAAGTCGTTGCAATCGGACCGCAATGTAGCGAAAATATCGGTAATTGGCGTCGGCATGAAAAGCCATGCCGGCGTCGCCTCGACAATGTTTCAGACGCTGGCTGACAAGGGCATTAATATTCAGAATATTTCGACATCTGAAATTAAAATCAGCGTTCTGATTAATTCTGACGCCGCGGAATATGCAGTGCGCGCGCTGCACGAAGCTTACGGGCTCGATAAGGCGAAGTAGCAGGCGGGGCTAAGTAGCGGCCCTGCAATCGGCTCCTGGTTTGAGATTGAAATGAGCATTGAAAAAACCCGCCCGCCGCATGGCGGCCATGGCGAACAAGGCATTACCGTCCTGTTGCGGCGGATGCATGATGCTGTGGCTAAAGAGGCCAGCGCACAAGAGCGCCTTGATCATTTGACCAAGGCGATTGCGAGCCATGTGGTCGCCGATGTATGTTCAATCTATCTGCGACGGCCCGATGATGACTTGGAACTTTATTCAACCGAAGGCCTGAACCGCGCGGCGGTGCACAAGACTCGGCTGAAATGGGGCGAGGGGCTGACCGGTCTTGTCGCAGAAAGCCATCGCCCGCTATTTACCGACGATGCGCCGCATCACCCGGCTTTTGCGTTTCGCCCGGAAACCGGCGAGGAATATCTCCACTCTTTCCTTGGCGTGCCGCTGATCCGTTCGGGCAAGGTGCTCGGCGTTCTGGTGATTCAGAACAAGGCGGCGCGAAAATATAACGACCACGAGGTTGAAGCGGCGCAAGCGGTGGCGATGTTGCTTGCGGAAATTGCTGCCTCGGGCGAGCTCTTAAGCCAGGAAGAAACCGCCGTCTTCGGTGAAATGCTGCATCGCCCGGAGCGATTGGAAGGTTTTCCCATTGTCTCCGGCATTGCCTCAGGTAAGGCGGTTTTTCTTCAGCCGCCGACGCCCAAGCATAAGGTGTTCGCCGCCGATGTCGCCAGTGAAGCGGCGCGGCTGGAAGAAGGGCTCAATGATTTACGCGCCTCGGTTGATGCGATGCTGGCGGAAAACGCTTCACTCTCTGGCGTCTCGCGCGATGTTTTGGAAACATACCGGCTATTTGCTTATGATCGGAGCTGGAAAGAGCGGTTGCGCACGGCGGTGTTCTCTGGACTGACGGCTGAGTCAGCCGTGGAACAGGTGATGAATGAAAATCGCGCCCGCATGTTGCAGGCGCAAGATTCCTATTTGCGTGAGCGTCTGCACGACCTTGATGATCTGGCGCATCGGTTGTTGCGTCTGCTTTCAGGCGAGGCGACGCATGGCCATCGCGCGCTGTTCGATGAAACCATTCTCGTCGCCCGTCAGATGGGTCCGGCCGAGCTGCTTGAATATGACCGCGACGCACTGAAGGGGCTGGTGCTGGGCGAAGTGTCTGCAACCTCGCATGTGTCGATTGTCGCCCGGGCGCTGAAAATACCGATGGTGACCGGGCTCGGCGACGCCATTGATCGCTGTGAAGAAGGCGACCCGGTCATTGTCGATGGCGACGCCGGCGAGATTCATATCCGCCCGGCGCTGGATATTGTTGAGACCTATCGGGCCAAGCACGAATTGCAGTCGGAACGTCAAGAGGCGTTCGCAAAAGAGCGCGATCTGGCGCCAGTTACCAAAGATGGCGTTGCAATTTCCATCATGATGAATGCCGGGCTGGCATTGGATATGGCGCATTTGAAGGAGACCGGCGCTGTGGGCGTCGGCCTGTTTCGGACCGAGCTTCAATTTCTGATTGGCTCGCACCTGCCAAGCGTCGCCTCGCAAGAAGCGCTTTATACGGAAATTCTTGACCTTGCCGACGACAAACCGGTGATTTTCCGCACCGCCGATATTGGCGGCGACAAGACCGCTAGCTATATGGACCAAGGCAAAGAGGTGAACCCGGCGATGGGCTGGCGCGGTTTGCGTATGGCGCTGGACAGGCCGGGAATGATCCGTTTGCAATTGCGCGCTTTGTTGGCCGCCGCAGCGAACCGAACGCTGCATTTGATGTTTCCGATGGTGACTCTGGCGGAGGAAATGGACGATGCGCGCGCGCTCCTCGACCGGGAAATCGAGCGCGCCAAACGCCAAGGAAACGCCCTGCCCAAGGACATTCAAATTGGCGCGATGATAGAGACACCGGCCGCCGCCTGGCGGGTGGAGCAAATCGCCGCCAAGGTCGATTTCCTGTCTGTCGGCGGCAATGATCTGGCGCAATTTTATTTCGCCGCCGACCGCGATTCAGACCGCGTGCAGCGACGGTTTGACCCGATGAACCCCGGCTTTTTGAGCTTTGTGAAGGAATGCGCCGACAAGGCGCGCAAGGCCAATGTGCCGTTGTCTTATTGCGGTGAGCAGGCGTCTGACCGGATTATGGCGGCGGCGCTGGTCGGGGTTGGCGTCGTTCACTTCTCCATGCCGGCGAGCGCCATCGGCCCGTTTCGGCGCATGACCCGGTCGTTGAATGTTAAGGATCTTGGCGTCTGGCTCGACGACAGGCTGCCACAAGCTCAGGCGAGCCTGCGCCCGGAACTTTCCGCCTTTCTGAGCGAGAACGGCGTTCTTGGCGATTAAATCGGCGATTAACAAATTCCTGCTCTACTGGCGGGGGATTTATGCAGCGGGTTAAAACTTGCGCAGAATCCCTGTATGCGGGAGAGCAGGCATAGCATGAATAGAGGCGCAGCGTGACGTCGAAAGATGGAACAGCGGAAATCTTTGACATGGAGGATGCGCGTGCGCGCCGCCGTGCGAGCCAGCTGCCGGGCGCCGATTACGCTGACGCCGGCGCCCACCTTGCGGCCGTGCGCGAAGCGTCGGGCCTGACCATCACTGAAGCGGCGGCCAAGACCCATATTCAAGAACACCACCTCGTAGCGATTGAAACGCTGGATGCCGGCGCTCTGCCGGCGCGGCCTTACGCGATTGGTTTCGTCAAAGTTTACGCCACGTCTCTCGGCCTTGAGGCGCCGGCGATTGTCGACCGCTTCAAAGAAGATATGGGGTTTTCATCGCCGCCAAAAGTCGACGTCGAAAAATTCGAGGCGCGCAAAGCCACCGATGCCCAGGGCGGCGAATTGTCGTTGCTGGCGGTGGCGGCAATCATCGCGTTCTTCATCTGGAGCGCCTGGCAGATCGCTTTGATTGACGGCCGCGAACATACAGGCGCCGAGCTTGGCGATGTGACCCAGGCGCCAGCGGCGCTTAGCGATCCGACGCTGACGGAAGTGGTTGAAGCGCGCATCATTGAACGTATTGAGCCGATTTTCCCGCGCGGTTGTCTTGATGGCGCCGCGCCAGTGGAAAACGTTATGGTGGCGTTTAACATCACCGCTGGAGGCCGCGTCGCGGGCGAGCGTATCGCCGCGACGTCAAATACCTGCTTTAACGCCTCGGCGCTCAATGCGGTCCGGCGCTGGCGGTTTGAACCGCGCACCGTCGATGGCGCACCGCGCGCGCTGCATGACCAAAAAGCGCGATTTTCCTTCGACCGGCCGCAATAGGCTAAGCCTCTCAAACGGCAGACAGCACATAATCCGGGCGCTTACCTAGCTTGCGCAGCAGGACTTGACTTCCGCCTTCGGCGGGTGACTTTGGCGTTGGTATTTATAGCATTCCTAGAGCCGGATCATTTTTAGCTGTAACAGATCCGGCCCTAGGGTCTTTGTGGTCGCGTGATCGAACCGGAAGTTTGGCGGCGAAGCCGACAAACGGTATCCGTTGAAAGCTTCGCTTTCAACTCCTGATCACGCTCAGTTGAGGCAAGAACCTATGTCATTACGCCCATGGCGCGATATCGAACGCCGTAAAAGTCGGCAGATCATGGTCGGCAATGTGCCTGTTGGCGGCGATGCCCCGATAGCGGTGCAATCGATGACCAATACGCTGACATCGGATGCGCAGGCGACGATAGCCCAAGTCAATGAGATCGCAGAAGCCGGCGCCGACATCGTTCGGGTTTCCTGCCCGGACAAGGCCTCAACCGAAGCGCTGGCGACGATCACCAAAAACGTTTCTGTGCCGATCGTTGCCGACATTCACTTTCACTATAAGCGCGGCATTGAAGCGGCCGAGGCGGGGGCTGCGTGCCTTCGAATCAATCCCGGCAATATCGGCTCGGCCGACCGCGTTCGCGAGGTGATTAAGGCCGCGAAAGATTATGGTTGCTCGATGCGCATCGGCGTCAATGGCGGCTCGCTTGAGAAAGACCTGTTGGAGAAATATGGCGAGCCTTGCCCCGAAGCGATGGTCGAGAGCGCGCTCGATCATGCGAGAATTCTGCAGGACAATGATTTTCACGAATTCAAAATATCGGTCAAAGCCTCAGATATTTTTCTCACTGTCGCGGCCTATCATCAGTTAGCTGAATCGATCGACTGCCCGCTGCATCTTGGCGTCACCGAGGCCGGCGGACTTCGCATCGGCTCGGTGAAATCAGCGATCGGTATGGGCTCGATGTTATGGGCCGGCATTGGCGACACCATCCGCGTGTCGCTTTCGGCCGATCCGGTTGAAGAAATTAAAGCTGGTTTTGATATTTTGAAAAGTCTCGGCCTGCGCCATCGCGGCGTCAATGTGATTTCCTGTCCGTCCTGCGCGCGCCAGGGTTTCAACGTGATCGAAACGGTTGAGGCGCTTGAAGTCCGTCTGGCGCATGTCACAACGCCGATGTCGCTGTCGGTGATCGGCTGCGTGGTCAACGGCCCAGGCGAGGCGCGCGAGACCGATATAGCATTTACCGGCGGCGGCGCGGGCAAAGAACATGGCATGATCTATCTCAACGGTGAGATTGATCATCGCATTGATAATGACCAGATTGTTGATCATCTGGTTGAGCTGGTTGAAAAGCGCGCGGCTGAAATCCAGGCCGAAGAAGAAAAGCAGTCAGTAGCCGCGGAGTAGCTTTGCTTAAGTGAGTAAACGTGCGCAGCGCTTCGGCCGCGCGCGTTTTTTAATGTGCCCTTAATATGGAGCGGATGCTTGATCTCGCAGGAAAAAATTGAAGCGCTGATTGACCGGTTCGAGAAAATCGAAGCGGAGATGTCAATGGTGACCGAATCCGAAGTGATCATTCGGCTGTCGAAGGAACATGGCGAGCTAAAAGATATTGTTGAAAAGGCGCGCGCGCTGTCGTCGCTTCGCGCCCAGCTTATCGAATTGCAGGAGTTGTCTGAGGGCGAAGATGGCGAAATGGCGGCGCTCGCCAAGGATGAGCTGGCGGAACTGAAAGAACAAGAGCCCGGTCTTGAGCATGATTTGCAGATCATGCTGCTGCCGAAAGACAAGGCCGACGACAGCTCGGTCATTCTTGAGGTGCGCGCCGGCACCGGCGGCGATGAGGCGGCGCTGTTCGCCGGGGATTTATTCCGCATGTATCAGCGCTTTGCATCGCTGCAGGGCTGGAAAGTTAGCGTCCTGTCGGCGTCCGAGGCGGAGATTGGCGGCTATAAGGAAATCCAGGCGAGCGTCACGGGCGACGGCGTCTTTGCGCGGATGAAATTTGAATCCGGCGTCCACCGGGTGCAACGCGTGCCGGCGACGGAAACCCAAGGCCGCGTGCACACCTCTGCGGCAACCGTCGCTGTCTTGCCGGAGCCGGAAGAGGTTGATATTGAAGTCAACGATGGCGATCTGAGGATTGACGTGTTTCGCGCCTCCGGCCCCGGCGGGCAGTCCGTCAACACGACTGATTCTGCCGTGCGCATTACCCACATCCCTACCGGGCTCGTCGTCATCCAGCAGGATGAAAAATCTCAGCATAAGAACAAAGCCAAAGCGATGCAGGTGTTGCGCGCGAGACTTTATGACGCTGAACGCGCCCGCGTAGACGCTGAACGCGCCGCTGAACGCAAAGGCATGGTCGGCTCAGGCGACCGTTCAGAGCGTATCCGCACCTATAATTTTCCGCAAAGCCGGGTGACCGACCATCGCATCAATCTCACGCTTTATAAGCTCGATGAAATCATCGCCGGCAACGCGCTGGACGAACTGGTTGACGCGCTGATCACCCAAGATCGCGCCGACCGGCTTGCGGAAATGCAAAGCGATGGCCAGTGAGAGTGCATTTGCATCACTGTCATCACCGGTCTTGTTCCGGCAATCCAGAACGGCAAGCGCCTCACCTTCGGTTCTGGATCACCGGGACAAGACCGGTGATGACAAGTTGTGAGGGGAATTTTCAGATAACCAATTTTGAGCCAGACTCTGAGTGATGGCCAGTGAGTTGTCAGGTGCGTTGACATTCGGCAAGGCGCTGCGCGAGGCCGCCGCACAACTCAAAGACGCGCCTTCGCCGATGCTTGATGCGCGGATTTTATTGAAACTGGCAAGCGGGCTCGATGATGCTGGGTTGATTGCAAAATCTGACGACCCATTGTCGGCTGACCAGGCGAAGATATTTGCCGGCCTCATCAAACGCCGGGCGGCGGGCGAACCGATCGCTTATATCACCGGCGTCAAAGAGTTCTGGAGCCTTGAGTTTCATGTCAGTCCGGATGTCCTCATCCCGCGCGATGATTCTGAATGTCTGATCGAAGCGGTGATCGCACGGCGCGATAAACACCAAGCACTGTCGATCCTCGATCTTGGAACCGGGTCGGGGTGCCTGTTATGTGCGCTTCTCCAACAGTTCCCCAACAGCCTTGGGACCGGCGTTGACCACTCCGCCAACGCAATTGTGATGGCGCGCGCCAATAGCCGGAAACTGGGCGTGGCGTCGCGCACCCGGTTTCTGGTTGGCGACTGGGGACGCGCGCTTGAAGGCGGCTTTGATATTATTATCGCCAATCCGCCCTATATCCCGGACGGCGACCGCGCCGGCCTGCCGGTCGATGTCGGTTACGAGCCCGTCAGCGCCTTATTTGCGGGCAAAAACGGCCTCGACGCCTATCGCGCGATCCTCGCCGACGCTCCCCGTATCCTCGGGCCCGGCGGGCTGATAGTTTTTGAGGCTGGCGACGGCCAAGGCGAAAAGCTTGTTGAAATGGTTACGAAAACCTTTCCAGAGGCTGAAATCTCAACCCTTAACGACCTCAAGGGCCAGCCTCGCGGTGTCCTGGCGGAGCGAAAATCATTTGCAGAAAAAGATTGAACTGCGCGCTTCAAGGCGTATGATAGCGCCAAGACACACCACTAAGCGCTCAAAATAGAAGATTTGCGCCGGGGTTGTCCTAAATCCAACATCAGTCAGGCTATCGTTACAGTCCGGCTAGTTGTCCGCAGCATCGCTGCTTTATGGAACTCGAACACTGCATGGCGATAGGGCGGTTTTTGCCGCTGAAGCACAGCCTAAAACAGACGAACGAGACGCCGCCCGATTTCGGCCGGAAGATCGCTAAGGGGCATAAATCAGGAAAACATTATGAAGCGTGGTCGTAACCAACGCCGCCGTCCGGGGAATAATCCTAATCGGGCGCTTGATTCGAACGGACCAGAAGTTCGTATTCGCGGCACAGCCAACCAGATTTATGACAAATATATCGCCC
>JAJFGE010000016.1 GCA_021776295.1 Hyphococcus sp.
TGATGAAACACGCTATTTTGATGGCGCATGACGTTGATCTCCATTCGTGTCCAAAACATCGCTAAATGCTTGGAAACGAGTAGAATCAATGTCGTGCAACCAGTCCACTAACTTAAACCGGACACCAGTGGATGCGATGCAGCATGAAATGCTGCGTCGCTGGGCCGGGATCGCTCGCATCGGGTTGGAACACATCGATAGCGATCCCGTGCTAGCTGTGTATCACCCCGACCGCGAAGGCGGTCGAATCATAAATTGCGTGCCTTCGCACGCTGGTGCTGCACAGCACACGGGATGACGACGTTGATTTAGATTCCTCTACACAACTACCAAATCTGCACACGCTCTTCCGGCGGCAGGTAGAGTGCGTCGCCTTCGGTAATGCCGAACGCCTCGTACCAGGCGTCCATATTGCGCACCACGCCGTTGACACGGTATTGCGCCGGCGAATGGGGATCGGTGGCGATCTGGTTTTTGAGCGCCTCTTCGCGGGTCTTGCGCTTCCAGACCTGCGCCCAGGCGAGGAAGAAACGCTGATCGCCGGTATAGCCGTCAATCACCGGCGCCTCAGCACCGTTCAAGGACAGCTTATAGGCGTGATACGCCATAGCGAGGCCGCCTATATCGCCGATATTTTCGCCCATGGTTAGCTCGGGATTGACGGGGAAGCCTTCTATCGGCTCGTAAGATCCATATTGAGCGCCGAGCGCATCGGCGAGCTTTTGGAAGCTTTCCTTGTCAGCCTCCGTCCACCAGTCGCGCAACAGACCCGTGCCGTCGGATTTTCGGCCCTGATCGTCAAATCCGTGACCGATTTCATGGCCGATTACCGCGCCGATGCCGCCATAGTTGACCGCAGCATCAGCATTCGGATCAAAAAACGGCGCTTGTAAAATCGCCGCCGGGAAGACGATTTCGTTTCGGGTTGGCGAATAATAGGCGTTAACCCGTTGCGGGTTCATGCCCCATTCGGTCTTGTCGATTGGGCCGCCGAGCTTGGAGATTTGGTCGTTCCAACCGAACGCGTTGGCGCTCTTGGCGTTGCTATAAGCGTCGCCGCGGACAACAGCGAAATCGGCATAGTCTTCCCATTTTTCAGGATAGCCGATTTTGGGCGTGAACATTTCGAGCTTTTCGTGAGCGGCGGCTTTGGTTTCCTCACCCATCCACGGGAGCGTATCGAGACGCTCGTCGAGCGCAACACGTAAATTCGCAACCAGCGCTTCCATTTGCGTTTTCGATTGCGGCGGGAAGTAGCGCTCGACATAAACCTGGCCGACAGCTTCGCCGAGCGCGCCATTGACCGCCGCGACGCCGCGTTTCCAGCGTTCGCGCTGCTTGGGCGTGCCGCGTAGCTCGGTGCTGAAAAACGCGAAAGTCGCCTCGTCAAACGCCGAAGGTAAGATGGCAGCGTTTGACTGTAGTAAATGAAACTGGAGGTAGTCGCGCCAGGTTGCGACCGGCGTTTCACCGAAGATCGCCGCCAGGTTCTGGATTGCATCATCCTCGCGGACAACAAACTCGGTTTCTGCGCTGAGGCCGGAGGCGTCGAGAATAACATCCCATGGCGCGCCGGGTGCAAAGGCGGCAAGTTCGTCGCGTGTTTTGAGGTTATAGGTGAGATCGCGGTTGCGGCGCTTGGCCGGCTCCCAATGGACTTGCGCCATGCGCAATTCGACATCGTATATGGCTTGCGCTTTGGCGCCCGCATCCTCGACGCCGGCAAGCGTCAGCATCTCGGCAATATAGTCTTTATACTTCACACGCTTGTCGGCGAATTTTTCCTCGAGATAATAGTCCCGGTTTGGAAGGCCGAGCCCGGATTGCGTCATATAAACAATGTAGCGGTCAGGTTGTTTGGAATCGACACCGACAAAGGCGCCGATAAACATGTTCGCCCCAAGCTTAGGCTCGCTCATCAGCTTGGCGACGTCTTCATGGGTTTCCAACGCGGCAATCCGGCCGAGGTCGCCGGCGATGGGATCAAGCCCTTTGGCGTTAATCGCGTCGACATCGACAAAACTGGCAAAATAGTCGCCGATTTTCTTTTCAACAGAACCGTCCGCAGCTTCGCCGTTCGCGGCGTCTTCGATAATTTTGCGAACCCGGGTCTCGGAGCGCTCGAACAGAACGGTGAAGGCGCCGTAATTTGAGAACTCATCGGGAATTTCGAAACTGTCGAGCCATTTGCCGCCGGCATATTGATAGAAATCATCACCGGGATCGACAGCCGGGTCGATATTGTCGGTTTCAACGCCCCATGCGCCGAGCTCCGGCGCCGCGCTGATTTCAGCGGTTTTTGCCGTCTCGTCGGCTGTTTCTGTTTCGGAGGATTGCGATGCTTTTTCCCCACAGGCGGCAAGGGCGAGCGCGGCCGCGCCGCTTAGTAGTATATGTTTCACGAATTTTCTCCTTGGATCGTCCGGTGTTGGTCATTGGTCAGTCGCGTTGCCGGCAATCTTGCGATTTCAGCGGAAAAGCGCAAGCCACGCCTGACCAAGCGAGTACTGGCTGCGATGAAACGAGACGGTTGCCGGATAAATCCGATTGCGTCATTGTGCAGCCGCAACAAAAGAGGCGCCGCTATAATGGACCTGAAGACGGTAATTCGCAGCATTCCGGATTTTCCCAAGCCCGGCATATTGTATCGCGATATCACCACACTGCTCACCGATGCGCGCGGATTTCGCCGCGCCGTTGACGAGCTGGTGCAGCCGCTCGCCGGGGCCAAAATCGATAAGGTCGCCGGTATAGAAGCGCGCGGCTTTATCCTTGGCGGCGCGATTGCGCATCAACTCTCGGTCGGCTTCGTGCCGATCCGCAAAAAAGGCAAACTGCCCTACAAGACGATTTCTCAAACCTATCAGCTCGAATATGGCAGCGACGACATCGAAATCCATGTCGATGCGGTTGAGGCGGGCGAGCGGGTGTTGCTGGTCGATGATTTGATCGCCACGGGCGGCACGGCGATGGCGGCAATCCAATTGCTGGAACGCGCCGGGGCGGAGATTGTCTTATGCACCTTTGTGGTCGATTTGCCCGATCTCGGCGGCGCCGACAAACTCCGCGCAAACGGCAAACAGGTCACCTCGCTGGTGCAGTTTGATGGCGACTAAACAATAGGGCTTAGACGGATAATTTTATGACGTTATTTATCATTGGGCTTATCGTCTTCTTCGGCGTTCACGCTATGCCTGTTCTCGCACGCGGTCAGCGTCAGGCATTGATCGCAACGCTTGGCGAGGGGCCCTATAAAGGGCTTTATGCGCTGGCTTCGTTGGCGGGATTTTTTTTGATCGTCATCGGCTGGCGCAGCGCTGACGCCTCGCAGCTTTATGTAACGCCGGCCTATTTCCGACATATCACATACGCGCTGATGCTGATTGCGCTGATATTGCTGGTCGCTGCTTATGCTCCCGCCGGGCGGATCGCCGCGGCGGCGAAGCATCCGATGCTGGCGGCGGTCAAAATCTGGGCCTTCGCGCATCTTTTGATGAACGGCGAAGTGCGCTCGGTGCTACTGTTTGGCGCGTTCTTAGTGTTTGCCATCGCTGCGCGCATCTCCGCCAAGAAACGCGGCGCGCCCATCCGTGCGGCCGGCCCATGGAGGAACGATAGTATCGCGATTGTGGTTGGCTTGGCGTTCTATATGGGTATTGCGCTCTACCTTCATCGGTATATTGCCGGGGTTGGGCTGGGTTAGCGCGGGTAGGGGTTCCAGCGTCTAGAGTGTGTTCACAAAAAGTGTTAGCGGTTTTTGGATTTGAACACGCGACCACTAAACAATCTAGACCCTGTTCTCCGACCGGCAAATTGTGAAGGTGGTCTACCGCGCACGAACACATAATCAGCTGAGTTTTGGAGCAGGCGCCCGCGAATGTACGACATCATCACGAAAACAGACTATTGGCAGTGGCTTGACGACAACATCAATACCGTTGAACCGATGCCGGCGGAGCTACTCAAGCACATCCAGGACACGTTTATCCTTTCTGTGCTGCAAAAGGTCAAAGGCGCGACGATCCTTGAGTTTGGCGGCGGTCATTCACGCATCCTCAAAAGCTTGTCTGCAAATAACGAGTGCTGGAATGTGGACAAGTTTGAAGGCGCGGACGCCGGTCCCAAGCACATCGTGCGCCAGCGAAATGTAAAAACCGTCAAGGCCTTTTTGGGTGATTTTTCCGATGACATACCTTCAGATTATTTTGACTATGTCGTTTCCGTTTCCGTGGTCGAGCATATTCCCCATGACAATCTTGAACGGGTTTTTTCCGATTGCGCCCGGGTGTTAAAACCCGGCGGGAACCTGGTCCAGGCAATCGACCTTTATTTGCCCGATGCGGTCGACAAAAATGACATCGCCTTTCAGTTTAACCGGCCGAAGCCGCCGCTCTATCTGAAGGCGGCGCAAAGCGCCGGGCTGACGTTGAAGGAGCCTGCGGCAGTTGATGGCGACGTCTGTTTTCGCGGCTTTCATGCGTCCAACTCTGATGCGACCCTATACCAGTGGAACAGCGTTGCCCCAAAGCTGCGGGCGGTGCGCGAGCGTGGGCAATCGGTTAGCCTCAAGGCTTGGTGGACCAAGCCTATGGCATAGCCACGCGTAGCGGCAGGTTTTGCCGCCTAAGGAATCGCGCCTTAATTCCGCCTATTGCGGACCTATTTTAGCGCGTTGCGTGATCCGACAAAGGCCGTTAGAACCGGCCTCCTTTCTGGCCCAATAGCGACAGGACCTTAACGCCGTGGCGAACGAAGATAGTGCTTTACGCGAAGTCGACCAGGAGCTTGCTGAAGACCGGCAAATGGCGATGTTCCGCAAATATGGGCCCGCAGCTCTTGCAGCCAGCGTCAGCCTGGTTCTGGCCGTTGGCGGCTGGCAATTCTGGAACGCCCGTATTATATCTGTCGCCAAGGAAAAGGCGCTGGAGTTCAACAACGCCATTGACCTCATGGTCGAGGACGCCGACCAGGGACGCACGGCGCTGGGCGCCATCGCTGAGGACGGCACCAGCGGCTACGCCATTCTTGCGGAGCTGCAGCGTGCGTCATCTTATGCGCGCGAGGGCGACCGGGCGGCGGCAATCGGCGTTTACCGGCAAATTTATGAAAATAACAACGCACCCAAACGCATACGCGACCTTGCCCGGTTGCGCGCTTCTTATGCAGCGTTGAATGACGGCCGCGACGCGGTGATTTCTCATCTTGGCGATCTGCCGAATGAAGACGGCGCGTTTTCTTATCATGCAGCTGAGGTCTCCGGGCTGGCGGCGCTGGAAGCGCGCGACTATGAAACCGCGTTGTCGATATTTCGTCGGTTGTCGATTGACCTGAATGCGCCTGAGGCCGTGCGCGCCCGGGCGGAAGATTTCGCAGCGCTTGCAGACGCCGGCAAAGCTGGCGTCAACATCACCGGCGAGACCCGGGTTGACGAACTTCTCAAAGCCATCGGCGCCGCGCCGGCAGATGCGGACGAGGTTTTGCCGGCCGTGGAAGAAATCACGGCGCCAGACGCCGGTGATGACAACGAGGCCGGCGCACAAGACGGCGCAGAAGTTGAAACAGAAGACCCCGAAACGGAAAACGAGTAATTTATGATCCGAGTATCGAACTGGCGTTTTGGCTTGCGCAATCTTCTGATGGCTGCGGCGTTTGTATTCACGGCGTCTTGTAGCCTCAATCCGGTGTCGGCCGTGACCGGAATTTTTGGCGGTGACGACGAGGAAGAAGACGCGCCGGAAGATGATGAGCGCATTTCTATCCTGGCGCTTGATCTGGAGGTGACAGCCGATCCGCGCTATGCGGGCGCAGAGGTCAGTGTTCCGCCTTCTTACGTTAACCAGTCGTGGCCGCAACCGGGCGGTGAGGCTGACCATACGCTGCATCATATCGGCGCGACGCTGGAATTTGACAGTATATGGAAAGTTGATATCGGCGATGCGTCCGAGCGCGCCAAGCTTACCTCTCCGCCGATTGTCGTCAGTGACCGGGTCTATGTGCTTGACGCCGAAGCCAAGGTTACGTCGTTCAACGCAGAAACCGGCGAGCGGATATGGCGCACCGAACTGACGCCGGAGATAAAAAATCGCTTCCGCGTGCGCGAGATTTTTCGCGGTCCAAAAGCCGCCGAGATTGGGTTTGGCGGCGGTGTTGCGTTTGACCAGGGGCGTATTTTCGTAACCTCCGGTTTTGGGTTTGTCGCAGCGCTTGATGCTCTTAGCGGCGAAGAAGTCTGGCGCTTTGAAACCAGCTCGGCGGTGAGGACGCCGCCGACGGCCTATCGCGGCAAGGTTTATTTTACCACCAACACCAATGAATTTATCGCTCTTGATCAGGCGACCGGCGAAAAGCAATGGACGTTTCAGTCTTTTGAAGAAGCCGCCCGGTTCCTTTCCGCGTCGAGCCCGGCTGCCGCTGGCGATCTCGTGGTTGCGCCGTTCTCATCCGGCGAGATTGTCGCGTTTATTGCAGACACCGGTCGCGCCGTCTGGAACGAAACATTGGTCCAGCAAACCCGGCTGACGGCGCTGGCCTCGCTCAACGATATTGCCGGCAGCCCGGTGATCGACCGCGGGCTGGTGTTTGTGGTCAGCCATGGCGGGCGCCTGGCGGCAATTGACATTCGCACCGGAAAGGTCGCCTGGGAGGCGTCGATTGCGAGCTTGCAAATGCCTTGGGTCGCCGGCGATTTCATCTTTATCGTATCGGTGGACGGGGAGCTTGCCTGTATTTCCAGAGCCGATGGCGGCATCATCTGGGTGACGCAGTTACAGCGCTACGCAAAGAAAAAGAAACGCAAAGGCCGGATTACCTGGTCGGGGCCAGTGCTTGCGGGCGGCCATCTTGTTTTGGTTTCCAGCAGAGGCGAGATTATCAAAGTCGCGCCGGAGACCGGTGAAATTATCGCTACAGGAAAAATTGGCGGCGGTTCGGTGGTCTCGCCGGTGGTCGCGAACGAAAAAGTCTATGTCCTTACTGAAAAGGGAAAACTGATCGCGATGCGCTAGGGTGCATTACCGGTTAGCTTGGCCCTGGGTCTTTTAGACGCGTGGCCCATCGGGTTGGGCGGTGTTGCGTCCCAAGGTATATATTATGTCCTTAAAAGTGGCTCTTGTCGGGCGGCCTAATGTTGGCAAATCAACGCTGTTTAATCGGCTGGTCGGTAAGCGGCTGGCGCTGGTTGACGACACGCCCGGCGTCACCCGCGACCGCCGCGAGGGGCTTGCTAAAATTGGCGATCTTGAATTTACCGTGATCGATACGCCGGGCCTGGAAGAGGCGCCGGCCGCCGCCCTTGAAGGGCGGATGCGCCAGCAGACCGATGTCGCCATCGCTGAAGCGGCGATATGTCTGTTCATCATTGATGCGCGTGCAGGCGTCACGCCGCTCGACCAGAGTTTTGCGAATATCCTCCGCGCCAGCGACAGACCGGTGCTCCTGCTCGCCAACAAATCCGAAAGCAATGCCAGCGAGGCCGGTATTTATGACGCCTACGGATTAGGCATTGGCGAGCCAATCCCGATATCTGCCGAACATGGCGAGGGGATGGGTGATCTCTTCAATGCGCTGGAGCCGCATCTTGCCGCCTATGAGCCTGACGACGACGAGCCTATCGCCTGGGACGATCCGTTAAAGCCCTTGCGCGTGGCCATCGTCGGGCGGCCCAATGCCGGCAAGTCGACGCTGGTCAATCGGATGATTGGCGAGGACCGGCTGCTGACCGGGCCGGAAGCGGGGCTGACGCGCGATGCGATCTCGGTCGAGTGGCGCTGGCGCGGCAAGGACCGCGACTGGCCGTTGAAACTGTTCGACACGGCAGGCCTGCGCAAGAAAGCCAAGGTTAGCTCCAAGCTTGAAAAATTGTCTGTCGCGGATGCCTTACGCGCGATCCGGTTCGCAGAAGTTGTGGTGCTGCTGATCGATGCGCAATCGCCATTCGAAAAGCAGGATTTGCAAATTGCCGATCTGGCGCTGCGCGAGGGCCGTGCTTTGGTGCTTGCGATCAACAAGTGGGATTTGATTGAGGACCGTGACGCGGAAATGGTCAAGCTACGCGAGCGCGCAGCGCGGCTATTGCCGCAGGCGCCGGGCGCGCCGGTGATACCGCTATCAGCGGCTACTGGCGCCGGTTTGAACCGGCTGATGCCGGCGGTGACGCAAGTTTATATCGACTGGAACGCGCGGGTGAAAACGTCCGACTTGAACGATTGGCTGATTGACGCCGTCGGGCGCCATGCGCCGCCGGCTGTTTCCGGCATGCGCATCAAAATCCGCTATATCGCACAAACCAAAACCCGCCCGCCGACTTTTGTCGCGCAATGCACCCGCGCGGCTGACCTTCCCACCGCCTATAAGCGCTATTTAATCAACGGCATTCGCGACGCCTTCAACATTAAAGCCGTGCCGATCCGGCTGATTATGAAACAGCCGGACAATCCTTACGTGGGGGACAAGTCCTAAGCGCGGCGGACAATAGGAACGGCCGCAGTATGACGCCCAAGCGTCGAGGCAGGCCTCAATGCGGACGCGCCCGTTCGATGATCGCGCGGGCGTCTATCTTTGCGGTCACTGCGCCATAGGCGAGGGACTTGTGCTCGCGATCAAGGCGAGCCTTGCAAAAGCCGTCAACGATATAGTCCGGCGCCGTCTCGGCGAGGGCTGCGCCCTCAAGCGCCAGCGCCATGTCCTCGGCGAAAGCGCGCGCCGTCGCCTCACCCAGCGCCCCCGGCTCGAACCATTGCTCGAGCGCTATGATGTGCCGGTCGAGATAGGCGTTGGAGCCTTTGGCGGCGGCGATTTCAGTGCGGACCGCCTCAAGGCTGTCCGGCTCGCGCCCAATCGCGCGCAGAATATCCAGCGCGATGACATTGCCGGAACCTTCCCAAATTGCGTTGAGCGGCGAGGCGCGAAAAATCCGCGCCATCGGGCCTTCCTCGACATAGCCGGCGCCGCCAAGACATTCGAGCGCTTCATATGCAACGCCCGGCTGGCGCTTGGATATCCAGTATTTCGCAATCGGCGTCGCCAGGCGCATGAATGCGGCCTCACGATCGTTGCTCGCCGCCCCATCAAACGCGCGCGCCAGACGAAAGCCGAGCGCCGTCGCCGCCTCTGTCTCCAGCGCCAGGTCCGCCAGCACCATCGCCATCGCCGGCTGGTCGATGAGCTTTTTCTGAAACGCGCTGCGATGGTCCGTATGCCACATAGCCTGCGCCAGCCCCGCGCGCATGCCGCTGGCTGAGCCGACGACGCAGTCCAACCTTGTATGTTGCACCATGTCAATAATCGTTCTGACGCCGCGGCCTTCCTCACCGACGCGGCGCGCATAGGCGCCATGATATTCGATTTCCGAAGAAGCGTTGGAGCGGTCGCCGAGCTTGTCTTTAAGGCGCATGATATGAAACGCGTTGCGGGTCCGGTCCGGGCGCCAGCGCGGGACCAGAAAACAGGTGACGCCCGCTTCCGTCTGCGCCAATGTCAAAAAGGCGTCGCACATCGGCGCGGAACAGAACCATTTGTGACCAACAAGTTCATACTCGTCATTATTTGGGCCGCCGATATGCGTGGCGCGGGTGGTGTTGGCGCGGATATCAGAGCCGCCCTGCTTTTCGGTCATCGCCATGCCCATGGTGGCGGCGGTTTTGTCCGTGGCCGGAATAAATCGCGGGTCATAGGCGGCGGTCGTCACCCGCGGCTCCCATTCTTTGGCGATATCGGGCGCCTGGCGCAATGCCGGGACCACCGCATACGTCATCGACATCGGACAGCAGACGCCGCCATCGGCCTGGCCCATCAGATAAAGCAGTGCAGAATGCAACACATGGCCGGCGGACTTAGCATTCCACGCACCGGCGGAAATGCCCGCCTCGAGCCCCAGCGCCATCAGCGCATGATAGGCGGGGTGAAACTCAACCTCGTCGAGGCGGTGGCCATAGCGGTCAAAAGATTTCAGCTGCGGCGGATTTTTGTTCGCCTGACGGCTCCACTCCGCCGCCTTCGCCGAGCCTCCGCGCGCGCCGAAGTCAGACAGATGCTGAACATGCGCGCCGCCGCCATTTTTCTCGACGCCAGTTCTGAGTGCCGCATCGGTGTTGAACAAGTTCACATCCTCAAACGGCGGCGGCTGGTTCGAGACGTCGTGGGTTTCAAGCTCGGCACGGGGATGAAAGGGGGGCATGGGCTTAGTCCTGACAGGTCGCGTGCGATTATTGTGCGCCTCGATGTCTTTCGCCGCAATGATTGTCCGCAGGCTTCATGCAGCGTCAAAAAGCTGCGGATGCACGCCTCAACGACGGCCAACGCTTACAGTTTTTCCGGCTCAGCCATTCGCCGCGAGCGCCCAACCGAGCGCGTCTTCGATGAAGACATCTTTGTCGGGCGTGAAGGCGCTTGGGGTCTCGAAGACGCCAATCAGGAAGTGGATTTCGCCGGGCCAATCCTCTCCGGCATAGGTGAGCGGTGTGCCGCAGGCGGGGCAAAACCCACGCGCCACGCCCGGCGAGCTTGCGTGAATGGATGGCGCCGCCCTCAACCAGCGGACTTGTTCATCGCCAAACCCGACCCAGGTAGAAAACGCCGCGCCGGTAGCCTTTCGGCAGCTGTTGCAATGACAATTTCCGACGAATTTAGGCGCGCCCACGGTTTGAAATTTCACCGCGCCGCATTGGCATCCGCCGGTATGGGTCACTGCCTGGTTTTCCATAAGGCGCTATTTATATGACAGTCTTCGCTTGGCGTAAATTGTTGCGGGTCATCAAAAGCGCCCAAAACCACATTGATTTCATCAGCCGAGCCTTCACCGCGATAGGCGAGGGGCGTGCCGCATATCTTGCAATAAAGCCGCTCGGCGCCGGGCGAGCTTTGATAAGCGGCCGGCGGCTGGTTAAACACGACTTTGTCGCGTGCGAAGTCAACGAAAGTAGTCAACGCCGCGCCAGTCGCTCGGCGACAGTCCTTACAATGACAATTGGCGACCAGCAATGGAGCGCCATGAGCGATAAACCGCACGCCGCCGCACATGCATCCGCCGCTGTGTGTCTCGCTGTTCATTGCCGCCGCCTATTTCCGGGTAATTTCATAAAGCGCAATCGCCGCCGCCGTGGAGACATTGAGGCTTTCCATTTCCACGGCAATCGGGATGCGGGCCTTATGCGTGCAGGTCTCGCCGACGAGCTTGCGCAGGCCTGCGCCTTCCGCGCCAAGCACAAGCGCGATGGGCTGGTCCTTGGGCACGCCGCCAATGTCGCTGTCAGCATCCGCCATCAGGCCCGCCGTGGCGTAACCCAGATTAGCCAGCGCCTCCAGCGCACGGGCGATGTTGACCACCTTCACGCAAGGAATGTTTTCAATCGCACCGGCGGCGGCTTTTGCCAGTGCGCCGGCAAGCGGCGGGGTGCGCCGCTCTTGCACAATCACCGCGCGGGCGCCAAAGGCTGCCGCCGAGCGAAAGATTGCGCCGATATTTTGCGGGTCGGTAATTTGGTCGAGCACCACCACCGGTCGCTGGATTTGCGCCGGCGCGCACGCCTCTTTCAACCGCGCTCGCGTAAGGTCGAAGACTTCCGCCGCCAGCCCCTGATGGACGGCGCCTAAGGGCAGCACCTTGTCGATGATTTCAGGCCGCACAGCTTCGAATTTCGCCCGCAGCTCCTCGCGGATGGCGATCGGCGCAAGCCAGGCGGCGGCGTTCTTGGTGGCCAGCACCCGGCGCACCCGTCGCTCCGGATTGGCAAGCACTGCCGCGACCGCATGGCGGCCATAAAGCCACAGCCGCGCCGGGGCGTCGCGGCCCCGCTTCGGCGGGCTTGGGCGTCCTGCTTTGGGGTCGGGACCGGTATGGTGTTGGCGCGGCGGCATGGGTGAGAGATCTAGCCGGTTTGGCCCCGGTGCGAAACACGGAAAACTATTATTATCAACAGCCTCGCGGCGGTTGCGAAGCCGCCCCGGCTTGGCTATAGACCCCGTTCTCCCGGCGGAACGAGAGCATGCAAGCCCTCAAACCGCCGTTCGGAAATCGCCTGTCGCGATGTTCGTCGATCCTCGTGGAGGGGTGGGAGAGTGGTTAAATCCAGCAGACTGTAAATCTGCCCGCTTCGGCGTACGATGGTTCGAATCCATCCCCCTCCACCATTCCTAAACCCTTGTAGGAGTTTGCGGCGCTTTACGCGGCGGACGGGCGCGCGTCGATCCCGCCGGAGCGCTTGTTGCAGGCGTTGCTTTTGCAGGCATTCTACTCGATCTGGTCGGAGCGTTTGCTGATGGAGCAGATGGCGTTCAACACGCCTAAAATGGTTAGTGCGTTGGTCGGGCTGGCTTTTGCGGCGCTTACAATCGCGGCGATCATAAACGGCTTGAGCATATGGTTGGCTTGTTGATGCTAGTCGGCATTGCAGCGCTTGCCTTGCTGGTTGCGACAGACGCTCCAAAGCGAAATGCTTTTGCGGGCGGCTTTGTTGTGGCGTTAATTGCAGTGTTAACGCAAGCGGCGTTCCTGCCGCTCTATTTTGAAAATATCCCGTCCTATCAATTGATAGAAATTCCTTTCGGCTTGAGCGCACGTAGTTACATAATTTTATTCGCGCCGCTCGGCGCTGTAGTTGCTGGTGCGATTGCCGCAGGTTTCGCTTGGGTTGCGGCAATAGTTTTCCGGCGCAACAATAATGTGTGAGAATGGCAATGACATTGGATCTATGGGCGCTGGTCGCGACATTAGGCCTGGCGATGGTGCAAGTTGGCATACAAAGTATTACAACATTGCGTCAATTAGGGCCGAATTGGGTGCTCAGCCAGCGTGATGAAGCGCAAACGGTAACCGGTTTGAGCGGGCGAATTGTCCGCGCTCACCATAATTTGCTGGATATATTCCCGCAATTTGCAGCAGCGTTATTCGTGGTTCATATGGCTGGCGCAAACGGACAATACGCAATCATTGGCGCGTGGGTGTTTGTCGTTGCACGCATGATCTATCTGCCGGCGTATATTTTTGGGCCAACGGGTCTGCGGACGCTGTGTTGGGCGACAGGGCAGGCAGGTATCTTGATTATATTATAGGATATTATTGGTTAGCGGCATTGAAAAACGGTTTTCGGGTTGCGCCGGTGATTGCTACGCTCAGCCTGCTTCGCGTTCTGCCTTGGCGCGGCGCTTTCTTAAGTGTGGTTTTAAGGCAATTTTCCGTATGCGAATGGACTTCGGCGTGACTTCAACCAGCTCGTCTTCGTCGATATACGAAATTGCCTGCTCCAGGGTCATGCGCCGCGGCGCTGTCAGGCGCACGGCTTCGTCTTTGCCGGCGGCGCGGATATTGGTGAGCTGTTTGGCTTTTAACGGGTTGACGTCGAGATCGTTGGGTTTGGCATTCTCGCCGACAATCATGCCTTCATAGACTTTGTCGCCGGGCGAGATGAACATCACGCCGCGCTCCTCCAGATTCCAGATTGCAAACGGCACCGCAGCGCCGTCGCCATTGGAGATGAGGACGCCATTGCGCCGGCCTTCAATGGCGCCTTTATGCGGTGCGTGTTTGAGATAGGAGCGGTTGATAACCCCGGTGCCGCGCGTGTCGGTGAGGAATTCGCCATGATAGCCGATCAACGCGCGCGCCGGCGCATGCATTGTAAGCCGGGTTTTACCGGCGCCAGCCGGTTTCATTTCCACCAGCTCGGCTTTTCGTTGTGATAGTTTTTCGATGACTACGCCGGAATATTCATCATCGACATCAATCACGACTTCCTCAATCGGCTCTAGCAATGTTCCATCATCGTCTGTGCGGGTAACCACACGCGGACGCGAGACGGCGACTTCAAAATCTTCCCGGCGCATATTCTCAATCAGCACGCCAAGCTGTAATTCACCGCGCCCGGCAACTTCAAACGCGTCGCGAGATGCGGCCTCGGTTACGGAAATTGCGACATCACCTTCGGCTTGGCGCAACAGCCGCTCGCGGATGACCCGTGATTGCACCTTGGAGCCGTCGCGCCCGGCCAGCGGCGAATCGTTGGCGGAGATGGTCACCGACAGCGTCGGCGGATCAATCGGTTGCGCAGGCAGCGCTTCGGTTGCAGCTAGATCGCAAAGCGTGTCGGAGACCGAGGCTTCAGAAAAGCCGGCTAGCGCGATAATATCGCCCGGCAGCGCCTCATCGACTGGCTGACGCTTAAGGCCGCGAAACGCCAGCACTTTTGTCACCCGCGCCTGTTCGATTTGTTTTCCGTCCCGTGATAGCGCCTTCATGGTGACGCCGGCTTTGGCGTGCCCGGAAACGATACGCCCGGTGAGCAGGCGTCCGAGATAAGGGTCCGCCTCCAATGTTGTCGCCAGCATCCGGAACGGCGCATTTTCGCCATCGGTTTCGACTGACGGCGCCGGGACATGGCTAACCACGGTCTCAAACAGCGGCTGCAAGTTTTCGCGCGCGCCATCCAGCGTCAGCGCCGCCCAGCCGTCGCGGCCTGCGGCATAGAGCACCGGGAAGTCGAGCTGGTCGTCATTGGCTCCGAGAGCGGCGAACAAATCGAAGGTCGCATCAAGCGCCTTGTCCGGTTCCGCCGACGGTCGGTCGACTTTGTTGAGGACGACAATCGGGCAGAGGCCAAGCGCTAAGGCTTTTGACAACACGAATTTGGTTTGTGGCATCGGCCCTTCGGCGGCGTCAATCAACAGGAGGCAACCATCGACCATTGACAGGATGCGCTCGACTTCACCGCCAAAGTCGGCGTGGCCAGGCGTGTCGACAATGTTGATGCGCACCGGCGCGTTATTTTTTGGTTGCCCGCCTTCGCCGGCCTTCTCTGTTTGGCCGCCTTCGCGACCGGGATTTTCCCACAGCACGCTGGTGCACTTGGCGAGAATGGTGATCCCGCGCTCGCGTTCGATGTCGTTAGAGTCCATGGCGCGCTCGGCCATTTCCGAGCCTTTGCGCACGGCGCCGGACTGGCGCAGCATCTCATCGACGAGCGTTGTCTTGCCATGATCGACATGAGCGATAATGGCGATATTGCGGAGCGGGATTGTGCGTTGCGTCATGAGGCGCGAGGTGCGCTTTTTTCCGCCAATAGGCAAGGGTTTCAGACCAATTCCGCCCGCGAGGGCGAAATTTGCCAAATTGAGCGGCTCGAAAGCCGCGCTGCTCTGTTAACCAGCTCTACGTGTCCGGCGGCTGAAATTACGCAAAATGGTCGCCCGCCATATCCACCGCAACAGGGCAAATATCGTCGCCGGCACAAAGGCCAGCGTCAGCCACAAAGCGAGGGCCTCGCCCGGCAGCGCCGAAGCGATCAACAGCCCGACATAAGCGGAAACGGTAAACAGCACCGTGACGACGACCATCCGCGCGGGCGCATGGGCTTTGACCACCCATAATATGCCTTTGACGATCAGTGCGGCCAGCAGCAGCGCCGCGGCGATTAAAACACCCTTGCCAAGGAGGTTTGCCGCCTCGGTGGGGTGTTTTTGGAAATCAACCGGGACCGGCGCTTGCGAGGATACAAACACCGGCGGCGTGTCGATCGCCATGGGAAGATCAATCGCTGAATTGATATGACCCATAGTGACCAGTTCCTCGCCGGTTACCGCATCCCATATGCGCGCGGTGTTGTCGCGCGAGCCGCTGACGATGATTTTCCCGTCGGCGGAGGAATCGAGTGCGCGGGTGGCGTCGCGATGGCCTTCCAGCTCGGCGATCAGCGTCTGGTCGGCGATGTTCCATAGACGGATCACCGGATCGATGCCGCTGGTCGCCAGCGTCTTGTCGTTATTTGCGAATGCGACGCCGAAGGCTTTGTCGGCGCCGTGGTTGAACGTGGCGATGCGCTGCCGGCCATCGGTGCGCCAGATGCGGATGCTGCCATTGTCGGCGGCGGCGGCGAACATTGATCCATCATTGGAAAATGCAACATCATTGCCTTCCCCGCCAATTGAGAGCGTTGAAATGCGCCCTCCGCTGCGCCAATTCCACAACCGGACATTGCCATCCCTGGAGGCGGAGATGAGTTTTTCTCCGTCGGGGCTGAAATCAATCGCGGTGACACGGTCAGCGTGCCCGCGCAGCGTACGCACAGCTTCGCCGGTCTCTGGGTCCCAGATGATGATTGTATGGTCGTTGCTGGATGTCGCGATGGCCGAGCCGTCTGGCGACCATGCGACGTCGCGAACGCTGCTGGTATGGCCTTTAAGCTGGCGAATGAGCTTGGCGCCCGAGGTCGACCAGATGTCGGCGCTCAGATCGCGCGAGGCGGAGACGGCGAGTTTGCCGTCCGGCGAGAAGTCTGCGTTCCAGACCCAGTTTTCGTGCTGGGTGAACTCCGCCAGCTCAACGCCGGTGGTCGCGTCCCACAGTTTCACCGTGGAATCATCAGACGAGGTGAGCAGGCGCTTGCCGGCCGCATCAAGGGTGACACCGTTAATGTCGGCGCCCTCTATACCTTTGACTTGCACGCCTTCCAGCGCTGCGGCGTATATCCGTCCCTCAAGGATGAGCGGCGCGCTGGCGATCAAGGAGAACAGGATCAGCGCCATATAAGAACGCGGCAACAGTGCAAGCGAGGCGGCGCCGGCGGCGCGGTCAGCTTCCAATGTTCCGTAGCGGGATAAAAACGCCAGAACGCCCATGGCGCCGACAAAAAACGGCCGGTAAGCGGCGAAAACGAAATCCGATGTATAGGCGAGGGCGCCAAAAGCGGCGGCGATCAGCGCGGCCATAAACATTGCCTGCGCAAACAACGCCAGACGGCGTTTGGAACCGGTTGTCGTATAGGCGCTTTTTTGCGCTTTGGGTTGTTTGGTGCGTTTGGGCGGCTTTGTTTTTTTTGGTTTTTGGCGCCGTTCTTTGGCGGCAGGTTCCGGCGTAGCCGGCGCTGGCGCCGGTTGCGGCCGGCGGTCCGGCGCGCCGCGTGCATTTGCGGCGCCGTCGCCGACTGCACTGATAAACGCTTTGAATGCGTTGTCGTTTAGGTTGCCGCGCCAATGGGTGAGGTCAGCAGTTTGGATTTGCCGAAAACCAAGCGGGATATCGACATTGTCGATCAGGGCTGGGAACAATATCTCGCGCGCCGCGCCTTCATCGGCTTCGTCAGCGACAAAGCGCGAGGCCACCGAATAGCGCGACCACATGACAATGACCGACCGAGTCGAATCGAGGGCGTCTGCGATTTCCTGACGGAACCCGGCGCCAGTTTTGATTTCCGGGTCCCACCACACGCGCAATCCGCGCTGCGAGAGCGCGTGGGCGATTTTCTCTACCTTCGGGCGATCCTCGCGCGAATAGGAAATGAAGACATCATGATTTGCCAAAGCGCCGCCCCTCTCGTGCTCTGTTGTGCCGCCCGCAATCTCACCATCAGAAGATGCGGTTTTCTCCCCCGCTCCCCCTGCTGACCTTTGAAAACTAGCAAATGTGCCGCATCGGGACAATCATCGGATTTGTCGGATTGGCGCCTGGGGACAAATTTCTTTGGCCGCCTGCGTCAAAATCCGGATTTAATGACGTTCTGGCCGGCAAACCCCCTTTGAGCTTCGGCCTTTGCGGCCTATTGCAGGGCCTATTATATTGGGAGGCCTCAGCACCTAATGCCCCGCTTCACACCAGACTTTCTAGATGAGCTAAAGGCCCGGCTGCGGCCTTCAGATGTCATCGGGCGTTATGTGAAGCTAAAGAAGCAAGGCAATGAATGGGCTGGACTTTCTCCATTTACGAAAGAAAAAACGCCATCCTTCTTCGTCAATGATCAAAAAGGTTTCTACCACTGTTTTTCGTCAAGCAAGCATGGCGACGTCATCTCATTTTTGCAGGAAACCCAGCGGCTGACCTTTCACGAGGCGGTCGAAAGGCTGGCGGAGGAGGCGGGATTGCCGTTGCCGGCGGAAACGCCGGGCGAGGCGGCCCGGGCGCAACGTGCGCAAGGCCTGGCGAAAGCCTGCGCCGGCGCGGCGCAATATTACGCCGCGATGTTGCAGCGCAGTGACGGCCGTCAGGCGATGGACTATCTGCGCGGCCGCGAGGTTAGCGACGAGCAGATCAAACAATTCAATATCGGCTTTGCGCCGTCAGGACGCAGAGGCCTCAAGGATTTTTTGATCAATAAGGGCTTTGGCGAAGATGTTCTGATCGAGGCCGGGCTGATCATTAAACCGGAAGACGGCTCGGCGAGTTATGATCGGTTCCGTAATCGGATTATGTTTCCGATCACCGGCGCGCGCGATCGGGTAATCGCTTTTGGAGGCCGCGCCCTCGACCCCGATGCGCGGGCAAAATACCTCAACTCGCCGGCGACGCCGCTGTTTCACAAAGGCTCGGTGCTGTATAATTTCAACGCGGCGCGCATGGCGGCAGCGGATGCGAAAGCGCCGCTGATGGTTTGTGAAGGCTATATGGACGTAATCGCGCTGTGGGGCGCGGGGTTTAAGCACGGTGTTGCGCCGCTGGGTACGGCGCTTACGGAAGACCAGCTCACCTTGTTGTGGCGCGCATCGGACGAGCCGGTCTTGTGTTTTGACGGCGACAAGGCTGGCGTTGCCGCAGCACATCGCGCAATTGATCGCGCCTTACCGTTGATCAAACCTGGCAAGTCTCTGTCTTTCGCCTTTGTGCCAGAAGGTCAGGACCCGGACGATGTCGTCCGGTCTGAGGGCGCGGCGGCGTTCGGCAAAATTTTGAGCGAGACCCAGCCGCTGGTCGATGTGTTGTGGGACCGGGAGATTCAGGCGCACCCGCTCGATACGCCCGAACGCCGCGCCGCACTGCGGGCGCATTTGCGCGGGCTGGTGAAGACCATCGCCGACAACGATGTGCGCGGCGCCTATGGGGCCGAGTTCGCCCGCCGGCTTGATGAGCGCTTCGCGCCGCCTCAGCGCAAAGGCGCCCATCGCTCCGGCGGCGGCTGGCGGGGCGGCGAGGGTCCGGGAGGCCAGGGGGGAAACCGCAATTGGCGTGCGAATCAGCGCGGCCAGGGCTTTCGTTTTGTAGAACCTGCGCGCCCAAGTCCGGGGCTAAAACACCGCGGCGCGCCCACGCAATGGAGCCGTGAGGCGGCGCTGATCCTTGCCGCCATCAACCACCCGGCGTTGATAGAACGCCAGGAAACCGCGTTTTTTGACCTCGAACTTGCAGATTCCGGCCTCAGAGGTCTTCTAAGCGAGGTTTTATCGGCAATTTCGTTGGACACTGCCCTTGACAGCGCCGGGCTGAGAAGCCATCTCAGCGGAACCGGCGCGGCAGGTTCTATGGAGCGGGTCCTTAATGACCCTGGGCTCTCGAAACACCGATTCCTCCGCCCCGACACTGAGATTGACGAAGCAGAGCAGGGATTTAGAAATGCTCTGGCCCTTCATCTGTTTGACTCTACCCTCAAACAGGAGGTCCTGCGCTCGGCGTCTCAGATATTCACAGATGGCGACGAGAGCTGGAAAGCGGCCGCCGCGGCGCGAGAAGAACTGGTCAATACGAATAAAGCTAGCGAACAAAATGTGCTGGACAATGGCGATTCGCCCAAGCGCTTTGATGATGCGCTGGAGCGTATGAAACAAAGCGTTGATAAGAAGTTCAACCGGTAAGGGTTTACAAAGACATGGCGAAAAAAGCAGCGGCGAAAAAACAGGCGGAAGTAGCAGAGCCGGGCGATGGCCCGATCCTCGATCTCACCGACGCCCATGTCAAAAAGCTGCTCAAGTCAGCAAAAGCCCGCGGCTATGTCACCTATGACGAGTTGAACAAGGTTTTGCCGTCCGAAGAAGTCTCTTCCGAACGCATTGAAGACATCATGGCCCAGCTTTCGGAGATGGGTATCAATGTCGTTGAGAATGAAGACGACGAAGACGACGCGCCCGAAGCTGCGGCGCCGAAATCAAAAGCACTGGCGACCAAGGACTCCAAGAAAACCGGTGTCATTACCACAAACACTAGTTCGTCCGCCGACCGCACTGACGATCCGGTGCGAATGTATCTGCGCGAAATGGGAACGGTCGAGCTGTTGTCACGCGAAGGCGAGATTGCGATTGCAAAACGCATCGAGGCCGGCCGCGAGACGATGATCCGCGCCTTGTGCGAAAGCTCCCTGACCTTTGAGGCGATCACGGTATGGCGCGATGAGCTGACCGAGGGCCGGGTGTTGTTGCGCGATATTATCGACCTTGACGCCACCTATGGCGGCGGGCCGGAATCGCGTCCCGACATGACCCAGCCCGAGGTCGCCGAGCGGGTTCACAAGGAAGAGGCGGAAAAGGCCGAAACCGCTGAAGACGACGAGGATGATTTCGACGAAGGCGCGCTGTCGCTGTCGGCGATGGAGGCGGAGTTGCGCGACGGCGTGATGATGACGTTTGACGACATCTCGTCGGACTACAAAAAGCTTCGCCGGCTCCAGGACATTATGATCGAGGAGCAGCTGAAGGGCGATGATCTCACCGCATCGCAAACCCGGCGGTTTAAAAAGCTTCAGCGCGATATTGTTGACCGTGTGCGCTCGGTGCGGCTCAACAATCAGCGCATCGAGGCGCTGGTCGAACAGATTTACGACATCAACCGGCGGCTGATGGCGCTTGAAGGCAAGCTGGTACGGCTCGGCGACAGCTATGGCGTCAACCGCCGCGAGTTTTTGGCTGACTATATTGGCGCCGAACTCGATCCTGACTGGTTTGACCGGATTTCGAAAAAAACCGGCAAGGGCTGGCAGAACTTTGTCACCAAGGCCGGCAAGCAGGTTTTGATGATCCGTGAAGAGATCGGCAATCTGGCGACCGAGACCGGCCTAACCGTGCAGGACTTCCGGCGCATTGTCTCTACCGTCCAAAAAGGCGAGCGCGAGGCGCGCATCGCCAAGAAGGAAATGGTCGAGGCTAATCTCCGCCTGGTGATTTCCATCGCCAAAAAATACACCAATCGCGGCTTGCAGTTTCTCGATCTCATTCAGGAAGGCAATATTGGTCTGATGAAGGCGGTCGATAAGTTTGAATATCGCCGCGGCTACAAATTCTCAACCTATGCGACCTGGTGGATCCGCCAGGCGATCACCCGCTCGATCGCTGATCAGGCGCGCACGATCCGTATTCCGGTGCATATGATTGAGACGATCAACAAGATTGTGCGCACCTCGCGCCAGATGCTGCACGAGATTGGCCGTGAGCCGACGCCGGAAGAGTTGGCGGAAAAACTCTCCATGCCGCTGGAGAAAGTCCGTAAGGTGATGAAAATCGCCAAAGAGCCGATTTCACTCGAGACCCCGATTGGCGATGAAGAAGACTCACATCTCGGCGACTTCATCGAAGACAAAAACACTATCCTGCCGATCGATGCGGCGATCCAGTCGAACCTGCGCGAAACGACAACGCGGGTTCTGGCGAGCCTCACGCCGCGCGAAGAACGCGTATTGCGCATGCGCTTCGGCATCGGCATGAACACCGACCACACGCTAGAGGAAGTTGGTCAGCAATTCTCGGTAACCCGCGAACGTATCCGCCAGATTGAGGCCAAAGCGCTGCGTAAGCTGAAACATCCGAGCCGCTCACGGAAGCTGCGGAGTTTTTTGGATAATTAGACCGTCGGGAACATTGCTGTGGCGCCGTTCGCACACTGCACCCGACCCTTGCGCCAAGGCCCGCAATCGCTAAGGTCTGCCCGGAATTTTACCAGCCATCCCATGCATGGGACTGAACAGGAGAAACTGATGGCAGTCGACGGCAAATGGAACCTCACGATCAAAACGCCGATGGGCGACCAGACCGGTGTTTTAACCCTCAAGCAGGAAGGCGATGCGCTGACTGGCGAAATGTCTGGCTCTTCGGGCAACGCCCCGATCGAGAACGGCGCTGTTGAGGGCGACGTTTTGAAATGGCATGCGAAGGTTACCTCGCCAATGCCGATTACGCTCGAATTTGAAGGTAAAGAAGACGGCGGCAATCTTTCTGGCTCCGTCAAGCTCGGCGCGTTCGGTTCGTCGACTTTTTCCGGCACGCCGGCATAAGAGCTTATCGATGAAATATCTCGTCGTCGCTGTCGCCAGTTTTCTGTTCGCGGCCTGCGGCGGCGAGGCTGATACCGCATCTTCTCCAGAAAAAAATGCGCCTTCACCGGCAAGTGAGGTGAAGACGAACAACACCTCAGAAACCCCGGACGCATCCGCCGCCCTCAATGAGATGGGGCAAGCGTTTGTAAAGCTCTCGCTGGCCATCGGCGTTCTCGATCCAGCTTTTGTGGACGCCTATCACGGCCCTGAAGAATGGGCCGACGCTGCAGCGAACCAAGCGCAATCCTTTGACGCGCTCGCAGCCGATGCAGAGGCGTTGCTGATTAAAGTCTCCAGAGCGAATGCAGATGCGCCGACACTGCGCGGCGCCATGCTCGAAAAGCTGGTCCGCGCCAGCGCCGCGCGCATCGAAATTGCGCAAGAGCGGTTTTATCCATTCGACGAAGAAACCCGGCTCCTTTATGACGCCGTCGCGCCGCAATATGAAGTAAACGAATTTTATGCAGTGCTTGGCGAAATCGATACGCTGCTGCCAGGCGATGCGCCGCTCCATGAGCGCGTAGACGCCTTCCGCAACTCTCTTGCGATTGCTGAAGACAAATTGCTGCCGGTTTTTAACGCCGCCATCGCCGAATGCCGCAAGCGGACGCTGGCGCATTATAAATTGCCGGACAATGAACGCTTTCGCCTGGAATTTGTGACCGGCAAATCCTGGAGCGGCTATAACTGGTATCAGGGCGATTATGAAAGCCTGATCCAGGTCAATACTGACTTTCCAATCATCATTGATCGCGCGGTTGATCTGGGTTGCCATGAAGGTTATCCGGGCCATCACACCTGGAATGTGATGATTGAGCGCGACTTTTTTAATAAAAACGGATGGATTGAATATTCCGTCTACCCCCTGTTTTCGCCACTTTCAGTGACCGCGGAGGGTTCGGCCAATTACGGTATTGAGCTGGCCTTTCCGGGCGATGAGAAAATCACATTTGAGCGCGACATTCTGTTTCCGCTGGCGGGCTTGAATCCGGAGGATGCGGACAGACTGGACCGGTTGAATAAGTTACGCCGCAAGCTGTCGCATTCACGCAACCATATCGCGCGGGCCTATCTTGACGGCGAGATTGATCGCGAAGAGGCGATTGGATTGTCGATGGAGTTCGGCCTTCAGTCGCGTGAACGCGCAGAGCAAAGCGTACGGTTCATCGAAACCTACCGTGGATACGTCATCAACTATAATCTTGGACGCGATCTGGTCGAAAATTACGTTCGCCGCAAAGCTGTTGGGCGCGAGGATAGTTGGGACGCATTTCGTATACTGCTGACCACGCCGCTGGCGGCTTCGGACATTGAGGCGGCGCAATGACCTTCGCACAACTCATCCAGAAGATTCACCTATGGGCAGGATTGTTGCTTGGCATTCAGGTGGCGGTCTGGATGTTGAGCGGCGTCGTCATGAGTTGGTTTCATCTTGATCTGGTGCGCGGCGAACGCACAATGTTTTCTGCGCCGGCGCCGGAACTGGAAGCCAAAGGCTACGCTTCGCCCGGCGGCGTGATCGCGCAGGTGGACGGTGCAACTACGGTTTCGTTGCGTCATTTTCTTGGCCGCCCGGTTTATGAAGCCGAGGGCGTTGATGAACATGCATTATTTGATGCATCGACAGGAGCGCGCATTACCCCGCTTGAAGAAAAAATTGCGCGTGAGGTGGCTGAAGCTGACTATGTTGGCGCTGGTAACATTCACCGTCTAGCCCTGATGATTGACGCGCCGCAGGAATATCGCGGAAAACAACCCGTATGGCGCGCCGATTTTGATGATCGGCTGCATACCCGGCTTTATATTTCGCCAGAGAACGGCCGCGTCATTTCCCGTCGCAACGATATCTGGCGATTCTACGATTTCTTCTGGATGTTGCATATTATGGATTATGTTGACCGAAAGGACTTCAATAATCCGCTGATCAAAGCATTCTCCGCCGCCGGCCTGTTATTTGCGCTTACAGGACTGATTATGGTGGTGATGAAAAAGGGAAGAAAACAAATCGCAAGCGATATTCAATTTGTCACCGGACGAAAGCACTGATCATCATAAAAAGCGCGCCGCGAGTTGAATCGCGGCGCGTGAGTGTTTCTTGGGGGATGTAAAAAGTTTAAAAGCCGAAATAGATAGGCTCCGGGCCGGACTGCTCGAATTTGTTGGCGCCGGCGCCTTCGTTCTCGTCTGTTTCTTTGTCCGCGTTACATTCGTCATTTGAAGAGTGGGCGCCTTGGTCTTCAGCCTCTTCGGCAGAATATCCGACCGATCCCGCCACGGTGGCGATCGAAACTGAAAGCTGATCTGCGAAATAGGCGAGCACACCGGCGCTTTTGCGCGGCGCTTTTTCGTCGGTGGTTTGGCTGGCTGTCATGGTTCCGCCCAGCGGGCCAGCGGCCGCAGTGGTTATGCAGAGCGCGCCAGCAACGATTGCAGCAGTTGCTAATTTCATCATAGTCGGTCTCTCCTCCCGCCTTTATGCACGCGGTTGCAGTGCAATAGCAACCATCCGGCCCCTCTCCGACAGGCCTGAAACTCTTACCATGACGTAACAATTAAGGCGTTTTCGACGTTGATTTGGGGGCTCACGCAGATTTTACAATCTTGCAGCGCACAAAATCTGACTTGGCCGGATGCGCTAGCGTTCAGGTAAGCGCGTCAGCAGCGGCTGTAAACGGCACATTCAGCGCCTCGGCTACGGCCTTATAGGTGACCAGCCCGCGGTGAATGTTGAGGCCGTTGCGCAAATGTGGGTCATCTCTCAGAGCGTCCAGTCCTTTATTGGCGAGGCGCAATCCATATTGCAGCGTTGCATTGTTAAGCGCGTGAGATGAGGTTAACGGCACCGCGCCCGGCATATTTGCAACGCAATAATGCAACACGCCATCGACCACATAGGTCGGGTCTTCATGGGTTGTCGCCTTTGAGGTTTCAAAACACCCGCCCTGGTCAATCGCAACATCGACTAAGACGGCGCCTTCTTTCATGCTTTTCAGCATCTCGCGGGTCACCAGTTTCGGCGCGCTGGCGCCGGGGATTAACACCGCGCCAACAACGACATCGGCATTTTTAGTTTCGCCTTCCAGCGCTTCAAAGGTTGAGTAACGCGTCTTGGCGCGGCCCTCAAAGAGATCGTCAAGTTCGGTCAGCCGGCGGTGACTGCGTTCCAGGATAGTCACGTCCGCGCCCAGCCCGACGGCCATGCGTGCGGCATGCGTGCCGACGACGCCGCCGCCGATCACCACGACTTTCGCTGGCAAAACGCCGGGTACGCCGCCCATCAACAGCCCACGCCCGCCCTGATGCGCAGTAAGCGCATAGGCGCCGGCCTGCACCGATAACCGGCCCGCAACTTCGCTCATCGGCGCCAGCAAGGGCAGACCGCCAAACGCGTCAGTCACGGTTTCATAAGCAACCGCCGTCACCCCAGACTCGATCAATCCGCGCGCTTGATCCGGGTCCGGCGCCAGGTGAAGATAAGTATAAAGAACTTGTCCCTCGCGCAGCTGCGCCCATTCGCCCGGCTGCGGTTCTTTTACCTTCACGATCATGTCGCTGGAGGCAAAAACAGCCTTAGCGTCGGGCGCGATCTTGGCGCCGACGGCCTGATAATCGCTATCGCTGACTTTAATACCCGCGCCGGCGCCGGTCTCGACCAGAACGTCATGCCCATTGGCGACATATTCGCGAACGCTGCCCGGCACCAGGCCGACGCGAAACTCCGAATTTTTGATTTCCTTAGGGACGCCAACCTGCATGATCTTCTCCTCAAGACAGTTTCAGGCGCATGTTATTCTCTTTTCTGAGGATGTTTTTGATATTTTATCGAATTCGTGCGATGTCTACGAACATTATTCCTAATTTGTACAGTTTTATGAACGGGATTCGAATCTATGGATGATTTTGACGCCGCTATTTTGAACGTCCTTCAGGAAGATGGGCAAACGCCGTTTACAGAACTGGGCGAACAGGTCGGGCTGTCGCCATCGGCCTGCCACAAGCGCGTCAAGGAATTGCGCCGGTCGGGGGTTATTGCGCAACAGGTGGTTATTGTTGATGAGCGCAAGCTGGGGATGGAAACGTCGGTGTTTGTTCAGGCGACATTGAAAAACCAGCGACAGGCGACGCTGTCGGCATTTGAAAAAGCTGTGTTGCTGCATCGTGAGATTATGGAGTGTTATCTGATGGCGGGTCTTTCAGATTACTTGCTGCGCATTCTCTGCCGCGATGGCGTCGATTATGAACGTATCCACGCCGATATCCTCACCCGGCTTCCGGGCGTTGATCGGGTGATTACGAATTTCTCCATTCGCAAGGTTTTGCGCCGCACCGCGGTGAGGCTCTGACAGCACATCATGTTGGTGTATTAAGACTTGGATAGATGTGCAGTATTGGGCGGAATTAGCGGCGAAGCCTCGAAAATACGATTCAATTTAACCCACCAGGATTAAGCTCCCGGCAAACCCTCCGGCGCAGTCTTTTTCTGCCTGCTTTTGTTGGAGTTGAAAATAATGCTGTCGACCGCCCGAGTAGCCATCCCCGTTCCCGTCGCCATTAGGCTTAAAACCGACGCTGCGTTTTTTGATAATGTGAATGATTATGCGCGTGATGATTTAATCGGATTTAAGCGACCGATAGCGGCGGCGTTTGCGTTGATTGCGCCGGTGGCGATGGCGTTTGTTTATCAAGGCGAGGGCGCTGTTTCGGCGCTGAAGATTGCAGCCATGATTATCGTGATTGTCGGCGCCGGCGTCTATTTTGTAGGCAAGCAGGAATGGCCGAACATTGTCGCTGAGTTTCAAACCCTCGCGCGCGCTAAAAAGCGCGCTATCGCTGATCTGCGTTGCGGGTTTGGCGAATCGTCCTTTCTCAGCAATGGCCGCAGTCCGCGATTTTTTGAATATGAGCACGGCGTTATCGCCATGGCCGATGCGGGGGATCTGAAGACGTTATTCTTCGACATTCCCAATGACGGTGCTGATCCGCGCTGGCAGCAATATTGTGATGGTGAGCTGCACCGCCGGGTCTGGCGGTGGCTGCGCCTGCCGGTCTCGCGCGAGGTGGTCAAATTCACTACCGAGGGCTCAAAACTCGCCAGCACCGGCGAGCCGCCCGTGATCGATTCGATTGAAGCCTGGGAGGCTGTTAATGTCGCGCTTGGAGAGCCGCTTGACGGTTCGCTCATTCATCGGCCGTTTGACGAACTGGTAGAGATGACTGAGCGTCTAGTTTAACCGTATTTGGGGTGATTTCAGCCCCTTACATTCGTTTGGCGCCGCTGCTACATGAGCATGCATGGCGACCCTGAGCGACACTCCCAATGGCGGCCCGAAGCGCGAAGCCTCGCGCCCGCGCCATCCGGAAAAGCAAGCCCGCGCCGACAGCCCGATCTTGCGCAAGCCGGACTGGATTCGCGTCAAGGCGCCGGTCTCCAAAGGCTATGCCGAGACCCGCAAGATTGTCCGCTCGCGAGGCCTGCATACGGTTTGCGAAGAGGCGTCTTGTCCTAACATTGGCGAGTGCTGGGACAAAAAACACGCGACCATGATGATCATGGGCGACACCTGCACCAGAGCTTGCGCCTTCTGCAATGTGAAGACCGGCCTGCCGGGACCGCTTGATGCATCCGAGCCAGGCCATGTCGCCGATGCGGTGGCTGAAATGGGCTTGAAGCATGTGGTCATCACATCGGTTGATCGCGACGATCTCGCCGATGGCGGCGCGGAACATTTCGCCAAGGTGGTGCACGCGATCCGCGCCGGCTCGCCTGAAACGACGATTGAAATTTTAACGCCGGATTTTTTGCGCAAGGATGGCGCGGCGGAGATCGTTATTGATTCCAGGCCCGATGTTTTCAATCACAATCTTGAGACCGCGCCGCGGCTCTACCTCTCAATCCGTCCGGGCGCGCGTTATTTTCATTCGTTGCGGCTGCTTGAAAAAGTCAAACAGCGCGACCCGGAGATTTTTACGAAATCCGGCATCATGGTCGGCCTTGGTGAGGCGCGCGAAGAGGTGATGCAGGTGATGGACGACATGCGCTCGGCCGGTATCGATTTCATCACCATTGGCCAATATCTCCAGCCGACGCGCAAACATGCGCCAGTTGACCGGTTCGTCCATCCTGACGAGTTCAAATCCTATGAGGCCATGGCGCGGGCAAAAGGCTTCCTTATGGTCTCCGCATCGCCGCTGACGCGATCATCGCACCACGCGGGCGAAGATTTCGCAAAGCTGAAAGCCGCGCGCGAGAGATCCACAAAGTCCGCCGGATGACGTCGCGGACTACCAGTACGGATGTTCCCTATAGCGCGGCGCAGATGTTTGATCTGGTTGCCGATGTTGAGAAATATCCGGAGTTTTTGCCCTGGTGCGTTGCGCTTCGAATCCTTGACAGAGATAGTTCTGAAGCGGGGGGCAAGCTCCGCGCCGAGATGATCGTTTCCTATAAAGTTTTTCGCGAACGTTTTAAGAGCGACGTTTCTCTAGGCGTCGCAAACAAGGAGATTGACGTTTATTACATCGACGGCCCGTTCCGGCGGCTGCATAATCAATGGCGGTTTGAAGATAAAGCAGAAGGCGGATCGACCATTCATTTTTTCATCGCATTTGAATTTCGCAACATCTTCTTGCAGTCAACGGCGCGCGCCGTTTTTGAAAAAGCGTTTGCGCGCATGAGCGAGGCATTTGTCGCCCGTGCTGATGATCTTTATGGCGGCGCGCCGTGACTGCGCATAAGTTCTCACAAAAGAAGGCTTCGATGAAACTGCGTCATCATATTTGCGGGGGGTTGGTTGCGCTTTTGGGCGCCTCGTCGATGCCGGCGCTGGCCCTTGATAGCGAGCTGTTTGAAGCGCGCCAGATTGCCAGGAGCTGCAAGGGGGATGGGTCAGTATCTCTCGCCTCGTTTAAAGACCGCGATGTCTTGTGCCTTTCAGGTGAGATTGACAAAAGGATGGAAGAAGAGATTACCCAACGTCTCCGGCTCAGCCCTCGGAAATTGGTGGTGGTCATCGACAGCGCCGGCGGTTCGGTTGCGCGCGCAATCAACATTGCAGACCTGTTGTCGGCGTCTGGCTTTGACCTGATTGTCGCCAAAGCGTGTTATTCGAGCTGCGCCAATTATCTCTTTGTCGCCGCCAACAGCAAATTCTTGTTGGAGGGCGCTGATATCGGCTGGCATGGCTCGACCGCGCCGCGCAGTTTTGAGCACTATATCGACATCTTCTTCGCCAAGGACAGATCGCTTGGTGTGCAGGCGCGACAAAAATTACGTAAACGCTATGAAGCGTCGAAACGCGCGCAGGAAGACTTCGTTCGGAAGTATAAAATTTCCGAGGAAATCTATTTTGCGCACTGGAACGCCTATGCATGCGCCGCTGGCGCTCCAACCTGGAACAATTATCGCGGCGCGCAAGGCCAGCACGTCTTTAGCGTGCGCTGGCGGCCGTCTTTGTTGAACATGCAAAACCGCTTTGGGATTGTAAATATCGCGGCGGTGACGCCGGATGACTATGTGGACAACGCTGTTTCGGTGACGCTGGATGACGGCAAACGGGAACTGGTCAGCGTGTCTGATCGATGCCTGTTCAAGCCGCGGCCGCGTTGAAACCCCGCTAGCCAAGGCTTAGATCATCGCCCGATGATCTAGTCGAGCGCGCAGAGGATAAGTTGTAAGGCTTTTTGAGCGGCCTCGGTGCGGACGAAATCGCGCGACTTGGCCTCGAAAATGTGCTTCTCGGTTTGAACGTCGCCGCCGCGCCGGGCGAGGCCGAACCACACCAGACCCACCGGCTTTGAAGCGCTGCCGCCAGTTGGCCCGGCGATGCCGGTGACGGAAATCGCAATGTCGGCGCGCGAGTGTTGCAGCGCGCCGGCGGCCATGGCGCCAGCGACTTCCTCGCTGACCGCGCCCTGCTGATCGATCAGCTCCATCGCTACGCCAAGCATCTCGTGTTTGGCTTCATTGGTATAGGTGACAAAGCCGCGGTCCACCACGGCAGAGGAGCCGGGGACATCCGTCAGCGCCGCGGAAATCATCCCTCCAGTGCAGGATTCCGCAGCGGCGATCATAACGCCTTTGGCGCTTGCCTTGTCGATGATGGATTGCGCCAATGAGAGTATGTGTTGGTCTGTGACTATTTTGCTCTCCGTTACGGCATGCCGATGCCGGTTACTGATCTCAAAAAGTAATATCGAAACTATCGAGCGACCGCTTCGTTACACTATCGGAGAAGAGTTTATATTTTTCAGTCAGGGGGTCGCCATCAGGAAAATCTGCAAGCGTCCAGCCATGGTTAGCCACCGGTTCAATATAAAAAATAATCAATTCATGGCGCCGATCATCGCCCAGCGCTGTTCCAAAACGCGACATGATGAGTTCGCCATCAATCGCATAGCCTTTGTCTGCAAGCATGTTCAGCGTTGCCGCCGCTTCCAGACCGGGGTTGTCGCGGGCCGACGCCGCATTGTCGAAGGCCCAGGTGTTGTGGACAAAACTTTTGCCGCCAAGGTCAATCCGTTTTGGCGAAAATTTGTAATTGGCGCCGGATAAATTCGCCCCGGGGAGGGAGATGTTATACTGGCCGTCGGCGTCGTCGAGAAACCCCTCGAACTGCACGATGATCAGCATTGTAACACGCCCTTCGTCTGCGACGACCCAATGGTGGCGCTCTGCTAACGCGATGTCTTTGACAGTCAGCGTTACGGAACCAACATACTCAAATGCATCATCAGGTTTAAACCGCATGGCTGGGTTGGCTGATGAAACCAGAGCGCCATCTTGCAGCGTGCGTAATTTCTCAACGGTTTGGTCGGCGACTTCAGTGCGCTCGCACGCAGCTGCGAAAGACGACAGAATGGTGACTACCGCTACCAGTATGCGTTTTTCCATTATGGTCTCTCCGATTGAGGAAGCGCGACTGTTGCGATAGCCATCGCCGCAATGCCTTCGCGCCTGCCGGTAAAGCCTAATTGTTCCGTGGTCGTTGCTTTGACAGAAATGCGCGAGGTTTCAATTTGTAAAATTTCGCCGAGCGCGGCGCGCATTTTTTCACGATGCGGCCCGATCTTTGGCGCTTCGCAAATCAGCGTGATGTCGCAATGGTTGATGCGGCCCGCGTGCTCGGCGACCAGATCGCGCGCCTTGGTTAGAAACACGCTCGACGCCGCCCCCTTCCATTGCGGGTCACTCGGCGGGAAGTGATCGCCGATATCGCCTTCGCCGATGGCGCCGAGAATGGCGTCGGTGAGCGCGTGCATGCCGGCGTCGGCGTCGGAATGGCCTTTGAG
>JAJFGE010000151.1 GCA_021776295.1 Hyphococcus sp.
GGGCTGACTCACAAATAGCCTCAGTAGTGAATGATGTTGCATTGGCGGGCGAAGCGACGCAATTGTTCTAAGGCGAGTAAATTATTGAAGGATTATATCATCTTTATAGGGAGTGACTGCTTTGAAATTCTTTTTTCAGCAGCCTGCTAGAGCATTTCCGATTTAGATTGGGTTATATCCGTCTTCTCTGAAGAGATTTGTACATTCGTGTGGTTTGAATAGGTCGCAGACGGTTCCTGCCGCTTTCCAAAGGTCATCGACGGTTCTTGGCGCGAGCATTTTGAGATGCGCCTTGAGTTTGGAAAATGCCAACTCAATTGGATAAAGATCAGGCGAGTAAGGCGGCTGAAATAACAGCCACGCGCCACGCTCTCTGACCGCTTGTTACGCATCGTGCCTTTTATGCGCAGGCAGATTATCAAGAACAACAACATCGCCCTCATTCAGTGTGGGCGTAAGTTGCGTCTTGATGTATTGAACAAAGGCATCGCCATCCATCGCCCCGTCGATCACCCATGGCGCGGTCAGGCGATCATGACGCAGACCGGCGATAAAAGTCAGCGTTTTCCAGTGCCCATGCGGAATGCTGGAGACCAGCCGCCGGCCCCGCAGACAGCGTCCGCGCAGCCTTGCCATCTTGGTGTTGATCCCGGTTTCATCGATAAACACGATTTTTTCGATCAGCTCAGGGCGCTCATTCAGCCAAGCTTGGCGCCGCCGCCACACAGCCCGTTTAGCTTGGACGTCGCTGCGCTCCTGCTCACTGGCGTGTGCGGTTTTTTTTAAACGTGAGCTTGTTGGCTTTGAGCCAATCATCAATCGTTGACGTTGACGCCGTTACATCATGATCGGCAAGCAACCGCGCCGATATCTCTTCGAGAGTCAGGTCAGGCTTGGTGTCAATCCAACAGCGAATATCTTCGCCAAAGGGGTCAAGGCGCCGCTTGCGCGGCTTGATGGCGAGCGTGCCTTCTTCCTCATAACGCCTGGCGAACCGGATCGCCGAACTCGAACTCACCTCAAACAACGCTGCCGCCTTGTGCCGCGACAAGCCAGACGCCACTTTGCGGACAATACGAATACGTAAATCTTCTGAAATCGCCATGATCAATCCTCCCATGAGAATCGAATCACAGTTCGCAAACCCCGCCAAACCTATTTTGATTCAATCAAGCTCGGAAACGCTCTAGCTTTTGAACTGTGACCCAAAATGGCCTGAGAAGGAAAGAGACTGGAAAGTGAAATTTGTAATTTATTGTTATTATTGAGTTTTTGGTGAGCCCAGCAGGGTTCGAACCTGCGACCTACTGATTAAAAGTCAGTTGCTCTACCGGCTGAGCTATGGGCCCACAACAAATGCGACGACTCAATAAGAACCGAAGCGCTCCGACAAACAAAAGCCGCTCACGATCTCAGTGAAGCGGCGACCGCCTTGGAAGGCGCGGAACATAGGGGCGGCCCTACGCCGGGTCAACCGATTCAAACGCCGAATTCGGCGCTAATTCTACACAATCGCTTCACCGGTCGCCGCCTGAAACCGGCGCTTGAATTCACCAAACTGACCGGCGGCGACGGCTTCGCGCATTTCCACCATAAGGTCCTGATAATATTGGAGGTTATGCCAGGTCAGCAACATCGGCCCAAGATATTCGCCAGCCCGGAACAGATGATGGAGATAGGCTTTGGAATAATCCCGGCTTGCCGGACATTCACTGTTCGGGTCCAGCGGCTCTGCATCATCGGAAAATTGCGCGTTCTTGATATTGATTGCCCCGGCTTTGGTCCAGGCTTGGCCATGGCGCCCAGACCGGGTCGGCGCCACGCAATCGAACATGTCGACACCCCGCGCGACAGCGCCCACAAGATCTGCCGGCTTGCCAACCCCCATCAAATAGCGCGGCTTCGTTTTAGGCATATAAGGCGTCGTGAACTCCAGCACGCGAAACATCTCCTCGCGCCCCTCTCCCACCGCCAAACCACCGACAGCGTATCCGGAAAATTCTATTTCCAATAAACGCTCCAGGCTGTCACGCCGAAGACCTTCATAATTGGCGCCCTGAATAATGCCGAACAGCGCCTGCCCTGGGTTCGATAATTTTTCAAACGCATCTTTGGATCGCTGCGCCCACCGGGCTGACAACAGCATCGATATGCGCGAGTCTTCATGAGCAATGGGGATCGCCGGACACTCGTCAAGTTGCATCTGAATATCAGAGCCCAAAAGGCATTGTATCTCAATCGATCGCTCCGGGGTCAGCATATGGCGCGATCCATCGATATGCGACTGGAATGATACACCCTCTTCCGTCAGCTTACGAAGCTTAGATAACGACATAACCTGAAACCCGCCGGAATCGGTCAGGATCGGATGCGGCCAATTCATGAATTTATGTAAGCCGCCGAGCGATGCGACCCGCTCCGCCGTGGGACGCAACATCAAATGATAGGTATTGCCGAGAACAATGTCCGCACCCGTTGCCCGCACATACTCAGGCAACATCGCCTTTACGGTTCCAGCCGTGCCCACAGGCATAAAAGCCGGCGTTTTAATCTCGCCGCGAGGCGTCGTAATAACGCCCGTACGCGCGGCGCCGTCATTGGCGTTGAGGGTAAAGGAAAATTCAGCGCTCATCATTCAACTCAAGAAAACACGCATCACCATAAGAATAAAACCGATATTCTTGTTCTATCGCATGGGTATAAGCGGCTTTCATCTGTTCAGTCCCTGCAAAAGCGCATATCAGCATAAATAATGTCGAGCGTGGAAGGTGAAAATTCGTCAACAGCATCTGTGCGGCCTTAAAGCGGTAGCCCGGCGTAATAAAGATATCGGTTTCACCGTCAAAGGGGTGAATGACGCCCTCACCATCCGCCGCACTTTCCAAAAGCCGCAGAGACGTCGTTCCTACCGCAATGATGCGCCCGCCTGACGCTCTGCACTCATTAATTCGCTGCGCTTGATCCTGAGTGATCTCGCCCCATTCACTGTGCATCTTATGGTCATCTGTTTCATCAACAGTCACAGGCAGGAAAGTTCCCGCGCCCACATGCAAGGTTACGGAGAGTTGGCCAACGCCGCGAAGGCGAAGCAGCTCTAGCAAATTGTCCGTAAAGTGAAGCCCCGCAGTCGGCGCCGCAACAGATCCCGTTTCTTGCGCGAAGATCGTCTGATAATTTTGCTTATCATCTTCGCCAGCGGGCCGCCGCCGCGCAATATAAGGCGGCAGGGGCATAACTCCAGCGCATGCCAGCCGCTCATGAAACGGCTCACTTGTTTTCTCGAAGTCGAGCACAGCCTCGGCGCCTTCCCGGCTGATTACGGTTGCAGAAAATTCCTCGCCGAATCGAATGACATCGCCCGCACGCAACCGCTTCGCAGGACGTACGAAAGCCCGCCAACACTCATCGCCCAAATCTTTATGCAGCGTCGCTTCAATGGAAACAGGTTCGCCTTCGCCGCGCGCCGGGCGCGACCCAAAAAGCTGCGCGGGTAAGACGCGTGTATTGTTGGTGACGATCAGGTCGCCCGCACGAAGCTTGTGCGGAAGATCAAGGATTCCACGATCATGAAGCCCGTCCTGCTGGACAACAAGCATACGCGCCGCATCGCGCGGCGAAACCGGCGAGAGCGCAATACGCTCTGGAGGCAAATCAAAATCGAAAAGGTCAACACGCATGCTGCGCCCCATCATGAAACGACAGCACTGAATTTATATCGAGTAAGTGTCGCAGTTAAACTGCTGATCCATCGTCATGGACGGCGTGGTCTCTTTGCACGCGCCCACGGGTTTTGCCGGCACACCGGCAACCGTGCAATGGGCTTCCACATTCTTCAGAACAACGCTTCCCGCCGCAACTTTCGCGCCCTCGCCTATTTCAATATTGCCGAGTACTTTGGCGCCGACGCTGACCAGAGCGCCGCAACGAATTTTCGGATGCCGATCGCCTTCATCCTTTCCTGTACCGCCAAGCGTTACATTTTGCAGTATCGAAACATCATCTTCTACGACCGCAGTTTCGCCGATGACTATGCCTGTGGCGTGATCGAAGAAGACGCCCTTGCCGATGCTAGTCGCGGGATGAATATCCACCGCAAAAAGTTCAGACATGCGGCTTTGCAGATAGAGCGCCAGCGATTTGCGATCATGGCGCCACAGCCAGTTGGCGACACGGTGCGCTTGAAGGGAGAGGTAGCCCTTAAAATATAAAAACGGCTGCGCATATTCGCTGCATGCGGGGTCACGATTAAAGACTGCACGCATATCATGAAGCGCCGCCTCAACAATGCTGGGCTCACTCAGATAGGCTTCGTCGCAAACTTCCCGCCAAAGCATCGCGTTCATTTCCGCATCCGAAAATTTCTGCGCAAGCCGATAAGACAACGCCGCTTCGAAACTTTCATGATTGAGGATCGTCGCATGGAGAAAGCTTGCGAGAGCCGGCTCAGACGCCGCCGCCGCCGCCGCTTCAACACGCATACGCGACCAAGTCTGATCGCTTGATATATCCAATATCGTCGCTTGTTCGCGTGATGTTTGGGCCATATCGTTAGTTTCCTACTTTCGGCTTTGGGCTGCAAGTATATGGCGGGAGATAGGCTCTGGCGCTTCACCCCGCAAGGCCTTGGAGAACGCCATTAGCACCATCACAATCGTGAGACTATCGGTAATTTCCCCAGACATGACCATCTCAAACAGATCGCAAAACGGTACTCTCTTTATGGTTAATGCTTCAGACGCTTCCGGCGCCGCTGCGCCCTGTTCCAGGCTCCAGGCGAAATAACAAAGGGCGCGCTCATCCGTAACGGAATTCGATATATCGAATGATGAAAACCGCGCCCATTCACGCGCCGTCATACCCGTCTCTTCGGATAATTCGCGCTTTGCCGATTCCAGCGGCGGAACATCTAGCGCGCCGCCGCCTTCCGGCAGTTCCCAACTATAGCGATCATGCGGAAACCGATGCTGGCCGACAAGCCACACAGACCCATCATCATCTATCGGCAATATCCCGATGGCGAGATTTTTGAACCGGACCACCCCATATTCGCCGGGCGAACCGTCAGGGTGAATAACTTCATGATCGACGATCTTGATCCACGGGTTTTCAAATGGCTCAGATTTCTTTTTTGCCCGCCACGGCCCAATCGTCTTTTCAACATTGGTCATTCCTGCACAACGGCGCGAACAGGCACGGCAATCTGGCAGATGTCGATATGATCCGGACGGTAATAGAAGAATGCTTCCGGCCGATTTCGGCGCGCTTCCACATAGGTTGCAAAAGTTTCGGTCGCGCTATCGAGAATCTCTAGCTTCACACGATCTTCCTCCGGCATATCCGCAGCGACGCGTATAGCAACAATCGTTTCGCCCATATCATCTTCTTCCGACTCCGGCGGAGAGACACGGCGCAAAGCCTGCAAATACTCCATTCCCTGAACAACACGGCCAAAAACTGTGAGATTGCGATCAAGATAACGTTGCGGCTGAAGCGTTATGTAAAACTCAGTAGACGCTGAATCTTTTTCGTTATTGCGCGCCATCGCGATAGCACCGGTGCAATGCAACAGCCAAACCTTGCCAGCCTCTTTGTCGACGCCCGTCGGCAAACTTTCAACAAACCCTGCCACCTGCGCATAACCATCGTCACTATTGACTGCTGTGAAGCTTACAGCGCTGCTTAAATCTTCATCAAATTCCGCATCAAGTATCTTTGCTGCGTTTTTGATCTCCCTTGTCTCGAAGGCGTCGCCACCCTGCGCAACAAAACCATCAATCACGCGGTAAAACGAAAGCCCGTCATAGAACCCACCTCGCGCTAACGCTTTGATTTGCGCTACATGAGCCTGTGCAAGTTGGGATGAGAGCGCAATCACGATGCGCCCGCGCTCCAGATCAATATAGAGGGTGTTTTCAGGATCAAGTTTGCGCCAATCTGATGGGGTGGACGCCGCCAGAATATCGGCCGACGATGGCTTATCTTCCAAGGCGTCAGCAAAAACCGGCGTCGCCCAGAATACCCCTGACGCAATAAGCATGCTAATGAATTTCTTCATATCTACCCTCTCCCTCGATAGGGGGCGACCCCAAGATCCGGTAGCCATAGTCCTTTTGGCGGGGCGCCGGTCTGATAGAACACATCAATCGGAATACCGCCTCGCGGATACCAATAGCCGGCAATGCGTAACCATTTCGGGTGCGCCGCCTCAATGATGCGCTTGGCGATAGTAATCGTGCAGTCCTCATGGAACGCGCCGTGATTGCGAAACGATGTGAGAAACAATTTAAACGACTTTGATTCGACGATGAGTTTTCCCGGCGCATAGTCGATCACAAGATGGGCAAAGTCAGGCTGACCCGTGACCGGGCAAAGCGAGGTGAATTCCGGCGCCGTAAACCGGGCGACATAGAGCACATCGGCCTGCGGGTTTGGGACGGTCTCAAGGCGCGCTTTTTCAGGCGACGCCGGCGTTTCGAGCCGCCGCCCGAGTTGGGTCAGGGCCGCCGGCTTTTGCTTCAACGGTAATTTACCCGAGGATTTGACAGTCGTTTTTGAATTTCTCGCCATAGTATTTCCTAAAACTCGAATCCCATGCTTCCTGGCAATTTACCGGAGCTTGGCCAAAGGCGCAAAACACATGAAACACCCTCGGCCAAGTCCTAAAATCCCACCTCCTCCCCATGGACAAGGCGACAGATCATGGCTTATAAGCCGCGCTCCGTCGGCCGGGGCATGCTCCGACAGGCGGCTAGTGCCCAGGTAGCTCAGTTGGTAGAGCAGCGGACTGAAAATCCGCGTGTCGGTGGTTCAAATCCGCCCCTGGGCACCATCCAAAACCTTCCCTAAAGCCCTGTAATCCCTTACATTTAAGGCGATTTAGCTCGAACGGTTTGTTCGCGGGATGTTTCAAAAATGAACAAGCAACCAAGGCCACACATATAATCTTTGATGGACGGCTGAAGGTCTATAACAAAGAGCGCAGCCGCTACTGGCAGGCCATCACAATTCTCGAAGGCAAACGCTTCCGCATCAGCACCAAAGAAGAAAGCCTATAGCGCCAGGCGAATATCAATATTTCAACGCGGATGTGGGCCCAAGCGAGCCCCTTCGGGTCGCCTTGAAATGGCGTCACCGATTTGGTTTTGCTATTTTACGATGCGTAGCGGCATTGCCGGTTGAAACACTCAATTGCGCGCCAAACCTGTTATGAACAGATAAGAATAACGAGTAATCTGTTCGGTAGACTTAATAAGGTTAACCTAAATGCGTGATCTCAATCTCTCGCCGCCATCAGATGGTCATAAATCCGCCAAGGGCCGAAGTACGAAGAGTGTCATCTTAAAGGCCGCACTCGAAATCTTCATTGAGTATGGTTATGGCGAATTCAGCATTCAAAAAATCGCCGCGCGCTGTAGTCTTTCAAGGAGTAATGTCAGTTATCATTATCCAACCCGGGATGATTTGCTGCACGGATTAGTGGACGCTGTGCTTCAGGGCTATATTAATGATTTCGACGAGATCGCGAAAGACGCTGGCCTTTCTACGGCGGAAAAATTCGTGTCTATCATCGAAATGATTATGAGCGATCTTGGAACAAAAGAAACATCAGTCTTTTTTCCAGAATTATGGGCTCTTTCCAATCATAGTGAATATGCTCTGGCGGAAATGAATAAAATCTATCAGCGCGCCCGGGCGCATTTAATCAATTGATTGGCGTTATTAATCCCTCTCTCAGTATAACGGATCGGGAATTGGTCGGCGTATTCATATCCGCCTCCATGGAAGGGCACACGCCTTTTGTCGGGCCGGGAAAAGAATGGGAAAAGAGCCTGCCCAAACTCACAAACATTGCCGCCTATTCGTTTTTACACCTTGCCAAATCAGTGACAAAAAATGATGTCGCCGCGATGCGCAAAGGGCTGAAGCTCGCATCATAACCCGCGCGTTCCCAGCATATCGTCCAGCCCATACAGCTTGTAGCTCTCTAATAAGAGAAAGGCTTGCCGGCGAACAACTTTGAGGCGGACACGCGCTTCATCCATACAGTTGCCTGGCGCATAGCTTTTATGAGTTCTGCGCACTTCGAAAAACTGCGACTGCATCAATTTCTATGAGAATATCGTCCCGTCCCCAATCGGCGCCGGGAACGGTAGTCCTCGCCGGCCGGAAATTGCCTAACCTTTGCTCATATACCGCGTTCATCATGCGCACATCTGAAGGGTTTTTCAAATAGACCGTAATCTTGACCAGATCGCCCAAACCAACGCCGGCGCTTGCCAACACCGCTTCAAGATTATCAAAAACCTGCTCTGTCTGCGCACCAATATCGGCGGCCGCGAAGGCGCCATTTTCAGCGTCAAAGGCAATTATACCTGATGTAAAAAAAAGCTCGCCTGTCCGAACGATGCTGGAATATGGCCCGAGCGGCGGCGATAAATCGGCATTGATAAACTCAAGGCCCGGACTTTCTTCCGCACTCTTTCCATAGGAAGCAGCACAAGCATAAAGCATGGGCAACATAAGAATAGAAAAGAACAGTTTCATAGTCGTTTCCGTGTTAGCGGCGCCTAGAGCGCCGTGCGAAAAAGTGGCCCCTTCGACTTCGCTCACGATGAGGCCGGTTTTCGCCCCCGACCGCGAACGCGGTCAGTTCATAATCTGCGCGCCTTCGCGCGCGGACCGGCGCGCAACAAAGGATCTAGAACATCGGGCTATTCCTGTTAATCGCCCGATGTTCTAGTCGATCCCTATTAAACGCGAAGCTGAAAAGTCGCTTCGATTTCGACCACAATATTGTATGGAAGCGTGTTAACGCCAATCGCTGAACGTGCGTGCAGTCCCCTCTCGCCGAAGACTTCCACAAGCAGGTCCGAAGCGCCATCGATGACTTTAGGGTGTTCGGTAAAATCATCCGCGCTATTTACAAATCCAGTAAGGCGCACCCATTGAGCGACCCGATCCAGGTCCCCGCCACAAGCCGCCTTCGCCTGCGCCATGATACTCATGGCCGTAAGACGGGCAGCATATGCGCCGTCCTCAACAGTTAACTCGCGCCCTACTTTCCCATATACCTTGGCGCCTTCTTCGGAGAAAGGCCCTTGCCCTGCGATATAAACCATATTTTCCACGATCCGATATGGCGCATAAGTCGCCACTGCATCGGCTGGTCGAGGAAGCGTCACCCCAAGTTCTGCCAATCGCATTTCAACAGTCCCCACTTTTTTTCTAGGCGCGCCGATGGCCGGCCTAACCCCAAATGCCAGCCCCGCAAAGCTGGCAGTTCCCATTTTCATCACCAACCGACGGCTCAAAACGCATTGCCCCCATCCGGGTTGGGTTTTGTCGCTTCTCATCCCCCGAATTCTCCTTCTGCAAACATGTATTCTGTCCATTTATGATGATAAAGCATGTTTTTCATTGCGTTTGCAATGAAAAACATTACAATGCACATGACTGGGTTATCTAGCAGGAAAGATAAAGTGGTGAAATTGGTTCAGTTTCCGGATCCGCCGCAACGGATGAGGCGGTTTCCCAAAGACGTTGAAGTTTGCAACGCCTTAGAGCTTCGCGCCTATCTTCCCTATCGCGCATTCATGCTGACGCTCAATCTTGCCTATCGCGGCAAGATGGTCATTGACGGTACGGCCATCCGCATCCGCGACTGGCGTATTTTATCGTTACTGGCGTCAACCGGTCCGCATACAAATCGTGAAATTGCAGACGCCATGGGACTTGATAGCGCAACCATATCACGCGCTGTTCAATATTTGAAAAAACACCAACTAATAGAAGCGCGGCGTTCAAAACGGGATCGCCGTATGATGCTGGTGATGCTTACACAAAAAGGCGCCGACGCACATGACGCGATTGCGCCAGAGCGAAAAAAATTCTCAGACGAAGTTGAGTCGTGTCTGACCGAAGAAGAGCGAGGCGCACTCTATAACGCCTTTGATAAAATCGATGCATTTTTTTCGGCCCGCCGCATCGAGCATGACGAATGGGAATGACGTGCCCTAACCGGCAAATGGTACTGTCGCTAATAACGAAATCACAGGGGACCTATAGGAGGGGTATAATGACTAGAACGAGAAATCTTTTAACGTTGTTGGCTGGCGTATCCATGCTGCCATTTGCTTACATCGCGCCAGCACTGGCGCAAGAAGACGCCGCTGACAATGACAACCGTGATGTCATCATTGTTACTACGAGAAAACGCGAGGAGTCGTTGCAAACTGTACCGGTCGCGGTGACCGTGTTTTCGGCGGAAGATATCGCAAGTGCGCGCATCACCAGCGTAGAAGATATCGCGCTTTTAACGCCCGGCTTCACATTCGCGCCTCTGTTCGACGGCGGCGCCGCAACGCCGGTCATTCGCGGCCAATCGACGACGATTGGCGAGCCGAATGTCGGGTTCTTCATTGATGGCGTTTATCAATCTTCCCGTACAATTATGGATTCTCTCCTAGGCGATTCCATTGCGCGCGTCGAAGTCGCCAAAGGACCGCAAAGCGCTCTTTATGGCCGCAATACTTTTGCCGGCGCAGTCAATTTTGTCACCAAAGATCCGAGTAATGACTTTGAGGGAACACTTGAGTTGACGGCCGGCAAGTCAGGCCATTTCGACGGACGCGCCAATATCAGCGGCCCAATCGTCGAAGATGGTCTCTATTTTCGCCTCGGCGGCAGGTTTTTCCGGCGCGACGGTTACTTTACCAACGAACTCACTGGCGGCGATCTTGATGACAGGCGGACCATCGTTCTCTCCGGCGCTCTAACCGCAACGCCAGCGCCAAATTTTGAGGCGACATTGCGGGTCGGTTATGAAGACACCAATGACGGCGACGATCCTTTGAGATTTGCTGTTAATAATTTAGGCCCGGCAAACCCGACGCCAGCGCCATTGCCCGACGCGCTTCAGGGATTTTTAGGCGAGGTTCCCAACGAACAAACCGGCTTTGCTGTAACACCCGGTTTTCAAAACCGGGAAAACCTGACGATTTCCTTGTCGATGGATTGGGAAGTCGCGGATGATTACACAATCACCTCAATCACTGGATACAACGACTTTAATAATACAACAGCGATTGACAACGACTATGAGGCCAGAAGCATCCGGTTTTCCACCGGCGACACATCACAACAGGAATTCAGCCAGGAACTGCGGATTACCTCGCCCGGCGACCAACGCTTCCGGTGGATGCTTGGCGGATTTTATTACGATCTGGATTTGGATACCGACACAACCGATCTCTTCGTCGATGGCGCGGCCGGACTTGCAGCTTCGCTGGCGCCCACCCCGTTGGGCGGATTGTTGCCGCCCGGCGCCATTAACAACACAAACCAAACCACACAAAGCTTCGCTGTTTTTGGCCAACTCCAATACGACATCACTGATCGGCTTGGTTTGGCGTTTGACGGGCGCTGGACAACAGAAGAAAAAACTGCGCTAGCGGTCGATACAAACCCCCTCACCATGGCCCAGGGGACTTTTCAGGAAACCGCCAACTTCGATAATTTCGTACCGCGCATCACGCTCGATTATCAGGCGTCAGATGATATATTCCTATACGCCAGCGCAGCCAAGGCTGTTAAAACCGGCGGTTTTAATGTTGTGACTGCCGCCGGCGCCATTCTCGACAGCGAACGCACATATGATCCGGAAAAGAGCTGGAACTATGAACTCGGCGCAAAAACAACCATTGCCGATGGACGGGTGCAACTTAATCTTGCCGGCTTTTACATCGACTGGAACGACCAGATTGTCCGCGCGCTCGGGGCGACATTTGCTGTTTTGAACGCCAATGCGGGCGAGACATCAGTGAAGGGCGTTGAAGCGGAGTTACGGGCGAATCTCGCGCCCGGCCTCGATTTTACCGGTGGCTTCGCTTACACGGATTCAACTTATGACAGCTACAATTTCGCGATCCTGGCCGCATTCGGTTTCGACCCTATTCTCGACGGCACCAGGCTGCAGTTTGTTTCCGAGTACACCGCAAACAGCACGCTTCAATATACGCGTCCGCTTACGGATAATTTTGACTGGACGTCAAGGATTGATGTTTCTTACCAGTCCGAACAAAGCATCATCCAAACGGCGGACGCCTTTGTCGGCGCCTCGACGCTTGTCAACTTGCGCACCGGTATTGAAAATGACCGCTATTCCTTCTCCATCTGGGTTGAAAACCTGACAAAAGAAAAATCCGCCGTTACTGGCGCCTTCATTCCCAATCAAGCAAGCCGCTTTGACACTGCGGCGAGCTTGGTGACACCGATGGCGACGCCGCTAGGGTTTACTGCATTCCAAGGCCTGGTCACATCACGCAACCCACGCATATGGGGAGCTACGGTCCGCCTTAAGTTCTAACTAATGTAGAATCGTCGAACAAACGCCCGGCTGCACAGCACCGGGCGTTTCCATGAGGGAGACAATAGATTATATATCCTTCCGATGAAGTTGAAGAAAGACATCTGACATGACCACACGCCGTGAACTTCTCCTTGGCTCAGGCGCCGCATTCGGGCTCGCCGCATGCGGACAAAAACCAACCCCGGAGTTGACACTGCTTGAACGCGCCAAGGCGCTGATTGCAAACCGCCCGTCTCTCGACCTACACGCGCATCCAGGCATCACGTTTGTGCGCGGCGTCAAAAATCTGGCGCCGGCGTTACAGGCGTTCACCCAGGCCGGCGCAAGCGAGGAGCGCGCTGTTTCAGACATGAGAGCGGGCGGCATGAGCGCCGCTGTGTTTTGTGCGGTTGCTGATGTGGAAATTCTCGACCTCGTTAATGGCGCGCCTACTGCTAGCCGCGATTTTGAAACAGGCGAAGCACAGGCGAGCTATCGCACGCAAATCGGTTTTTTGAACACGCTGGTCACAGATAGTTTGGTTAAAAAAATACTATCCCCCTCTGATATCCAAAAAGTAAAACAGAATGGCGGCATCGGCGCGATGCTTGGCGTTGAAGGCGGTGATTTTCTGGAAGGCAGCGCCGAACGCGTGGCCGAAGCTTATGCGGACGGTGTACGCTGCATCAATCCTTTACACTACCGGGTCAATGAACTTGGCGACATCATGACAGCGGCACCCGTTCACAATGGCCTGACGGATGCCGGCGCCGGAGTCATTCGCGCCATGAATGATAACGGCGTCATTATCGATGTCGCCCATGCCAGCGAGAAAACAGTGTTTGACGTTCTGGAAACAGCCAGTCACCCCGTCATTTGTTCGCATACGCATATCAACACGCCGTCCTTCGTCCATCCACGATTTATCAGTCTCGACTTGGCAAAAGAAATTGCCTCTGCGGGCGGTGTTATCGGCGCCTGGCCGGCCGGCATTGGTATTAACAATCTCGACGGATTTATCGACAGGGTTATTGAATTGATAGAGGCTGTTGGCATCAATCATGTCGGTACCGGCACGGATATGGATGCGAATTTTCAACCGGTTTGGGACAACTATCGGCAATTCCCGGATGTTGTCGCAAAGATGCTTGAGCGCGGGCTAAGCGATGAAGAGACAGCGAAAATTATCGGCGGTAATGGTTTGCGCGTCTTTGAAGCTGTATCACAATAGCATACCTTCCCGCTGTGCTTTTCGACAAACTGCATTAGAGCGCCGGGCGAGAAAGTGGGAACCGGTTTTTTGCATCCGACCGCGAAGGTGGTCAGATCATAATTGGCGCGCTTCGCGCGCGGACCGCGAAGGCGGTCAAGTTATAGTAAGCGCCCCTTCGCGCGCGGGCCGGCGCGCAACAAAGGATCTAGAACATCGGGCGATTCCTATTACTCGCCCGATGTTTTAGGGTAATGTCAGACTATAATATCAATGAGGCCAGAAACTCAGTGATACGCCGCGCGCATTTTATCTGGACTGCCGATCAACCCATCGATCACGGGGCCTATTTCCGCCTCGTCAATCAGGAACCGCTGCGCAGGGATGACGGCGTTAATCGCTGGTTTTTGTTTCGAAAGAAATTTCATCTTCCGTCGACACCCGGCGCCGGCCGCATTAAAATTACCTGTGATGGCCGCTACCAACTATTCGTGAATAATAAGCGCGTCGCGCGCGGCCCGGCCCGCGCAAACCCGCATCATATGCGGGTCGACGATATTGATATTGGGGATCAGCTTAGCTGCGGTGAAAATGTTCTCGCGGTTCTTGTTCATTCGCCGGGTATCGACCTTGCCTGGTACGAAACCACCAAGGGCGCCTGGCAACCTGTGTTTGGCGATGGCGGGTTATATGCTGATCTGACGGCGGAGTGCGGCGACGAGGTCGTCGATGTATTATCTGATGCGTCATGGAAATGCCTTGAGGCGACGGCATGGCGACGCGATGCCCCGCGCGCCGGTTGGGGACAGGACTTCATTGAAGATTTTGATGCAACGCAAATGCCGCTTGACTGGCAGGCAATCAACTTTGATGATACCCAATGGCCGACAGCGCAATCCATGGTCTCGCGCGGATCACCTGGAGATAATGCAACCGGTCGCGGCCAACACATACCCTTTCCTACGCTTTTGCCGCGGGAGATCCCGCATCTTGCAGAAGACGAGGTCGCGCCTGCCCGCGTCGTCTGGACTCAAGCGATCAACCCTCGCCCGGATTTGCCGCTTGATCGCCAACTTTATGAGGAACTGTTATGTAACGCGCCGAAGGACATGTTTACATCGGTTAATGGTTTGATTGATGCTGAGCCAGGCGCGCCCATTGTCCGTACACAACATGATAGCGACGCTGCAATCATGCTCGCATTTGACCCTTACATCACCGGCCATCCCTTTATCGATATCGAAGCCAAGGGCGGTGAGATTATCGAAGTCGCAGCAGCGGAGGCCTTGCCCGGGGAGTTTAAGGATGAGGAGACTGCGCGCAACGGATTAAAACGCCCGAACCATCTCGCCGGCGCGCACCTGTTCCGTTATCATGCGCGCCCAGGTTGTCAACAATTTGAAAAATTTGAATGGACCGCTATCCGTGCGCTTCAGATTAACATTCGCAACGCCCCTAACGGCGTCACAATTCACAAAATAGGCGTTAGGACCACAAACTATCCGACAAGTTTTGACGGCGCCTTTGAGTGCAGCGATCCTTTGCTGAACGATCTCTGGCGTGTTGGCCGGCACACAGCACGCCAATGTATGCATGATGCTTACGAAGATTGTCCGGGGCGGGAAAAACGCCAATGGGTCGGCGACGGCGTTGTTCATTTTGATATTGCAGCGGCTGCATTCGGGCCTAGCGCTTATCTGCTCGGCCGCCAATTCCTGTGTCATGCAGCAGAAAGTCAGCGCGCTGACGGCCTTGTTCAGATGTTCTCGCCAGGTGATCATCGCGGAGATGGCGTCATCATTCCGGACTTTAGCCTGCACTGGATAAGAGGCGTTGCGAATTATTGGATTGCAAGCGGCGATGATGATCTGGTGAGCCAGCTTTTTCCCGCGGTTGAAAAAGCGCTGCAATGGTTTGCACGTCATGTGGATGAAAACTGTCTACTTGCCGATATTCCGTTCTGGCATTTCATAGAATGGGCGCATATTGATCGCCGTGGCGAGGCGGCGGCCATCAACGCGCTATATGCTGCGGCGCTGCAAGCTGCATCTCAGCTTGCTACGGTGATCGACTACCCTCGCGCCGCTCAACGCTACAATGAAATGTCATTACGCGTCGCAAATGCCCTCAACCAACGCCATTGGAACCGGCAACGCGGCGCTTATGTTGATAGCGTCAATCCCCAAACCGACGCGCAAGGAGAGCGCATCTCACAGCAGACGAATGCACTGATGATTGCTTTTGACATTGCTCCCAAGAACCGCTGGCAGACAATTGTTGCAACGATTTCAGATGCGTCGGCGCTAAAATTTACAGCCGCCCCGCCGATCTTTACAAACGCAGCGTCCTTTAATGAGGCCACAAATATCGTCTGCGCAAACACATTTTATTGCCATTTTCTCTATGAGGCGTTCGCCAAAGCGAACCGGTTCGATCTGGCGTTAGCGCATATGCGCGATTTTTACCGGCCCATGCTTGAGACCGGCGCCACGACCTTATGGGAGAGTTTTGAACCCTCCGCCAGCCTCTGCCACGTCTTTTCTGCGACACCGGTCTACCAATTATCGCGGCGCATACTTGGCGTACAAGCCGTCAGCAGTGCTTTTTCGAAAGTGCGTATTGCACCGCAGTTTTGCGATCTCGACTGGGCTTGCGGCGCCTATCCTACTCCGCTTGGCGCAATTAATATCAAGTGGCGGCGTGTAAACAGTGATGTTGATTTTGCACTCGACACGCCGGCTACCATAGAGGTGGAAATCACTCCGCCCGCCGGGTACAAAATTACTCGCCAAACCGAAACTCAGAGCGACAATCGCCGGTTTTATGACATCGAATTTTGTTAAATTTTACTACGCACCTTGTCCGCGATTTCGGCTTTGACCGCGTTAAATTCCTCTTCCGTTAAGCGGTATCGCGTCAGAATTGATATCGCTAAGAGCCACAACATAACTGGCAGCACTGAATAGATTAACCTTATGCCGAGTATTGCCGATTCAGGTTGCATATCCGCCGTTGCGCCTTGGACGAAGCCCGATGCAGACAGCAACAAGCTTACCAAAAACGCGCCTGACGTCATTCCAAGCTTTCTACAAAAAGCCCAGGCGCCGAAAATCGCCCCCTCGCGTCGTTCACCCGTTCGCAATTCATCTACCTCTACAGTATCTGGAACCATTGCATTTGGAAAAAGCTGGTTCGCCGCATCGCCAGCGCCGGCGATGGTGAGCAAAACAAACAGGATCGCTAAAGCGCCGGGCTCTACGAAGAAAAACGGAACGGGTGCAAGTGCGCTGATCGTCAGGGCCAGAAAATAACCTTTTCTTTTCGTCATCAGACGACTTGCCGCAATCCAAAATGGGGTCGCGACGGTTGCCGAGATGGCGCCAATCGCCATATATGGGCCAATCATCTCCGGATTCAGCCTGAAGACCATAGTGAGAAGGTAAAGCAATGTCGTAGCGCTGGCGCCAATGGCTAGATTTTGAAACATAAAAACCAACCACAAAACACGAAAAGGCTTGTTATGCCGAACGGCATTAAATTCATCGCGAGCGCTCAACTTTTGAATGGGTATTTCAATCCGCGGCGCATTGCGCGTTAAGTAAAAAGCTACGACGCCTGCGATAATCATCAATGCACCAAACCCAAACCCGACAAGGCGAAACCCCACAGCAAGATTATCATTCGAGCCAAAAACCACGGGAGCGGCAAATAACACGGCCAGTATGCCAATCCGCGCCGCCATCATTTTGTAGCCTGTCAGAGACGTACGCTCACGATAATCCGTCGTCATCTCCGCCGCCATTGAGGAATACGGAACGTCGAAGATCGTGATTGCAGTGCTCGCTAAAAAGTAAAAAAAGAGTACGTGCAATGCCTTGCGCATCTCATCAGCGTCTACCGGCGCATAGAATAATCCTGCAAAGCTAAGCCCAAGAAAGATTGCCCCAACCAACAAATAGGGCCGCCGTCGGCCCATAGACGAGCGCGTGCGATCAGATATCACCCCCATTAAAGGGTCGGTGAAAGCGTCCCAAAGCCGCGGCAGTAAAAGAACGAGACCGGCGAGCCACGGCGAAATACCGAGCGCTTGTGTTGAATAATACAGAAGGAATGCGATGGTCAGACCGATATAGGTCGCAACCGATAACTCGCCAACCGCCCAGCCGAGCTTAATGCTGACAGGTAATTTTTCACTTTGCTTATTCACGCAATGGATTCCTCAACTTCTTAAAAAATAGAAACTGTATCATTTTTATATTGGAATTTATTGTTTGTTGCCGTAGCTTGCTCCGTAGCAGGAATATATTTAATAAAGGATTTTTCCTCCGAGGATAGCAATAATATGATGAGCGATGATCACTATATCGACCCGGAAATAATGCCGGTGCTCGAGCGAATGCAGGCGCGCATGGCATTGCGTGCACCGATGTCTGATGTGTCGATTGCTGATATGCGTAAACGCGCACGCGCTGATTTCGCAGCGATGAACGCCAATCCGCCGATGCTTGCATATGTTGAAGACACGGTGATCGAGGGCGCCTTCGGAACACGCAAAGCGCGTATCTATGACGCCGCCGGGACGAGAACTGGGGCGCCGGGATTGATCTACTTTCACGGCGGCGGATGGATTGTCGGCGATCTCGATTCAGAAGATGAGAAATTACGGCGCTTGGCGCTGGCAAGCGGCATACGCATTTTGTCCGTCGAATATGTTCTGGCGCCAGAACATAAATTTCCCGACCCCTTAGAGGACTGCATCGCGGCGGCGAAGTCAGTCCGCAAAGCCGCGCCTGAACTTGGGCTAGATGCTGAACGCCTAGCCATCGGCGGGGCTTCTGCGGGCGCCAATCTGGCGCTCTCAACGGCGCTGGCGCTGCGTGATGACAATGCCTCATGGCTGCGCTTCATGCTGCTGTTTTACGGCGTCTATGACATGGCCAGTCAAGCCCCTTCCCGCTCGCTGTTTAACGAGGGTTATGGTATGACAGCCGAAGCGATGGAGTTTTTCTATTCGCTTTATCTGAAAGGTCCAACCGAACGAATCGACCCGCGCGCCTCGCCGCTCCACGCCGAGATGGAAAATCTTCCGCCTGCGTTCATCAACGCCGCAGGCCTTGATATCCTGCGTGACGACAGCCGCGCGCTGGCCGAGAAGCTGCGCGACAACGGCGTTCCAATTGACTATGACGAAGCGCCAGGCGTCATTCACGGTTACACATTGCTCGCTCATGAAGTCGTCGCGGCGCGTAACACAATTGAGCGGGCCGCTCATGCGCTGCGCTTGACGTTAGCATGAGTGCTGCTTTGAACAATCAACACCTCTACGCCATATTTCTTGAACATCTTCAATGCACCCTTATTGATACGATCATCCGTAATCACCTTATCAATTTGCGATAAGTCGAATGCTGCATAGCTGCTATTGCTGCCAATTTTCGTTGCATCGACCAGTAGAATGATTTCGTCTGCCTGCACTGCAAGGCGCTGTTCTGCGCGCGCAACCAGCGGGTCCGCCTCCATCACGCCCCGACCGCTAACCGCGCATGCGCTGAGAAAATATTTTGACGCCCGATACGCATTCGTAACAGCATCTTCCAGCGGATTGAGGATGAAACTCAATTTTCTATGCGCCTCTCCTGCCGGAAAGATCACACGGTTATTGCTGTTCTCAATTTGATCGACGCCAAGCGCTAGAGAGTTCGTCATAATGGTCAGCGTGTGGCTTCGTAAAAACGTCCCCATATGATATGTTGTGCTGCCGCCATTAATGATGATCGCCTCGCCATCGCTGCATAATTCTACTGCACGAGCGGCAATGGCGCGTTTTGCGTCTATTTCGTGCTCGAGATTGCCAAGGAACGCAGAGCCCGCCAAATGACGCCGCCGGATGGTCCTGTCCTTTTCATGCGCCAAAACCGCCCCGCCACGAACTTGTTTTAGCGCCCCACGTTCCGCCAGTTTGATGAGATCACGGCGAAGCGTTGCTTCTGATACGCTAATTTCATCAACCAGCATGGCAATCGAAACTGTCCCATGTTCCTCAAGCAAATCCCGAATGAGGTTATGGCGTTGGGTCTCAAGCATTACGGTCCTCACTATCTTTTTCACATCGCTGTCGCCACTCATCGCGATAGGCGCACAGCCCTTCGAGTTTAATTTGTTCACACTGAATTGTTTCCCGGATACAATGTTGATCCGCATTCCAATGAGCGAGCAGCAAGCAGCCCTGCGCCACGCCGTCGCTGCCTGACAGGCGTGAAATTCTGCATCCGGGTCGTAATGAGGCGAGCAGCGCGCAAAGTAATTCGTTCTGTGAAAAGCTGCCATCAATAACAACCGGGCCGCTTGCGTCCAGTAATTCAAGCTCAAGATCAATCATCAACGCTGCATAGAGGTTTGCTAATGCAAGGCCAGATTTCGGTTCTCCGACAATCTCCGCGCGCCGCCCCCCGAATGGACCGCTGCCGCCGCTAAAGTCCGGTAGAGCGAAGGCCCTGTCATCTATGACCGACTGCAAATCATGGGTGGAGCATTCCCCGCCTGGTTCGCAACCAAGTCGCGTACAGATTTCTGCATATTCGCGCCCGCCCATATACCTCGCACAAGTGATCGGCGCGCCTGTAACATCAACATTCGCCAGCATGTCGCGATGCTGGTTAAGCTGGCTCAGATCGCCGCTCGAATGCATGGCAACCACCCATGTACCCGTCGAAACAACGACTGGGCGAGCATCCCGCGCCAACTCCAAAAACCTTGCGTGACTGGCATTACTATCATGAACCCCTGTCAAAACCTGGCAATCAGAGGCAAGGCCAATCACTTTGGCGACAGACGGCAAGACATTGCCCAAGCTCATCCAGGCGCGGCGGACAGGCGCAAATTTCTCACGCCAATCACAGCGGTCCACGAGAGTGGAGAAGGTATTCTCCTTCGGCGCCCATAGATCCGTGTGTGAACCCAATGCCGATACCTCACTTGCCACAACTCCACACAAGCGCCAGGACCAATACTGAGCATAAGTGAGAATGTATTTCGCTGATAGAAATTCCTCAGGAAAATGTCTCGACTGCCAATATAATTGACGCCCGAGATTGAGCCCTGCGGGAAGCGCTGGCGAATAACTCTCACTGAACTCCGGCCGTAACTGATCGTATTCCTCATCAAACTCACGGACCCCGCCCCACTCATAATCGAGAACCGGCAGCACAAGCCCGTTTGTCCCCTCATCCATATCAGGGTGAATAAGGGCTGCGGCGGCGCCATGTGCTGCGACACATATATGACAGACCGGATGGTCGGTAGCGACATCGCCAATTGTCGTTACCAGCCAATCCCAAATCGCCTCTACATCATAGGATGGATAAATACCGTCAGCACACACACAGTTAGACTGTGTCCGCTGAAATCCGGTCGAGCCGTCAGCCGCCAATACAGTAATCTTGAGGTTGGTTTTGCCGATATCTACAACAAGAAGGGAGTTCGCCATCATATTCTTGAGATCTCTTCGTTCCAGATCGAGGCAACGCTTTGTCGCGACCCTATAGGAGGTGACATTATCGATTTTGAATGATTTTGCAAGTTTTTGATTGTATATGATGGATATTGTGTGATACTGGGTGAGAAATTCAACGAATCCAGGATTCACCCATGCCCACGGGACTTGAGAGCCATTGGACAGACGCCAAAGCGGCAGCCTTAAGTGAGCCGGAATTACTGCTTTATCGATCAAACCTGCTTGGGTCGGATTTGCGGATCACCAATTTCGGCGGCGGTAATACGTCTGCAAAGATTGCCGACGTTGATCCCCTCACCAATGAGGCAACCGATGTTTTATGGGTGAAAGGCTCGGGCGGCGATCTTGGGTCTATGAAACTGGATGGCTTTGCGGCTTTGTATCTGGAAAAGCTCCGACGCTTGAGGCCGCTCTATAAGGGCCTCGGTCATGAAGACGAGATGGTCGACTATCTTCCACACTGCACCTTTAATCTTAATGCGCGCGCCGCCTCAATCGATACTCCTTTGCACGCGTTTATCCTGCACGCCCATGTCGATCATATGCATCCAGATTCGATTATCGCCATCGCCTGCGCCAAAGACAGCGAGGCCCTAACCAAGGAAGTTTTCCAAGACCGCCTGGGCTGGCTTGCCTGGCAGCGACCTGGTTTCGACCTGGGATTGAAGCTAGGTGATATGGCCGAGGCAAACCCATCCCTCGAAGGCGTAATTCTCCAGGGACACGGGTTATTTACATGGGCTGATGCGGCGAAATCATGCTATTTGAAAACACTGGAAATGATTCAGATTGCGACCGACTGGCTTGACGCAAGAGACCAGGGCGCCGCGTTTGGCGAGCGGCGCGTTGCGGAACCTTTTGGCGCGGATGAACGAAGAATAATTTCTTCTGCTTTAATGCCTATTATCCGTGGCAAAATAAGCCAGACCAGCCTGAAAATCGGCCATTTCAACGATTGTCAACCCGTGCTTGATTTTGTCAACGCTGCACGCGTCGATGAGCTCGCCGCGATTGGCACGTCGTGTCCGGATCATTTCCTGCGCACAAAAATTCTCCCTTTAGTGCTCGATATTGACCTTATGGCAGGTTCAATTGAACAAGCCGTCAAATCAACGACGCAATCGCTAGACCAGCAACTTGAAAACTATCGCATAGAGTACGGCTCTTATTATGAGCGATGCCAAGGCGAAACGAGCCCGGCCATACGCGATGCAAATGCTGTTGTTTATCTGGCGCCGGGTATTGGCATGTTTACCTTCGCGCGTGACAAAGCGACAGCACGCATCGCTGGCGAATTTTATATTAACGCTATCAATGTCATGCGCGGAGCGGAAAATGCCGGCGGATATGTCGGCCTTGCAGAGCAGGAAGCCTTTGATATTGAATACTGGCTGCTGGAAGAGGCTAAACTCCAGCGCATGCCTAAACCCAAACGCCTTGCCGGAAAAGTAGCGCTGATTACCGGCGGCGCGGGCGGCATCGGCGCTGCAACCGCAAGGCAGCTGTTGAATGACGGCGCCTGCGTTATGCTTGCAGATATCGATGGCGGCGCCGTCTCGGCTATGGCCAATAAGCTTGCAGAAGAGTTCTCCAACGACGTCGTTGTCGCTGTGCAGTGCGACGTCACAAACGAAGCGGCCGTTGCAGCGACGCTCCGTAAAATTACGGTTGCGTTTGGCGGTATAGATATCCTTGTTTCCAATGCAGGGATCGCTAGCGCCTCACCGCTTGACGAAACCAGCCTCGATTTGTGGAATCGCAATATAAACGTTTTGACCACCGGCTATTTTCTGATGGCGCGCGAGACTTTCAAGATCATGAAACGACAAGATTGCGGCGGCTCGATTATTTTCGTCGGCAGCAAAAACGCCCTCGTCGCTTCGGCGAACGCCGCCGCCTATTGCACCGCAAAAGCGGCTGAGTTGCAATTAGCGCGCGCTGTCGCGCTCGAAGGCGCCCCCTTTGGCGTTCGCTGCAACGTGGTCAACCCGGATGCGGTCATAAGGGGGTCAAAAATCTGGAGTGGCGATTGGAAGAAGGCGCGCGCGCAAGCCTATTCCATAACCGAAGCCGAGCTTGAAGAACATTATCGCCAGCGTAGCCTTCTTAAGCGTAATGTGTATCCTGAAGATATCGCAGAAGCCATCACGTTTTTCGCATCTGACGTCTCAGCGAAGTCGACTGGCAACATCATCAATGTCGACGCCGGTCATGCGCCGGCCTTTACGCGGTAACGGCGCGATTGGGAATTTAGTTATGACAGGGATCTATGATGCGGAATTTGTCGGCGCCCATAACCGGTTGCATCGCGCAACGCTTAACGATGAATATGAAGCGCTCGGACGCAAGCTTGAACGATGCGGCGTCGATATTACCGCCATTACCAAAGCTGCGGAAACTTTCGCCGTTGCTATTCCCAGCTGGGGCGTTGGCACAGGCGGCACGCGTTTTGCGCGCTTCCCAGGAACCGCCGAGCCGCGCAACATTATAGAAAAGCTCGAAGACTGCGCGGTCATCAACCGGCTAACCTGCTGCACGCCTGAAGTCTCGCCGCATTTTCCCTGGGACCATGTCGATGATCTATCAGAAGTACGCTCTGCTGCGGATGCGCTTGAGCTGTCCTTCGCATCAATCAATTCCAACACGTTTCAAGACCAACCAAACCAAGCGCATTCCTATAAATTCGGCAGCCTTACCCACACGGACAAAGCGATGCGCGAACAAGCAATCGCGCATAATATCGACTGCATAGCCTATGGCGAAGTACTCGGCGCCAAATCGCTAACAGTCTGGATCGCCGACGGATCGAATTATCCCGGCCAGCAACACTTCACAAACGCCCTTGAGCGATACCTCGACTCGATGCGCGATATATACGCCGCTCTGCCCGGCGACTGGCGCATCTTTATCGAGCATAAAATATTTGAGCCGGCATTTTATTCAACCGTTATTCAGGATTGGGGAACTAGCGTTCTGTGCGCGATGGAGCTGGGCGATAAAGCCTACTCTTTAGTCGATCTTGGCCATCACGCGCCAAACGTCAATATAGAGATGATCGTTGCGCGCCTCATTCAGTTTAAAAAACTCGCAGGCTTTCATTTCAACGACTCAAAATATGGCGACGACGATCTCGATAGCGGCTCAATTCATCCATACCAGCAATTTCTAGTTTTCAACGAACTTGTAGATGCAGAACAGCGCGGCGCCCCGGAATTCAACCCAGCCTATATGCTTGATCAGTCGCACAACATCACCGACCCTATTGAAAGCCTGATAAATTCCGCAATGAGCGTGCAGAGATCCTATGTGCAGGCGTTGTTGGTTGACCGCGCAGCGCTTGGCGAATTTCAACTGAACAACGATGCACTGATGGCGGCAAACACGCTCAAAACTGCTTTCGAAACTGACGTGGCGCCAATCCTCTCCATGGCGCGAGCCAATCGCAGCGGCGCAATTAACCCGATTGCTTGCTATCGCGCGGGCGACTATCGCAAACTGCTCGCGCCGAAACGCCCGCCCATTGTGGGCGGCGCGTCCGGCATCGTTTAACGGCGTTCAGCATGACCTCATTGGATAGATGTTTTAACATCGCCGATCTTCGACAGGCCGCCAGGCGCGCCCTACCCGCGCCAATGTTTCACTATATCGACGGCGGCGCTGACGATGAAGTGACGCTCCGGCGCAACACAACCGCATTTGACGACTATGAGCTGATCCCGTCTCAACTGCGTGACATCGAATCCATCAATTTAAATACCACCCTGTTCGGTAAAAAACTTGACCTGCCATTCTTTTTATCACCAACCGGAATGTCACGGTTATTTCATCACGGTAAAGAGCTTGCTGTCGCCCGCGCCGCAGAGACGCATGGCGCGCTATATTCTCTTTCTACACTCGCAACAACAAGTCTCGAAGAGGTTGCCGCTGTGCATTCAGGGCCTAAGATGTTCCAGGTCTATATCCTCAAAGACAGAGGCCTCACCCGCGAACTTGTGGAGCGCTGCAAAGCGGCGCAATATGATGCGCTCTGCCTCACCGCCGATACGCCGCTCGCCGGAAACCGTGAACGCGATTTGCGCACCGGCATGACCATGCCGCCGCGGTTTACACTCTCCAGCCTTTGGAGCTTTGCGACCCACCCTGCATGGGCGTTTAATTTCCTTTTAAAACCGGATTTTCACCTCGCCAATGTCGCCCACCGGGTGGATGCGCTTGACGGCGGCTCCATGGCGTTGATCGATTATGTTAACAGCCAGTTTGACCGTAGCTTAACATGGAAGGACGCCGAATGGCTGGCCGAGGAATGGGGCGGCCCGTTTATTATCAAAGGCCTTCAGTCCGCAGAGGATGCGCAGCGCGCACATAATGTCGGCGCCAGCGCCATTATGATTTCCAATCATGGCGGCCGCCAGCTCGACGGTGCGCCGGCTCCGATCGATTGTATCGAACCGATACGCGATGCGGTTGGAAACGATCTTGAACTCATTATTGACGGCGGTATTCGTCGCGGCAATCACATTGTCAAGGCGCTCGCACTTGGCGCTAACGCCTGCTCTATTGGCCGCGCCTATCTTTATGGCCTGGCCGCTGGCGGCGAAGCTGGCGTCCATCGCTCCATCGACATTCTGAAAACCGAAACCGAGCGCACAATGGCGCTATTGGGGTGTAATGATGTTACGGCGCTAAATGCGTCCCATGTGAACAACAGGCTGCAATCGTAGGAGATACATACATGATGCAGAAGTTAAAGAAATTTTAGCCCCTTATCTTCTCCGCTTTTGCCGCAGCGGTCATCTTTGTTAAAGTCGTGCAGCACACGGGCAGGCCACTCTCACTACGCCGTAGTTCAGCAAAGGGTTCGAACATCGTCGCCGGCAGCGCCACTTACAAAGTGTTATCGTCCATCTCTATCCAGTAAGCCCGCCCGTTCATGACCTGGTTTTCTACCAGGAACTAGCAGAGGCAAGCAACGGTGCGAGCACGAGAGTGAATAATATGTGCACCGACATAGTGATAAACCTCATCAATTGAACATGCGTCACCGTGATCATCTCCCGTCGCTGCTGTGCGAACCGGTTTATGATATTCATATTCCGGGTCCAGCAGGGATAATCAAATAACAAACGCTTTTATCGCGAGAGAAGTGAAAGGTTTTCAGCGCGACGCCCTGCCAAAACGAACGATAACGGCGCCGATGAATACCAGTATTACGGCGCCAGACGTCATGAAGAACGGCAGTATTACGATTAATCCCTCGTCTTCACAATCATAATATGGCAGGGCGATAGTGTGATCAGATTCAGACCGCTCTAGCGGTTCGAAATGTTCTGCGGCTGCCTGGCAGTCAGCAATATTTCTTGCTGCAATTTGATAAATAAATGCATAACTCGCAATACCAACGGCCAACACGCCGCCCAACGCACGAAAAAAAGCGAAAGTTGCGTCTCGCCAAGCACCGCGCAATCCCTTTCTCACAAGAAATAACGAAATAAAGACTACCAATATCACGGGAGCAATAAATAAGGCAAAACCAAGAAAAACATATTCGGCAATTTCGCCCACCTACATTTACTCCTCGCTACGTCGCAGTTCAGCAAAGGGCTCGAACATTGTCGCCGGCAGCGCCACTTTCAAAGTGTTATCGCCCATCTCTATCCAGTAGGCTCGCCCGTTCGTGGCTCGGTTTTCCACCAAGAACCAGCGCCTGCTTTCATCTTGATAAAGAGCATAATAGAGCGTCTCGACCTTGCCTTTTGCCGTTATGGTAAGTTTTTTCACGCCATCTTCGGAAAACTCCCAATGCCGTTGAGTGTCATGCCAAGCCCCGTCGAGTGCGGGCGTGGTTTGCGATATCGGCTCTCCACTCACTTGCAAAGAAACCTTGGTGCTATTCGACTTAAGCCAGACACTGCCCGCATCGGCGGCTCGCGCAGTGGCTGATGCAGTCAGCGTAAATTCGATTAGCCCAGATATGTCCGGCGGCGCCCACACCAAAACACTTCCGACCGCACCGCTGGACAGAAAATACACCCCAGAATGGATAATGGAAACGCCGTTTGGCAACGGATACGGGTCGGTGTACACATCGCCATAGATAACACTGGCAATATTTCGTTTGCCGCCGACAATTTTTTGGCGAATTGGCGCCAGAACCGCTGCGCCCGGTCGCGTTTCAATGATGATGGATGCAGGATAATTCCGCCGGCCTTCTTGGAATTCTGACCAAGCAAAATACCCGACCCCGAATATGACTAACGCCAACAAATTGTACCGGACAAGCTTTTTCACGTTATGCCCCTATAGAATTTACGCGCGCGGCGCCAATCACTTTCGATGGTCAAAACCTGTAAACTTCGCGAAAGAAGAAAGATCAAGGCGTTCGGTCATGATGGCCAAGTCACGCGCGCAATCCACATAGTCGCATTCCATGGAAACAATTCCGGAAGAACCTACCCTGAAAATGCGCCCCGCTTTATTGTTCTCTTGCGCCGTAACACCAGAAAAGCTTCGATGGCTTATGGACCTTATGCCGGCGGCTTCCAGGTCAGCGCGCAATGCGTCGTTGGAACTGTATGCCGCGGCGATGGAGTCAACGTTGGCTGCTGCTTCAATATCTGAGGTGTCGACCATAACAATGATTAGACGCTCTCCTGCAACATAACGCCGAGATGCTTTTAACCTGATGCTGACACCGGCATCCGTTCCCGCTAACCCCCCGACGAAAGCTTCAAAACCGGATGTAATCGTTTCTAGCTCTTCCAATTTTAACTCACCGATTGTCCACCCATCCACGGGCTCTGGAAACAGGGCGGCTATATGGGCATTTGACCATTCCGCATGGATATCTGTTGCATGGCTTTGAGGCGTTACGGATATGAAAAACAGGAAGAATATTGCCGCCGCGCTATTGAGCGCCATTTGAATGTTGCAGCCTGGAAGGGGGGTATTCATATTAATAATCTCTCACAAAATTTTGTGCCGTTTCACCCGGCATCTGTCGGTTCATGCGTATTCAGTTATCATCACGCCTTCGTGAAACAACGCCATCACACTCTAATTGCGCATCATTCCCTATTCGTTGATCAAGGTTTATAAATAATCCCGTTACTGTCTTTTTTATAATGGCCATGAGTTTCGGCGGCGTTTTTGATGAGACCAAAATCCGACACACGTAGAATTGTTTTTAACATTTCAACATGCTCCGGATTGTTTGGGTCGCCACCCACTGTTTCTGCACGGACGAGAATATGAGAATTTAGCGGGATCTCTATGAGTGCTTCTTTTTCACCTTCAGCGCCCAGTGTCGTGCTATATCCTTCATACCTGCCGAAGGTGACATAGACTTGACTGGCCGCCTTTAGCGCCTCTTTAAAAAATTGGGGATTTTTGTTTTTCAGCTCCCGCAAAATATTCTGATTTATTTGGCGGGCTTCAGATACTTGCGTTAATGAAAATTCTGCTTTCTCTAAATAGTTCACCAGGACCCGCAGGATCACCGCTATACCGGTTGCATCGTGTTGATAGCGCCGCTGGAAAATAATCGGATACAGCACCTCGTCACTTGCAAGACTTGCGCGTTTCACCGGTTCTTTGGTTGTCAGATGTTCTATCGGTTGCTCCGTCCAGCCTGCAGGTGCGGGCGGCAACAGCGCGTCATAATATTGGTGCAACACATTGTCTTCAGCGCTACCGCGCGTCTGGCGCCCCTCTCCACGGAGATACAGTCTGTCTAACCAATACCCGGCAGATCGCAAATTACTCTGATTGATCTGATGTTGCGCGAGCCACAGTTCCGCTTCTGGATATTCGCGCGCCGACTTCTTCAGCCATTTCGCGGCGATAGTATCATCGCGATCTACGCCTTGCCCCTTCGAATAGAAAACGCCAATACGATGTGCCGAAATCGGCGTTGGGTCCGCCTTGTTGGCGCGCTTGTAATATTGCAGGGCAGTCGTATATTTCTGATCGAGACCATGGCCGCCTAATCCGTATAGATCGCCAATTGCAATCAGCGCTTCCGAATTTCCAAGCTTGGCGGCCAGTTCATACCATTTGACGGCCTCGGCGTAATCTTTGGCGTCGTCCGTGTCCGGCTGAACCCCGTCAAAGAGCGAGGCGATATCTGGCGGCGCTATTGCGCCGTCGCGGATTTGTGTACCGATAGTTATCAAAGTTTGATCTAATCGCGCGCTAATCGCCTTGTTCTTTTGTGCGACGGCCTTTTCCATCCAATACCCGGCTTGTGCATAGTCTAGCAGAAGCAGCCCAAGGGGGTGGCCGGCATGCATTTTTCCAAGCGAGACTTGCGCTTCAAAATCGCCATTCTCCGCCGCCGTAGTCAAAATCCGAATTCCACCGTCGAGATCGCCGCCCTGCAGTGCCTTATTGGCGCTCTCAAGCGCCGAAAAGGCCGGCGCCCCGGACGCCGCGCCGTCCATCGCAGCGATGCGCGCCAGGCCGTTCTTTGCATCATTGATACCGGCGGCGGCAGCTTCGCTATACCATTTCACAGCCAGCTTCAAATCCACTGGAACGCCGCGTCCATATTCGTACATTTCCCCGAGATTACTCTTCGCAGTCGCATTTCCGGCTTCCACGCCCTTGCGCGTCCAGTACTCCGCCTTTTGATAATCTTTATCGACGCCACGCCCTTCAGAGAGCATGAAGCCGTAATTGGTTTGCGAGGAGACATGCCCGGCTTTTGCGCCTCTACCCCATAATTCAGCGGCGCGTGCATCATCCTGCGGAGCCCCTTCGCCGCTAAAATAGACGTAGCCTAAACTGTAGAGCGCTTCGGGCAATTCCTGGTCGGCTGCTTTTTGATACCATTTTATCGCTTCGGTCGTACTTTGATCGAGGCTCTGGCCATTGTCGTAAAGCGCGCCGAGCATATATTGCGCGGCGGCATAATTAAGGTCAGCTGATTGGCGAAACCATTTCGCCGCCTCCTCATAGCTCTGCGGCGCGCCATCGCCATTATAAAATGCGGCCCCGAGGCGATACATGGCTATCGGGTCTTTGTCGCTTCTCGCCGCGAGGCTCCAATGACCGAATGCAGCCACCTTATCACCGGCCGCAATGGCGTGATCGGCGAGGTCCATCAAGTCGAGACTTTTGTTTTTCTCGCGCGCTGCCTGGTTATGCGCTTTCAGGCACGCATCTGCGTTGTAATAGGCAGGGTTGCAGGCCCTATACTCGCCCGACGCCTGTGCGGGATTAATCATCGCCACACAAACAATTGCTGTAAACGTGATTGTTAGAACGGTTCTGAGTATAATTGAACCAGGGAGCTGCTCTAGGTTGTTGTTTGATAGCATGCTGCGCTTTCTAGCCCCACCCTTAACGCGAACTGGCCTCATCCTGAGGAAGTCCGAAGGGCTGTCTCGAAGGACTTGCTTGGCTTGGAAATGCTCTAGAAAAACAGTGATTTTACTGACCCTATTCATGATATGGCCGGCGCTGTTCGAACAGGCGCATGTGGTTTTCAAACTCCGCCATCATGGCGGTATCACCGGACGCACGTAACATTTGAATTGCTTTCTTCATCTCCTCAACTGCTTTGGAAAATTGGCCGCTTTCCGCATATGCCGCGGCAAGGGTGTCTCTGTAATACGCGTGATCATTTAGCCTGACCGCTTCCGCAGCCAGACGAACAGCCTCACTCCCGTTTCGAATAGAGGCATCCGATACAGTCGCCAGCAGCCAGGCCTTGCCGTTACGGGCGAGCGCATCATTAGCATTGCGGCTGATCGCCTGAGTGTAATCTGCCAGCGCGCGGCTATAGTTTTTCATAAAATGATAGAGTTCCCCACGCGCCCAATATGCATATGCATATGTAGAATCCAGCGTCAGCGCCTTATCAAAATCCGCCAGCGCACGATCAAAACGCCCGAGATTTTTATAGGCTTCACCCCGGAATGAGTAAGCCCAGACAGATTGCGAATTTACACCAATAGCATTGTCAAATTCCGCAATGGCCTGCTCATATTGGCCCTGATCGTAATAGACCTTGCCGCGCTCGACGATCGCGTTTGATTCTTTAGCAGCATTTTCTCTAGCTTGTCTGTTCGCACTTGCGCTCCAGTCAGCCTGCTGCTGCTGAAAATATTCCTTGTGTCGCTTGTTGGCTTTATCTGCCCTGGCGCGGCTGCATTCCAGATTGTAACCCGGAGTAGGGTCAAAGCACGCCATCTCCGCGCATGACGACAGGAACAATCCTGCAAAAACTGTTAGAAGGAATTTTGACCATACTCGAATCATGATTGACGCTCCTAATATTGAAGCAGCGAACGCTTACGGAACAATCAGGTAATCGCGCTCGGACTGCACCCAGGAAATGTTTGATATTCCCGGTGATTGTTTCATCGCCGCGAGCGCTTTATCGTAATACACGGCGGCTTCAGCCTCGGTACCAGTAGCCATGGTAAGCCGCGCTTTTGAAATATCGGCCAAAATTCCGATATAGTAACTGCCGGGAAAGTCTGGATATACGGTCGCAAAAATACGGGCCTGGGTGATCAACATGTCCGCTTCTGCTCTCGTGCCTCCGCCGAAAAAATCTATGGCGTTAGCCTTTGCGAGCTGCGCCATCGCGACGGCCATCAGCGTGTTGAGATGCTCAGGTCCCCATTCCTTTTGCGCCGCCTTTAACGCTTTGATCGCATCATCTTGCATGTCGTCATAGTCCTTGGTGACGATGTCGTGAATTGCGAAATTCATGCGTTTGGAATATTCTTTTTCGCGCTTTGACCCATCCGTACCAAGATAAGTCAATTCAACCGTAATTTCTTCCGTCCAACTCTCTGCATGAGCCGGGTGCGCCAAGACACTCATGGCAACCAGAATACCTGAAAGAGCGAATGCCCTTGTAATGGTGTTGATCGTTTTAAGCATAATGATTTCCCTTCTAGTTGGATTTGTTGCTGCAACGCGCTTCTAGGGCTATGGCCATGAGATCGGCTTGTATGGATGAGGCGAGCGTCGCGATTTGCGCATCTTGCTCCGGGTCTCCTGCGATTGATGATGTGGGAAGATCGCTCACATCCACCTCGCGCGCCAATGCGGTTTTATACGGCATTGGACAGGATGAGGCCTCTCGACTCTTTGCGGTCATGACTTCCCCCGTACGCAGGACTTTGGCCTCCAGACAGGCTATCGCGCCAGACGGCGCGTAATGCACGACCGTTCTTTGTTCACCGTAATTGCATTTACTCAAAGTGCCGGAATTGGCGGAGCAGTCCATATTGTCCAGCGTCGTAACAAATTCTGAAAACCCAAGAGTAACAACGGCGAAGCCAATTGAAAGGGGAACGCGCGCTGCTTTGTTGCTGGTTTGAACAGGAAAATCATGGATCGCAATGCGCCCGCCGCCCGGAACATTAATCACTTTGTCCGCGCCGCCGGCGACTTTGCGAATTTCTTTCGGGGATGAGCATTCGTTTATGGAATTTGCCTTTTCCCACGATGTAGCTTTGGCCGCACGATAGGTGGTGCAACTGGCGAGCAGCGCCCCGCACATGAACAACAGAAAAGTCGATTCTAGTCGCATATTCATCTATCGATATCCTTTCCGAGATCAGGCCCAGAAAATTCGGGGGCGAAGCCGGAACCAAGCACGCTTTAGTCTTGAGAGACGCTAGTCGCGCCAGCGCCGCAAAATCTTGAAAAAAAACGTAAATTCCCTGGAGGAAAGCTTAAGATTACTGTAAGAACTGAAGTTGGAACGATATCTCCAGCAATCCGTCATCCTGTTACAGTGTTCACATTCTCGTCATTGTAAGGCCCAGAACCGTGAAACATTTGCAGTGCGACAAGGGTGCTGGCAAAGTCGTTCCGGGAGATCGTCATGTCCAATGTTCGATTGTGGAGCCCGGAATGGGACCAAACGTTTGTCGTTGACGGCAGACATGTTGACCCGGCTGCACGGAGCATAAAAACCGCTGAGACCGTCACAGAAGTCGAGCCGCGGGTTATGGCGGTGCTCATAGCGCTGGCCGGCAAGCCGAACAAAATCTTAAGGCGCCAAGACCTCATCGACGAAGTTTGGCGCGGCGCGCCTGGCGCCGACCAATCACTCAGCAACGCCATTTCATTATTAAGACGCGCCCTTGGCGATGCCAATCCTGACAAACGGCTTATCCAAACCGTCCCAAAGCAGGGCTACCGCCTTACCGCGCCTGTCAAACGGAAGACTGCACACGATGCAAAAGAGCAACAGATTGCGGCTTGGCAAACCGCCAACACACTCCCGGGCGTTAAGGGGAAGTTTAATCCGCGACTTGCGTACCGCTTAATGGTTTTCGGCGCCTTGTTTGCGGTAGCGGCACTATCTGGAATTGTGTTTTCTTTTCGTGAGGGTCGCGACGCAGCCCCAACGGGGATTGAGCGCATTTCGAAAGTCGAGCCTCAGTCTATCGCCGTTCTTCCTTTTGTTAATATGACCGCTGATCTTTCCAACGATTATTTTTCTGACGGCCTGGCGGAAGAAATCCTCAACGCGTTAACCCAAATCGACTCTCTCAAAGTGGCGTCACGTACGGATTCATTCCAGTTTCGCGGAAAAGACGCCTCTATTGAAGAAATATCAAACCGCTTACGGGTTGCAAATGTGCTCGAAGGAAGCGTGCGCAAAGAAGGCGAGCAATTACGCATCACAGCCCAACTTATCGCGGCCTCCGACGGTCGACATATCTGGTCCTCAACCTATGATCGCAGTACGGATGACATTTTTGCAATCCAGCAAGACATTGCACTGAATATTGCAGATGCACTCGCCGCAGAGCTTAGCAATGCTGAGCGGGAACTCATCACCATGATACCAACCAACAATATCAAGGCTTATGAACACTATCTCATTGGCAACTACCAGCTTCAGCAGTGGACTGCGGAGGGCAATCGGCGCGCGGTCGATTCATTCGAAAGCGCAGTCGCGCTCGATCCCGAATTCGTCGAAGCACAGCTGGCGATGGGACGGGCATACTATTACGCTGGCACGCATTATGGCTGGATGTCCCCCGGGCAAGCCATCCCAAAGGTAAAAGCTTCGCTGGTTTATGGCATAGCATCGACAAAGCCGTTGACGCGCGCTGCCGCTTTATCGATCTATGGCGATGTTTTAGCCTGGAACGACAAAGACTGGCAGGGCGCGCTCGCCGCTTTTCAGCGTGCATATGAGTTATCGGGAACACCCACGCTTGGCTATGCGCTGACAAACTCTGTGATCGGCAATCATGATGCGGCCATTGGAATATTGAACAAACGCCTGGCAGAAGGTGATAAAGATAATGGAACCAGAAATAACCTTGCCTGGGCGTATTTCAATGCGCGCCGATATAAAGACTCTATTCGGGAAGTGACGGCGGTATTGTCCGCTGACGACGGCTTTTCAGACGGATATCGCGTGCTCGGCAGGGCGCATCTGCTATTAGGCAAAACCGATGAAGCGATTGAAGACTTCTCAAGAGCCGCACAGCTTTTAGATGGCGGAGCTGTGGCGCGTTCTGATTTGGCCGTCGCGTTAGCGCGCGCCAACCGCAAGGCGGAAGCGCGGGCAATTCTGGAAGACATCCTCAACACAGATGACTACGTGCCAGCGCCCTTGATTGCACAAATATACGCAAATCTCGGCGAAAGCGATACAGCATTTGAGTGGCTGGAAAAAGGCATGGAAGACGGTGCGAGAGGCATAATCTTTCTGAAAATCAATCCGCTTTACGACCCTCTGCGCAATGATCCGCGGTTTTCTCAGCTGTTAACTCGGCTGAATCTGGAATCCGGCATTCGATCGCCTCGCGACTGAACAATCATTGAATCTTCTTTAGCAGCGCTATCTTGGGTGATGGCTGGAATAATTCTCTAAACCCAGCCCGCAATTCCCGCCCCCGCGATTGCAATATCCATAGCGCCCTTGGCCGAAAATCGAGGAGAGATTATCGCCTGATTTCAAACGCCGCGTCCAGGTCACTTCAAAAAATGAACGGCGCCAGCCGGTAACGAACTTTCTGCGTGTAATCACGATAAGCATCATCCTGGATGAGCATCCTCTCCTCAGCAAAAATCCGCCCGACAAGCAGCCCCCAGACAGCTGCATAAACCAGCATATTTCTCACCGTTGGCGCATACATCAGATAACCGATATGAGAAAGCATATACCCTGCATACATGGGATGGCGTAGAAACGCGTACATGCCGCTTTTTTTCACGCCCCTATTTGCCGCGACCAAGCCAAAGCTGCGCCGCAAACTAAATTTTGAAAACACTTGAACAAGTGTTCCTAACAAAATCAGGATCAGCGAAACATTGACGGAAAACGGCTCCCCGCCGGCGCCAACCATCAATGCCAAAAAAGTTCCCCCCGAAGCCAACAACCAGTCTTGCGGACGAACGGAGATATTCGTCGTTGGGCGCCGCAATATGAGAAGCACGACAACGGCGCCCTCAGACACCAGCAACAAAATGGGAATTAAACCTGCCAAATCGAGTTGCTCGGGCCAAATACGGCGCACGAAAAATATAAAGATTACCGTAACAACAACCTGTTCCGCACGGTCGAGTATTCGTTTTTGAGTTTCGTTCATCCGGTCCCCGACGATCTCAATTAGTCACTTCTATGATAAATAGCGTGGCATGAAAGAGATTCCTAAATTGCGGTAAACAAAGTCCTACCGAAAAAGAATACCGACATGCCAGAGCGATTATAATTCAGCCTTTGTGAAATTTTTGAGTACGATATGAGGTTTCCTGGCAAAACCACTCACTACCGCCGATTCACATGCAAACTTATATATACAAATGTGATCAAAAAATTGCGCCCTTCTCCAAGCTGTTTTGACACATATTGCGTCGTTTGAGCGCATCTTAATCCTACCGAGGAGGCGGCCCAGATCGTTAATGATTCGTTTCATTTAGGACCCTATACGTTAATGCGGGCGCGGTCGGCACAGTGTTGATATTGCGAAACAAACCCTGGCTGACTGATTTCATTCACATAGGCATGCCGGAAATAGAATGGAACTTTTCGATTTTTCAAAATTTTTATTCTCAGCGGCCGTCTTTATACCGCTAGAGCGGTTAATCCCTCGCAACAAACATCAGCGATTGTTACGCCCGCTTCTACAATTGGATCTGGCGCATGTATTATTCACGGGATTGGTAATCCGTGTGGCAAGCATTGCTTTCGTCATTACTGGTGTTTCAATCGGCGCGAAACTTACCCCGTCTGCATGGATCGATAGCGTCTCCAGCCTGCCTCTCATCGTGCAGCTTTTAGCCATCATTGTGGTTGTGGACCTGGGGTTTTATCTCGTTCACCGATTATTTCATGAAATTCCAGCACTTTGGCGAATTCACGCCATTCATCATTCCATCGAGGACATGGATTGGCTGGCTGGCCATCGCGTTCATCCGGTTGATCAGATTTTCACACGTACAATGACTTATACGCCAGTATTTATGCTCGGGTTTTCTGATACGGCAATCTATATTTCTTTCCTGATATATCATTGGCAATCGCTCTTCATTCACTCAAATGTCAATATCGACTTAGGTCCTTTTCGCTGGCTAGCCGCGTCGCCGGAATTTCACCATTGGCACCACGCGAACGAAAAAGAGGCGCTGGACAAAAACTTTGCCGGTCAATTGCCGTTCATTGATGTACTATTTGGCACATCCTTCATGCCATTAAACAGACGGCCCAAGCGATACGGAACCGATACCCCAACGCCGACAACTTACCTTGCACAGATGATTGAGCCTCTACGGCCAGCCAAAACGCCGCATCCAGACCACATCACGCAGGGGCCGTGACCTCGTGATCACGACCGTGCGCCATTTAACTTTGCGGCGCTGTTTGAATGCCCAGGAACATGCGCCAATGCCGTACGCGTCCATCGGTCCTATGTCGTAAATACCAATCATATACAGGAAATCCGCCCGACTGGCGAAGGCGATGTAAAAATCGAAATGAGTGATGGAAAGGTTATTCCCGGCAGCCGGCGTTACCGTGACCGCTTACCGGCTAACGCCCCTTAACTCAGCGTTTCTTTCACCAACTTTCCGGCGCTGCCGAAATCCATTTCGCCGGTATAGCGCTGTTTGAGCGCCGCCATGCATTTGCCCATATCTTTCAGGCTCGTCGCATCAAATTCCTTGATCACATCCGCAACCGCAGCTTTGATCTCATCGTTAGATAGCTGACGCGGCAAAAACTCGCGGACCACGACAATCTCGTTGCGCTCCTGTTCGGCAAGCTCGGGGCGGCACCCTTTTTCAAACGCAGCCGCGCTTTCCTCGCGCTGCTTGACCATCTTGGCGAGGATGGAAAGAATTTCTTCCTGGGTCGCGCCATTGCAGCGATCTTCCCCGCGCGCGGCAATATCGCGGTCTTTAATCGCCGCATTAATGAGCCGCAGCGTCGCCACGCGAAGCTTGTCGTCTCTGGCTTTCATAGCCGTTTTCAGGGCGGTGTCGATTTGCTCTCTAAGCATCGGTGTTTCTCCAAAAGCTTTTGCGCGCGCAATTCAAATTTGCGCCACTAGAGCAAATCCGGGTTAAATTGAATCATGGCTTTGCTCTAGATTCTTTGTTTGCCGCATTTCTATCGGATAACCGCGTCACACTTATCCGGAAATGCTCTAGCCAGAGTTTAAATCTTTAAGGTTGTTTTGATTGGGTAAATTCTGTCTCGTGTATTGTTGACCCAAACGGCGCGCTCGCATAGCTTCGCGCCAATTTGCGCCGGCTAAAACCGCAATCGCCAGTCTTGCCGCGCCGCTGGCGCACCGCGCCAGACTTAAAAAGAGATATGCCTTCGTGAAAATTAGTCAAGCACCCCTGCCAAACCCTACCGCCGCGCTGATTTTAGCCGATGGAACAGCACTTTACGGCGAAGGGGTGGGCGCTGTCGGCGAGGCTGTGGGCGAGGTCTGCTTCAACACCGCGATGACCGGCTATCAGGAGATTTTGACGGACCCGTCTTATGCGGCCCAAATCATCACCTTCACCTTCCCGCATATTGGCAATGTCGGCGTCAACGCTGACGACGTTGAAAACGCATCGCCCGCCGCCGCCATCGCCGCGCGCGGCGCTGTCTTCCGCGCCAGCGTCACCAGCCCGTCAAGCTACCGAGCGCAACTCGACCTTGGCGCATGGTTGCGACGCCGCGGTATTATCGCCATCGCCGGCGTCGATACCCGAGCCCTCACCGCCATGATACGCGAACACGGCATGCCGCATGGCGTCATCGCGCATAACCCGTCGGGCGTCTTCGATATCGAGGCGTTGGCCGCGCGCGCCAAAGCCTGGCCCGGGCTTGATGGCCGCGACCTCGCCAAGGAAGTCACAACTTTGCAGTCTTACAACCATGATGAGACCGGCTGGATTTGGCCCGATGGTTACGGCGCACAAAACAAACGCGGCCCGCAAATTGTGGTCATTGATTACGGCGTTAAGCGGAACATCCTGCGCCGTCTCGCCAGCGAAGGCTGCCGCGTCAAAGTCGTTACGGCGACGGCCAGCTATGAAGACATTATGCAAAACACACCCGACGGCGTAGTTCTTTCCAACGGGCCTGGCGACCCGGCCGCGACCGCACAATATGCAGCGCCCGTCATCCGCAAACTGATTGAAAACAAGACGCCAATCCTCGGTATCTGTCTCGGCCACCAGATTTTAGCGCTAGCCGCCGGCGCCAAAACCAAAAAAATGGCCCAGGGCCATCACGGCGCCAATCACCCGGTCAAGGATATCGCCACCGGCAAGGTCGAGATCGTGTCGATGAACCATGGCTTTACCGTCGACAGCGACAGCCTGCCTGACACTGTCATCGAGACCCATATCTCCCTGTTTGACGGATCAAACTCCGGCCTGGCGCTGAAAGACGCCCCGGCCATATCCGTCCAGCACCACCCGGAAGCCTCGCCCGGGCCGGAGGACAGTTTTTATATTTTCCGGCGGTTTGTGGAGGGTTTGAACGCCACTTGAAGCACTATGGGTGATCTAGCCTTGAAAATTTTCCGCAGCAAGACGGCTCGCCATTAAAAAAAGCTTTTCGGACGAAGAAACATAGCGCTCCAGAGGAAAATTGTTCCGATGCAGCCCAAGCCAGCCGATACTAGCGCAAACGTAATTTGGAAGCAGTCTCAGCGAAACATCGCTGCGCTGAGAATAGCTATGCAAATTCTCAAGGATTCTGGTTTCGTTTTTTGTCGTTGATAACGCATATCTCAAAAAATCGACAAATGGGTAACCCTTTAAGTTTGCTGTTCCCCAATCTATCACGGAAAACGGATATTTTTTATCGCTGATAAACGGCCAGCTGCTTTTTAAGAGAATATTTCCTAACCAAAAATCACCATGCTGAATAGTAAAGACTGGCTGAAAATCACACCGATCAATCATCTCCAGCGTCGCCTCCGCCGACTTTCGCAAGTCAGCAGAAAAGCGGCTTTCGCTGGCCAAATAGGATAACGGCTTTAAAAACTTTTCTTCAATGTCGTCATCCGTTAATGCTTGCTGCTTCGAGTCGTCACATAGTTCACATAGCCATTCATTTACGTCGTTCTCAATTATGTGTTTTTGTGCGCGCCGAACAAGTCTGTTTTCTGAAACTGGAATGAGCTTTGGATAAACCGCAAAACTCTGTTCGCCATGATTATCGTGAAAATCGGGCAGCAAAACCGTTTCCTGGATCGAAGGCTGAACGTGTTGATAGACGAGTTTAGTCTTATTGACGGCGGCGGCTACGAAGTTTGGAAAACGAGGATTTGAGATAATCAAAACGGCGTCATGGCGTCGCTTGCGCGCCTTGACCTTAAGGATCATTGCTGCGTCTGCGACCTGACTGTTGTTGTCAGGACGTGATATCCAGGACAGGCTCTCAATATTGAAGCTGCGGTTCAGCTTTTCGCCCGCGATCTTTACAATATCGATGACATAGTCCTCGATCTCGAGGGTCATGTCGCTATTGCTTTCTTGCAAGATATGCATGCGACGCTGCAACATTCTTTTTGAGAAACGTTGGCAGCTTGATAAAGAATTTATCCTTTTTGGCGAGATTTTCTGCCCTCATGTTACTGAGTTTTTTCATTCCTTCCGTATCGAAATATTCGACAAACGCCGGATTTCTTGCGTCCGGAAAAAATAAAATCGCCTGTAAATCAGAAAACCCAGCCTTAGAGATCAGTTTTTCAAATTTTTTCCGCGAATGGAGATAACCTTTCGGTTCATCTGGATGCTGGCTGCTTGAAAAAAAGCGACCCATCACGCGCGGCAAGGCGTTGCCAAATCGAATGCCTAGATGCTCGTCCATACCACCCAGAAGTATGCGGAGCGAGTACCTGTTTTTTGTTGAAACGAACATGCGGCCGCCGGGGCGAAGAATCCGCTGAATTTCGGAAAGCAAACGCAAATGAAATATTTCCGGATTAACATCCGCGCGACTGGCGCTCCACTCCAACACGTAATTCATAATAACCAGATTGAATGTGTTGGATTCATAGGGAAGATAACCACTCGCACCACCGGCGCTAAAACACACATTGTTGGAGCCCGACTGCTCACACCACAATTTCGCAAACATCGCCTGTTCCGGAACAACTTCAAGCGCCTCAAGTTTGCTGCATTTCTTTGCGATAAGGCGCGTGTGTTGGCCCATACTGGCGCCAATTTCCAGAACAACGTCACTGTCCTCTATTTTAGTGAAATCAATATATTTCGCCCTAGTTTTATCGGTTAAATATTCAACATTGTGATTATGCCTATTGAGGGCCTCTTCGCATCCCATCTTTTCAGCGTCTTCGATAATCGCAATAAAATTATCTTGCGCTTTTTTCGATTCTACTATGCTATGGTCGTCGAAGACTCTTACGCCTCTTTTCATTTCAAACCGCTTCGAATTTTCTGTCATTCATTGGTTCCTTCTTCCTCGATTATAGGAAGGCGTTTGGGTTGCAGCTGAATACGGCGCGAAGCGTAACACTTGTTTAAGAAAACCAGAGTTCGCCATCCTTGCCAAGATCAGAAATAACAGCGCGATCAGCGCCTATGGCCGAGATAGCAAGGCGGTGAGTTATGTCCTAGCCGCACGATATCGGCGTCATGACGCGTCACACTTCCACGCCACATCTCTCGCGCCGACAAACCGACCGATGCGTTCCAGCTCCGCATCCAGCTTGCGCCGACGCGTATTGGTCGCCTTAACGCCCCTCTCCCACCAAATATTGTCGACGGATAGTGTTTTCTTCTTGCGGTCAGCGCGCACTTCGATGCGACCAACAAAGCGTTCGCCTTCCAGTATTGGGTAGACATAATACCCATACTGGCGTTTAGCTGCGGGTGTGAACATTTCTACGCGATATTCAAAGCCGAATAGCCGTTCAAGGCGCGCCCTGTCGCGGATAACCGGATCGAACGGATTTAAAATCCGCAACCGGCTGGTCGCGGGCTTTAACGCCGCCAGCCGCTCTTCAATATCGCCCGACGCCAAGGCTTTGTAAGCCTCGCCATTTGCCGCCTCAACCTCAACAGAGATGAGTTTTTTGCGGTTCTTCTTGGTCCAGGCTTTAACTTCGCCCAAACCAACGGCGTCCCAGAACCGTTGCAGATCACCTTCGCTGGCAAAACCGAGCCGTTCAAGAGCGTTGGAACAAAGCCAGTTCACTTGCCTGGCGTCGCTAACTGATTTGGTTCGGTATGCGCCGGGAATAATTTTTTCAGAGGTGTCATAGTGTTTGATAAAATTCTTGCGATGACAGGTCGCCAGCACGCCCGCATACCAGTAAAAATCCAGCGCCACCTTATGCGGCGGGCGCGCCCAGACGTGGTTGGATTTTGATTTCTGCCGAATTTCAAAGTCACGCGTCGATAGCGGGCCCTCCTCTTCCACGCGCTTTAAAATTTTCTCGCGCTCGCGTTTTGACGGCATCGCTTCGTACCATCGGCTGTCTTCCACCCTTGTGCGCATGCGCACAAACTGGCGGCGCCAATAGGGATAAAACACCATCGGCAACACCGAGGCGTCGTGGGTGAAATGCTCAAAAACCATGCGGCTTTGCATCAACCGATCCAGCATCGGCTCACGGTAGTTCTGGTTGCGCGACCATAAAATATGATCGTGAGCGCGCGCGATGATGCGGATGGTGTCAAGCTGAACAAATCCTAGGCGTTCAATAATTGCCGCGAGCCCCGCCTGATCAAGGGCGCCGGTTGGGGGTTGCAACAAGCCCTGACGGTCCAGCCATAACCGGCGCGCATCGCGATTTCGGATTGTCAGAGCCATTTCGTTGTTCTCAACGTCGCCGACAGCAAGCCGCCAAGCGACTAGTCGCCAAGCTTGCCCGGTTCCCTTTTACGATGCAAATCGCTATTGACGGCCAATGACCAACCCGCAAACCCAACCGCCCTTTCAGATTCGCGTTGTCCCGGTGACGCCGTTGCAACAAAATTGCTCCATAATCAAGGCGCCGTCCGGCAAAGCTGCGGTGGTCGACCCCGGCGGCGAGGCGGATAAAATCCTCAAAGCGGCCGAAGAGTTCGGTGCGACCATCGAGCAGATCTGGTTGACCCATGGCCATCTTGATCATGCCGGCGGCGCGGAAGCGCTAAAACGCAAAACCGGCGCACCGATCACCGGGCCGCACAAGGCCGACACGTTCTGGCTCGATGAAATCGCAGCGCAATGGGCGCAGTATGGCCATCCCGGCATGGGTGAGAATTGCGCACCCGACACATGGCTCAAAGATGGCGACACGCTTGCACTCGACGGCATCGAATTCAACGTCGTCACGACGCCTGGTCATACGCCGGGACATGTCGTCATCTATCACCAAGGCGCCAATATCGCCTTTGTCGGAGACGTTCTGTTTGCCGGGTCGATCGGGCGCACTGACTTTCCCCAGAGCGACCACCAGGCCTTGATTGATTCCATCACCCAAAAGCTGTGGCCGCTCGGGTCCGAGATGCAGTTTGTACCCGGTCACGGGCCGGCCTCAACATTTGGGCGTGAGCGCCAAACCAACCCCTTTGTCGGCGATAGCGTTACTGGCTATCAGGGTGCAGAGCAAAGGCCGGGCGACGCTATCGATCAAAAGCTCGCCAAACGCTGGCAATAGGCCCGACGGCAAACCCGCCTATCAATCATACGCGTCTTTCAAGCGCAGCCATTCCATATTGTGTGAAAAACCGCTTTCATCGCGGCCTTTCGGTACAATATCGAGAAGGCGGTAGGCGCCCATGAGGTTTTCCAGCCCGCGTCCATAGGCTGAATAGGTGTGATAAATTCCGCCATCGTCGCCTTTTGCAAAGACGCTTACGCCCGGCGCCTCCCGGCACGGGAAACCCTGCTCGCGATAATTATAATACCCTTTGCCGTCCAGTTCCGCATCCGTGAAGGAAACGTAGAAGTCGCGATTGAAATCAGAGCCTGCAGATGAAACCCAATTAAAGCGCCATCCCATTCGCCGCCTGAAAGCCTGAAGCTTTTCAAGCGGCGCTATGGAGACAACCGCAAAGCTAACATCACGCTGCGCGATGTGAACGGCAGATGGGCCCGCGTGATCGGCAATGAACGAGCAGGATTTACACCCCGCTCCCCAGTCGGGCTCGAACATGAAATGATAGACAATGAGCTGGTCTTTGTCTTCGAACAGATCTTTGAGACTGACCTGGCCCGCGGCCCCCTCAAAAACATAGTCTTTGCTAATTTCCACCCAAGGCATCGCCATCCGTTGGCGTGTCAGCGCATCTCTCGCCTGCGTGGCTTGCTTTTCTTTCGCCAACAAATCGAGACGAGCCTTGAGCCATTCATCTTTGGAGACTATTTGACCGGTTTTCATAACCGGCCCTCTGTTCGCGAATGCATAGGACTAACTCACCACTTTACGCATGCGCGCCAAGTGATCGTCCCAGCCGCTATCGTGATTGGCGGCCATGCCGAACGCGTCTTCTTCGACTTTGTCCCAGCCATCATGGACAAGCGTTAAAATCGTGCCGCCCATGACTTTCTCCAGCGTCCAGCTACATTTCGTCTCTACCCCCTGCAGCATTCCGTGAGTAAATGTATGCACAAGCCGTTCAGGTTTTTTCATTTCGAGAACCTTTCCCCAGCAAAGCCTGTCGCCTTCCTTGCCATAGGAGTTATTTTGAAGAACCCAGTCACTGCCTTCAGAAAGCTCCCCGCTGCCGCGGTGAAACCATTCCGCAAGCCGGTCCGGGTCGGTCAGAAATGTCCACACATGTTCCGGCGGCGCTTTTAAAAACAACGTCTTTACGATTTTCATTCCACTCATTTTTTGTCCTCCACGACTTCTTTGAGTTTAGCGAGGCGCTCATCCCAGAACGCTTCAAAATAGTTGAGCCAGTCCGAAGCGGTCTTCAGCGCCTGCGGATTTAGTCGGTTGATCCGTTCGCGGCCCTTCACCTCAACGGTAATCAGGCCGCCCTGTTCGAGAATGCGCAGATGTTTTGCGATCGCCGGGCGGGTGATGTCGAAAGCGTCGGTAATGTCGCCAATGGGCCGCGCGCCAGCGGCGAGCATCGATATGATCTCGCGCCGGGTCGGGTCGGCGAGCGCTCTAAAGATAGGCTGGGCGGATGCGGTGTTGATCATAATATAAAACCTTATGGTTTCGCGTTATAAGAAACCTTTTGGTGTCATGTCAACAGAAAACTTTAGACGAAACAACAATGCATCTTTCAGCGCCACAGCGGCTTTCCCTTTTGGCTCGCATCCCATAAAACACCGCTTTAATCGACATCTGATTCCGCGCCCGCATCATGCAAGGCTGCTCGCCAGCATGCATCACGGGAGCGGACTTGCGCGCGAGTAAACATGCCGAAACGCAACGACATCTCTTCCGTTCTTATTATCGGCGCCGGGCCTATCGTTATCGGCCAGGCTTGCGAGTTCGATTATTCCGGCGTCCAGGCGGTAAAAGCGCTGAAAGAAGAAGGCTACCGGGTGATCCTGGTGAATTCCAATCCGGCCACCATCATGACCGACCCGGAGCTTGCCGACGCCACCTATATCGAGCCGGTGACGCCGGAATTTGTCGAGATGGTGATAGCGCGCGAGCGCCCAGACGCGGTGTTGCCGACCATGGGCGGGCAGACCGCGCTCAACTGCGCTCTCGATCTTGAGCGCACTGGCGTGTTGGCGAAATACGGCGTTGAAATGATTGGCGCGCGCGCCGAGGTGATTGAAAAAGCGGAGGACCGTAAGAAATTCCGTGCGGCGATGGAAAAGATCGGCCTTGAAAATCCGCGCTCGGTTATCGCCGCCTCTTCGCCGATGAAAAATGAGCACGGCGAGACCATCGGTTATGACCGCGCCGCCGGCGTCGCGGCTGCGCTCAACGCAATAGATGACATCGGCCTGCCGGTGATCATTCGCCCGGCCTTTACGCTTGGCGGCGCTGGCGGCGGCGTTGCTTACAATCGCGAAGAGTTTGAACATTTCGTCCGTTCAGGCATTGACGCCTCCCCGGTCGGACAGGTGTTGATCGATGAAAGCCTGATCGGCTGGAAAGAATTTGAGATGGAGGTTGTCCGCGACAAGGCGGATAATTGCATCATCGTCTGCTCGATTGAAAACGTCGATCCGATGGGCGTTCACACCGGCGATTCCATCACCATCGCCCCGGCGCTGACGCTGACCGACAAAGAATTGCAGATCATGCGCAACGCCTCGATCGCGGTGATGCGCGAGATCGGGGTGGAGACCGGAGGGTCTAATGTTCAGTTCGCAATCAACCCAGACAATGGCCGCCTCGTCGTTATTGAAATGAACCCGCGCGTGTCACGCTCTTCTGCGCTGGCGTCGAAGGCGACCGGATTTCCGATTGCCCGCATCGCGGCAAAGCTCGCCATCGGCTACACGCTCGACGAACTTAACAACGATATTACCGGCGCCACCCCGGCCTCGTTTGAGCCAACGATTGACTATGTCGTCACCAAGATACCGCGCTTTGCGTTTGAGAAATTTCCGGGCGCCGAGGCGATGCTGTCAACGGCAATGAAGTCGGTTGGCGAGGCGATGGCGATTGGCCGGACATTTCACGAATCGTTGCAAAAAGCATTGCGCTCGCTGGAAACCGGGCTTTGCGGGCTTGATCCGATTGATGTGCCCGGTCTCGATGAGGGCGACGACGTCAACGCTTTCCGCGCGGCGCTGGCGGCGCCGACGCCAGACCGGTTACGCGTTGCCGCCGAGGCGCTGCGCCATGGCCTCCCCATCGAACAGGTGCGCGCCATCACGCGCTATGACCCGTGGATCCTCGACCGTATCGACGAGATTGTGGCTACGGAAAAAACCGTCGCTCGCAACGGCCTGCCGGACAATCCCGAACAGCTGCGGATGCTCAAATCCATGGGCTTTTCCGACAAGCGCCTCGCCCAACTCTGCGGCGGCGCGGAGAAAGACGTGCGCACCCACCGCCATGCGCGCGGCGTACGGCCGGTCTATAAGCGCATCGACAGCTGTGCGGCCGAATTTGCAGCAAAAACGCCTTATATGTATTCTGCATACGAACCAGCATTCAACAATGCGTCTATGTGTGAGGCACAGCCCAGCACGCGCAAAAAAGTGATCATTCTCGGCGGCGGCCCGAACCGGATCGGCCAGGGCATCGAGTTTGACTATTGTTGCTGCCATGCAGCCTTCGCGCTCGCCGATATCGGCGTTGAATCGATAATGGTCAATTGCAACCCGGAAACAGTTTCAACCGATTACGACACATCGGACCGGCTTTATTTCGAGCCACTGACGGCGGAGGATGTGCTGGAAATCGTTGAGAAGGAACAAGCCTCGGGCGCATTGCTCGGCGTCATCGTCCAATATGGCGGCCAAACACCGCTCAAGCTCGCTGAAACGCTTGAGGGTGAGGGCGTCCCGATTCTCGGCACCTCCTACGATTCCATTGATCTCGCAGAAGATCGTGAGCGGTTCCAAAAGCTGGTGACGCAGCTCGGTCTCTTGCAGCCGAAAAACGCAACCGCCGCATCGCGCGAGGAAGCCGCCGGGATTGCCGTACAGGTAGGCTATCCGTTAGTGACGCGCCCCTCTTATGTGCTCGGCGGCCGGGCGATGGAAATCATCCATGACGACGCCGGCCTCAAGCAATATCTTGCGACCGCGCAGATTGAAATAACCGAAGACGAGCCGCTTCTGCTCGATCAATATCTCCAGAACGCGGTCGAAGTCGATGTCGACGCAATTTGCGATGGCGATGAGGTGTTTATCGCGGCAATCATGGAGCATATTGAAGAGGCCGGCATTCACTCCGGCGATAGCGCCTGCTCTCTGCCGCCTTATACACTACCCGCAGATGTGATTGCCGAACTTGAAAACCAGACCAGACAACTCGGTCTGGCGCTTGGCGTTATTGGCCTGATGAATGTTCAGTATGCAATACAAGACGGCGTTATCTTCCTTCTGGAAGTCAACCCGCGCGCATCGCGCACCGCGCCGTTTGTCGCCAAGGCCACGGGCCTGCCGATTGCGCGCATCGCCGCAAAGGTAATGGCGGGAGAGAAGATATCGACGCTTGGTTTGGCATCGCCAACATTGTCGCACATGTCGGTGAAGGAGGTGGTGTTTCCGTTCTCACGCTTTCCCGGGGTCGATACTGTGCTCGGCCCGGAAATGCGCTCTACCGGCGAGGTTATGGGGATCGACGTGAATTTCGCCAAGGCGCGCGCCAAAAGCCTGATCGGGGTCGGCGCACATATGCCGGAGACGGGTTGCGTGTTTATCTCACTGAAAGACGCCGACAAGCCGGAGATGGCCGGCGCCGCGCGCCGATTGCTGGATATGGGCTTTACCATCATCGCCACGGGCGGCACTGCGGACTATCTCCGCACGCAGGGGCTTGACGTTGAGCGCGTCAATAAAGTGCTTGAGGGCCGCCCGCACATTGTCGATGCTTTAAAAAATGGCGCTGTCGATCTGATCTTCAACACCACCGAGGGCGCTCAAGCGGTCAAGGATTCGCGCTCGATCCGGATCACGGCCCTGGCGCAGAAAATCCCCTGTATCACCACCGCAGCGGGCGCTCGCGCAGCCGTTCAGGCGATTGAAGCGCTACGGGCCGGCGGCGTCGAGGTCGCGTCCTTGCAGTCCTATTTCGCAAACTAGCCACTGCCCCGAGCCGCTTGTGGCGCTTTGCCGGCCTGGCGAATTGCCTTGCCTGGCGGCCTTAATGTGCTGTTTTCAAACCATTTTACAAATTTTGATGATCGATTTTTCACGCCCCAGACTTGAAATTGAAGCCGCCCGGTATTAATATCAACACTGCCTGAAGCGACGGCCGCGGCTAGCCCGCCCGGCCGCGCTATTTTTTTCACTTAAATTTCAGGCGCCAAATTTCAGACGCCAAGTTTCAGACCCAAGGCACGGACAGAATAGAAAGCGCAACGATATGGATAAGTTCCCGATGACGATAGACGGTTACAAACAACTGGAATCGGATCTGAAAAAACTCAAAAACGAAGACCGGCCCGCTGTCATCCAGGCGATCGCCGAGGCGCGGGCGCATGGCGATCTGTCCGAGAATGCAGAATATCACACGGCAAAAGACCGTCAGGGCTGGATTGAAGGTCAGATTCTCGACCTCGAAGATAAATTCACGCGCGCCGAAGTCATCGATGTGACGAAGCTGAAAGGCAAAACCGTCAAGTTTGGCGCCACAGTCACGTTGATCGATGAAGACACAGAAGACAAAAAAGTCTGGCAGATCGTTGGCGATCTTGAGGCTGATGTAAAAGACCGAAAAATTTCGGTTTCTTCGCCAATCGCCCGCGCTGTCATCGGCAAAGCCCAGGGCGAAAGCGTGGAGGTCACAGCGCCAGGCGGCGCGCGTACCTTCGAGATCGCGAAAGTGGTGTTCCGCTAAGCAGCGCAAAAAGGATTGGCGGCTTAACCGTCGCCGGTCATCTCTTTGACAATTGAGGCAAGACCAATTTGCCGGCGGCGTTTTAAACGCTCGCCGAACAGGATTGACCGCAGTAGCTCCTCAGATTCGTCGAGCTGATAGTTGACGATGACATAGTCATATTCAGCCCAATGTGACATCTCCGCATCGGCTTTCGCCATCCTTTTCTGGACCACGCCTTCTGTGTCCTGCGCCCGCCGTCGAAGCCGCGCTTCCAGCTCTTTGCGCGATGGCGGCAGAATAAACACCTTAACAACATCCTCGCCCGCAACCTCATCAAGCTGTTGCGCGCCCTGCCAGTCAATATCGAACAGAACGTCTTTTCCCTGCCGTAGCGTGTCTTCCACCAGCGCCCGCGGCGTGCCGTAATAATTGCCAAACACGTTCGCCCATTCCAGCAACTCGCCACTGTCGCGCATGCGGAAGAATTCCTCTTGCGACACGAAATAATAATCCTTGCCGTGAACCTCCCCCGCCCGTCGCTCGCGCGTGGTCACCGATACCGACAGCACCATCTGGTCTTCTTTTTCAAGAATGCGGCCAGCCAGCGTCGTTTTGCCGGCGCCGGAGGGGCTCGACAAAATAAACATCAGGCCCCTGCGGGCAACTTTCAGATCGCCGCCGATCATCGCATCTCTCTATTCAATATTCTGTACCTGTTCGCGGAGTTGATCGATGGTTTTCTTTAAATCGAGGCCGATGCGTTTCAACGCCATATCAGGCGCTTTGGAACACAAGGTGTTGACCTCACGGTTAAACTCCTGGGTCAGGAAATCAAGCTGGCGGCCAACTGGTCCGCGCTCGCCAAGCAAAGCCCGGCCGGCGGCGATATGTGAATGCAGCCGGTCAAGTTCTTCGCGAATATCAGCCTTGACGGCGAGGAGCGCTACTTCCTGCGTCAGACGGTCTTCAGGGATTTGCGCCCCGGCGAGCAGCTCGCCGAGTTGCGCCTGAAGCCTCGCCCGCAAAGCCTCAGGCGCAGCGGCGCCAAGCGCGGCGGCGGCGCTGGTAAGTCGCTCAACCTCGTCCAACAGCCCCGACAACACCGCGCCCATAGCGGCGCCCTCGCTGGCGCGCGCTGCGACAAGGCCTTCGACCGCTTTTTTAAAACTCACCAGCAGCGCCTTGATAAGTCCCTTGCGCGCGGCTTCGCTCTGGACTTCGTCCGCCGGTTCAATCACGCCGCGCAGAGCCAGAACCGCCTCAGCCCGAGGCAGGTCGCATTTTATGTCGGTGCTGATTTGTTTAATCATCGACAACACGTCGTCGAGCGCTGCCTGATTGATGCGGTAGTGCGCATCGGTCGATTCCGATTGCAGTGTCAGGTTGATATTGACCGAACCACGGTTGAGTTTTGCCCGGGCCAGGCCGCGCAGCTCAGGCTCAACATCGTCAAACCCTTGCGGTAATCGCACCCGCATTTCGAGACCGCGGCCATTGACGCTTTTCATCTCCCATGTCCAGCGCCACTGCTCATGCACGCCGTCAAGACGCGCAAAACCGGTCATCGAAGAAATCGGAAATGTCACTGGCCGCCCTTTATCCGCCCTGGCGTCGTTCTCGTTCCACGCGCCGCCACTGCGCGACGTTACGCTCGTGGTCGCGATTGGTTGACGAGAACACATGACCGCCCGAACCGTCGGCAACGAAAAATATTTCATCGGTCTCCGCGGGATGCAGAACCGCTTCAATCGCAGCGCGGCCGGGATTGCCAATCGGCGTCGGCGGCAGCCCTTTTATGACATAAGTGTTATAGGGCGTGCGCCCGCGCAACTCGCTTTGGCGCAAACCCCTGCCCAGCGGCTCGCCCTTTGTCAGCCCATAGATAATGGTCGGATCGGACTCCAGGCGCATATTGCGCTTCAGACGATTGACAAACACCGCCGCAATGCGGGTGCGCTCATCAGCGACGCCGGTTTCTTTTTCAACAATCGACGCCAGAATAATCGCCTCGGCCGGCGTAGAAAACGGTAGTTCCATCGCCCGCCCGTCCCATATCTCGTCAATCAGCGCATCTTGCGATTTCATCATCCGGCGGATGATTTCATCACGGGTCTCGCCGCGCGTGAACGCATACGTCTCAGGCAGCAATTCGCCTTCCGGCGGCTCAAGCGTAATTTCAGTAACAAGCGTTTGGTCCGCTGTAATCAACCGCAAAATCTGCGTCGTCGTCAGCCCTTCCGGCGCGGTAAAATAATGCAGAATGCTTTTGCCCTCGATCAGAAGATCGATGATATCCATCAGGCTTGCGCGTGCGGGGACTTCATATTCACCGGCTTTCAGACCGCTCTGCGCTCTGCGCATTCGCACCACGGCGGTGAAGAATTCGGCATTACGAATAACGCCAGCGTCTTGAAGCGTGTAGGCGATGGTCGACACCGCGCTGCCGGGTTCCAACATCACAACCGTCGCCGTATCCGCCGGTCCTGGACTTTTGGCTTCACGATAGCCGAGATATCCGCCGACACCGAGCACTGCGGTCGCCAAAAGACCAAGCCCCGCCAGTAAAAACAAAAACGACCTGACGCCGCCGCGCCGCCGGTCTGTTGAAGAGTCCATGTCGTCTTTTGCCCGCATCTCGCCTCCAGCTGGTTTGCGAGGATGCCTCGCCCGCAAACAGCTTACCCGTCTATCCGGCGCATCACCAGAGAAGCGTTGGTGCCGCCAAAACCAAAGGAATTTGAAAGCACTACGTTGATCTGTTTTTCCACAGCCTTGTTGGCGGCAAGATTAATCGGGGTCTCAACGGAAGGATTGTCGAGATTGATGGTCGGCGGCGCAACGCCGTCGCGCATCGCCAGAAGACAGAAAATCGCCTCCACAGCGCCGGCGGCGCCGAGAAGATGACCAGTTGCAGATTTTGTCGATGACATCACCATATCTGAGGCGGCATCGCCAAACAGACGCTCCACCGCGCCCAGTTCAATCTCGTCGCCGAGCGGTGTTGATGTGCCATGGGCGTTGATATAATCGATATCCTTTGGAGCAAGGCCCGCGCGCTTCAACGCCATACCCATAGAGCGAAACCCGCCATCGCCGTCTTCGGCGGGCGCAGTAATATGATAAGCGTCGCCGGACATACCGTAGCCGATCACTTCACCATAAATTTTGGCGCCGCGCGCCTTGGCACGTTCCAATTCCTCAAGCACGACAAAACCTGCACCCTCGCCCATCAAAAAGCCGTCGCGGTCTTTGTCATATGGCCGAGAAGCCTTTTCCGGCGTGTCGTTAAAATGCGTCGTCAGCGCCCGGCACGCGGTAAAGCCGGCAATGCCAATCGGGCAAATGGTAGATTCAGCGCCGCCGGCGAGCATCATATCGGCGTCGTCAAGCGCAATCATTCTTGCTGCATCGCCAATCGCATGCGCGCCCGATGAACACGCCGTCACTACCGCGTGATTGGGGCCCTTTAGACCCAGACGAATAGAAATCTGGCCGGAAACGAGATTGATCAAATTGCCAGTGATAAAGAATGGCGAGACCCGGCGTGGTCCTTTCTCGTTGAGAACGAGCACTTCTGATTCAATGCCCTGCAGCCCGCCAATGCCTGAGCCGGTCATTACGCCAATGCGTTCGCGTTCTTCGTCGGTTTTTATATCGAGGCCAGAATCTTCATAGGCCATTTGTGCAGCAGCGATGCCATAGACGATAAAGTCTCCCATGCGGCGCTGCTCGCGCGGCTCAACCCAGTCGCCGGCGTTGAACGCTGCATCACCCGCTGCCGCGCCGCCGCCATAACCATCGCTGCGCGGCACTTCAGCTGCGATCTGGCAAGCCATTTGTGCGGTATCGAACTTTTCAATCCGCCCGGCGCCGGATTGGCCGTCGATCAATCGTCGCCATACGGCTTCAATACCGAAGCCCAGCGGTGAGACAATGCCCATTCCCGTGACAACGACGCGCCGCATTATTCAGCCTCCAAAGACACGTTTCGCCCCTCGCGACCGACGCGGGGGGCGAACACCATGCTGCTAGAAATGATTGCCGGCGAAAGGGTGCGCCCGCCCCGTCTGGTGGAGCGGCTTAAACGCAAAAGCCAGCTACTTTTTTTGCTCTTCGATGAACTTGATCGCGTCCCCGACAGACTGAATGGTTTCAGCCGCATCATCTGGAATTTCAACGTCAAACTCTTCCTCGAACGCCATCACAAGCTCGACGATATCAAGACTATCGGCGCCGAGGTCGTCGATAAAGCTTGCTTTCGGCTCAACTTTGGCCGGGTCGGCATCGAGATGTTCAACGACAATTTTCTTAACGCGTTCTGCAAGATCAGACATCCAAGGCTCCTTAAATCGTCTAGTTTAGAATACTACGGCGGCCAGCTCGAGAAGCCGGCAAAGCATGGTTTTCGGCGGATTACGGCAAATTGCCCGAGGTTGCAACGCCAAAAGGGTCGGCCCCATCGACAGGGCCCGTTATATCATCGCCATTCCGCCATTCACATGCAATGTCTGGCCGGTCATATAATTGGCCTCATCGGAGGCCAGATAGACCGCAGCAACGGCGATATCGTCGGCTTTGCCCATCGCCCCGGCGGGAATTTTTCCCAAAATCGCTTCGCATTGCTGCTCGTTGAGCGCTTCTGTCATGGCGGTCTGAATAAAGCCGGGCGCAATACAATTCACCGTCACATTGCGGCGCGCCACTTCCTGGGCCAGTGATTTGGTCATACCGATCATGCCGGCTTTCGAGGCGGCGTAATTGGCCTGCCCGGCATTGCCGGTAACGCCGACAACTGAAGTAACGCCGATAATGCGCCCGAAACGTTGCTTAGTCATACCGCGCAAAGCTGCTTTTGTGAGCCGGAAATAGGCGGTGAGATTGATCTTGATAACCTCGTCCCACATGTCCGGTTTCATCATCATCATCAGCGTATCACGGGTAACGCCAGCGTTTGCGACCAGAATATCGAGCCCGCCCATCGCCTCGCTCGCCTGCTTGGGGAGCGCATCAACCGCATCCAAGTCCGACAAGTTGCACGGCGTAACATGGACGCGGTCTTTCAATTCACCCGCCAAGGCTTCCAGCTTTTCAGCCCGGGTTCCAGAAATGGCGACGCTGGCGCCCTGGTCATGCAGCGCCTTTGCAATGGCTCCGCCAATGCCCCCGCTGGCGCCAGTCACCAATGCGCGTTTTCCTGTTAAATCAAACATGCACGTCTCTTTCTTTGAGTGTTCCGGCTAAAGTTTTGAGAAGGTTTCAACGTCGCCAGGCTCGCCGACATTGAGGGTTTTAACGTCGCGGTTAATGCGTCTGATTAACCCGCACAGCACCTTGCCCGAACCCACTTCGATAAAACTGTCGCAGCCCTTTTCAATCATATAACCGACGCTTTGCGTCCAGCGCACCCGGCCCGTGACCTGCTTGACGAGCAGGTCGCGAATAATATCCGGGCGTACCGCCTCGCCCCCCGTCACATTCGCCACCAATGTCGTCACCGGCGCCTTAATGGCCGTCTCGCCGAGCGCGTCGGTCATGCGCGCAGCGGCCGGCGCCATCAGTGATGAGTGAAACGGAGCCGAAACTGGCAACAATTTCGCAATCTTAGCGCCGAACTCTTTGGCCCCGCCACAGACCGCCTCAACCCGCGATTTGGCTCCTGAA